>JBJDYV010000019.1:0-16994 GCA_051867655.1 Oscillospiraceae bacterium
GAGTGGTGACGATCACCTTCTCCGGCGTGATGATCAGCGCACCCTTTGCCGTGACGGCGCCGTTGAACATCTTTTCAACCATAGCCTTGAAGTTTTCCACGATCTTGCCCTCGGTGACATACTCCGCCGTACCCTTGACCTGATAGCCCTGAAGATTCTGCGCATCATAGACAGAGACGGCGATCTTTCCACCGCTCAACCGGATGTTCTTCAGGGTGGTCTCCAAAAACACATCACCCACCGCCAGCTTGCCGTCTTCTGTCACGTCCTTGAACGCAACGGGAACTACGTTGGGCTCGCCGTTAGAGCATGTAGCCAGATCCCACATACTTGCTTTCAGCAGCTTCATAACATTTTCGTTCAGCATCAGAAATACCTCCGAAATCAAATTTGCTTGTTTCAGCATACTCATTATAGGAGATTGACTCATGCCGAACAAGATATTAGCAAGTTTATGAGTCACTCACAAATTTCATAGTGTGAGCTGTGCGGCCAAGCGAGAATTGCACACTTCTGGCCTCCCGCCTTCTGGTCTTTGCTCGATACAAGAATATGGAAAAGGCAAGTACAAATCGTAAACAGGCAGAAAAACACACCATACTCAGCCTTCGAAGCTGAATATGGTGCGTTTTTCGTTGACCGCCCCTGCCTGACAGATGCTCATTTCGTAATTTCAGGTTAAACCTGTTTTACGAGCCCCCGGCAAAACGCAGGAGGATGTTCTTTTTTGCTTACCGGTCCATCCCGCAGGCGGTGGCTGATTCGATCAGACAGTGGTCGTTCATCACCGCATCATAAAACCGGAAACCGCCGGAGAAATTATAACATTCAAATCCGTTCCCGGCCAGGATGCGGCAGGCGATGTAGCTGCGCAGACCGCTCTGGCAGATGACATACACCGGCTTACCCTTGTCCAGCTCGCCCAGCCGCTCCCGCAGCTCGTCCACCGGGATATTGGAAAAGCCGTCGATATGCCCATGGGAAAACTCCCCTGCCGTGCGGGTATCCAGCAGCGTCACGCTGCCGTCCCGGGGCAGCTTCGCCGCGTCCTCCAGGTGCCACTGTTTCAGGCCGCCGCTGGCGATGTTCTCGATCATAAAGCCCGCCATGTTGACCGGGTCCTTGGCGGAGGAATAGGGCGGCGCGTAGGCCAGGTCCAGGTCCTTCAGTTCCGTAGCCTTCAGTCCGGCGCGGATGGCCGTGGCCAGCACATCGATACGCTTGTCCACGCCTTCATAGCCCACGATCTGGGCGCCCAGCAGGCGGCAGGTCTCCTTCTCAAAGACCACCTTCATCGTCATCACCTTGCCGCCGGGGTAGTAGCCCGCGTGACTCATGGGAGAGAGGATAACCTTGTCCACATTCAGCCCTGCTTTTTTCGCGTTGGTCTCGTTGATACCGGTGGCAGCGGCGGTCATGTCGAACACCTTGATGACTGAACTGCCCTGGCTGCCAAAATAGTGGCTGTCGCCACCGCAGATATTGTCAGCCGCGATGCGGCCCTGCTTATTTGCGGGGCCCGCCAGGGAGATCAGGGCGTCCTGCCCGGTGACGAAGTGCTTCACCTGAACCGCGTCGCCCACGGCGTAGATGTCGTTGGCGGAGGTCTCCATCCGGTCGTTGACCATGATGCTGCCCTTGATGCCCAGTTCCAGGCCGGCCTCTTGAGCGAGGTGGGTATCCGGAGAAACACCGATGGCCAGCACGACCATGTCAGCATGGAGCGGGGCCTCGTCTTTCAAAAGGACATCCACGCCGCCGTCCTTTTCCGCAAAGCCCTCCACGGTATGGCCGAGAGCCAACCTGACGCCGCGCCTGCGCATTTCACTGTGGATAAAAGATGCCATATCAGCGTCGAAGGGATTCATCAGTTGCTTGGGTCGCTGGACGATGGTGACCTCCATCCCCAGTTCCCGCAGGTTTTCCGCCAGTTCCAGGCCGATGAAACCACCGCCCGCCAGCACAGCGGACTTGGGATGGTTTTCGTTGATGTACGCCTTGATGCGGAAGGTATCCTCCACTGTGCGCAGGGTGAACAGCTTGTCCAGCCCTATGCCCGGGAGCCGGGGCTGGGTAGGCTTTGCGCCGGGAGAGAGGAGCAGCTTGTCGTAGCTCTCCTCAAATGCCTCCCCGGTCTCCAGATTTGTCACGGAGACCGTCTTTTTGTCGGGATTGATAGCGGTGACCTCATGGCGCACCTTCATTTCGACCCGGAAACGGGAAAAGAAGCTCTCGGGAGTCTGGAGCGTCAACTCCTCGGGATCGGTGATTACATTTCCGATGTAGTAGGGCAAACCGCAGTTGGCGTAGGAAATATAACCCGACCGTTCAAAAACCACGATCTCGGCCTGCTCGTCCAGCCTGCGGATGCGGGCTGCGGCAGTGGCGCCGCCCGCCACGCCGCCCACAATGACGACTTTCATATCAGTGCTCCACCTTTCCTGCGTAAGCGGCGATGCCGCCGATGTTTTTGACGTTGGTGTATCCCATCCTCTGCAACGCTCTCACAGCCTGGCGGCTTCTGGCACCGCTGTAACAGTAGAGAAACAGGGGGATATCCTGATTGTCGGCCACAGATGCCACATTGTCAATAGTTTGCAACGGAACATTTTTGCTGCCGGGGATATGGCCTTCCCGGTATTCCTGCGGTGTTCGGACATCCAGCAGGACGGCACCCGGCGTGGACTTATATTTGTTCACGCCCTGATTGATGTCAGGTGCTTTCAGGAAATCAAAGAGGCCCATATTAGCACCTCCTTACAGCATGGTCAAAATCTGGCTCTTTGGCCTTGCGCCCACCATTTGATTGATGATCTTACCGTCCTTCATCACCACCAATGTGGGGATGCTCATAACACCGAACTGGCCAGCCAGCTCCGGCTGTTCGTCCACATTGATCTTACCCACTTTGACATCATTGCGCTCGGCCGCGATCTCATCCACAATGGGGCTGACCATCCGGCAGGGGCCGCACCAGCTTGCCCAAAAGTCCAACAGGACGGGCTTATCGGAATGTACAACTTCCTCACGGAAATTGTTTTTTGTGATATTGACAACAGACATTATTTCTTCCTCCTTGATTGTTTTTTCCGATGGCCTCATTATAACCGCCTTTTCCAATAGATTCCGTGATAATGTCACAAAGTGCCGGCCACGGCAAACAATCCGACCGCGCCGTATCCAGGCCTTGCTCTCTATGATCGCCGTTTGCCCTGCGTCTTGTCATCCTGCGCTGTTTACCGATCCGGATAAGGTCTATTTCATTAAAAAATATTTGTTTCTAAGCAATAACGCCCTTGCCTGTTCGTTTTGAACGGTCAAGGGCGCTTTGTTACATCTTTTGTGTTTCCAGCAATTCCTGCATTTGTTCCGGCGTTTCCTGCATACTGCACCACCTGCGTGACGGTGATCTCCCCAAAGATGTGGATCAGACCGTTCAAACTGAAAATGGCGAAGCTCGAACTGCCGAAGGAGGGCTACACCTACATGCCGGACGAAAATCCGGAAATGGTCACCATTGGTGGCGCTCCCATGTTCGGGAATTCCGGCAGCTATGTAGAAACCGCGAATATGCCCCACGATGTGAACTGCGGCAGTCATATCATCCACACTGGAGGCAAGTTCGACAGCTATCTGTATGTTATTCGATAGTTCATATATTGCCCCAAAGCATTCAAGGCTTTTCTTTGTTTATAGCGGCGCAAGTTCTGCGTTGTTACGCACCTCAACAAAGGTAGCGGTTCTGCAGATTAAAGCAAATGCAGTGCGACCAGGGATATTTTCTGCAGCTCTACCGCGCCCAGCGGCTGTCACCGTCCGTAAAACGGCACAAAAACAGAAAACCACCTGAAGGTTATGCGTTCTCAATCAGGTGGTAATGATGTGTCGAGAAAATTTCAAATTGTTTCCCTTCATTTTGTTGATATAGTCCTCCACAATCTGGTGGGCGGGCTGTCAGCAGGTCCTGTGGCAAACATCTCGACGCACAGAGCATAGTACAACAGCATGAGTGCGTTGACCCACTGACCCACACGCTGACTCACGACAGAAAATCAGCGGGTGGATACAGTGGAGAAAGCAGCATGCGCGGCCTGCTGATTTTGGAGAAAAAAGCGTCCAAAACCCTTGAACACCAATGGATTGGCGGCCAAACTGACATTTGGAAAAAAATTTTCAAGGTTTTTATAGGGCGGAGCCCGCCTGCCAGAAGCCGATCTTATTTGCAAATATGATCGATCCAGGTAAGGACCTCGCCGGGGTAGTCGGCCTCGCTGTGGGGCTGATCCCAGACCATGGCGTAGTCCACGGTCCCGCACCAGGCGTTGGCCAGCTTCAGCGCCAGCGTCATGGACACGCTGAGAGCGGTGTCCGCGTCACTGGCACCCACGCGGATCCGGTAATGCCGGGCCTGGCGGCTTTTCTCATCAGTGCCGATGAAGGTCAGGGGATTGGTCAGGGCCACCCGCTCCGCCAGAGCGGGGTCGTCCGCTGCGGCGGAAAAGGCGGCATGGTAGCGGGCATATTCCCCGGGGAAGCGGTCTTTCAACTGCTCAAGCGCCGCGGCAATGGCGGGATTGAAGTGGACATAGTCCCGCTCCGGGCTGCCGAAGGCCTGGTTCTCTCCGCTGTCCATCTCCAGCTTGTCAAAGGCGGTGCAGGGCTTCATGCGCCGGCGGTGGTTCAGAACATAATCGTCCAGGCCGGAGACCGCGGCCTTTTCCCCGTCCCAAGCGAGCCATGTGCTCTTGTCGGCGCCCCGACAGGTCTGCATGGGCGGGGTGAATCCCCGGAAGGGGACGCCCTTAGGCGGACGGGACACCAGATTGCCCAGACTTGGGGGAGCGCTCAGCTTTCCGCCCGGAGCGCCGGGCGGCTGGGGCAGATCGGGCAGCGCCTCGCCCGGCCCCGCGTGGTGGGCGCCGGGGTCCTTGCCCGGGCCGGGCGCGGGGGCCGGGGCTTCAAAGGTGTAGTTTCCGGCCAGATAGTCGGAAACGGAATAGCTCTGGGGGAGCGTTCCGGCGGACAGGCGGCGCAGGAAATCTGTGGCCGAGCGGTCCAGACAGGCCATGAGATAGTTGTAGGCGCTCCCGCTGCGCCCGTCCGCCCCCAGCGTCAGCCGCTGGCCGTTGTCGGGATCCACAAGCCCCAGACCGTTGAAATAGGCGATGTACTGGTCGGCCAGTTCCCGGGACAGGGCCTCCTTGAAAGGCGTCATGGTCTCAGCGGGGCCGGCGGGGGAGTCCTCGCAGGTCTTGTCCGCCCGGAACATCCACTCATAGGCCTGATCGGCGTGCTCCAGATCCACAATGGGGCAGTAGATCTGCGCCGCGTACACGTGGTCGCTTTCCTCCAGGAAAGCGCCGTTTTCTTTTAAATAGGGCACAAACCGCTCATTATCGCCGGAAACGGCCAGAAGGCTGCTCATGGCGCCGCCTGCGCTCCATCCCACGCTGATGATCTTGTCCCAGTCGCCGGGCAGCACGGAGCGGTTGTGGCGCAGGAAGCGCAGGGCGGTCTTCAGATCCACCAGGGAGGCCGGCGCCTTGCCCACCAGCTCGCCCTGGGCGTTCCGGGATTCCCGGCCCCGGCAGCCGCAGGATACATAGACCAGCCCGTGGTCCAGGTACTGCTTGGCGTAGCACCGGGGACCGTCCAGCCAGACGTGGGGCATCTGCATGTATCCGGCGGAGTTGTTTTCAAAGACCACCGGCACGGTCCGGGCGGTATAGCCTCCCACCGTGCCCGCCTCGTTGACCGTTCCGTCCCCGTTCAGATACGCCTTGGGCACAAAGATGCTCAGACGCTGGAACTTGGGCACGTCGGCCTTTTCCGTGTAGAGAATGTCCTCCAGACACCAGCAGTTCCGGGGCGCGTCAAAGGTCCATTTGTCCCGGCACTCGCCCAGATCCATGGAGCGGTTTAAAACAGAAACAGGTTCCATCATCATTGCTCAACTCCTTACAGTCGGGTGTCCGGCAGACCGCAGAAGGGGTCCACGGGGCTGCGCCCCCAGAAGGGGCTCTTGCCCATCAGCTTTTCCAGGACCAGCTCGATGGTGTCCCGGGTGGCCGTATAGGCGTTGATGTAGGTTTTGATTCGCGGCACGTCCTGCAGATGGTACGGATTGGCCAGCGAGACGAAGATGCTGGTCTCCTCCCAGACGAACCGGGGCATATCCAGCGCGTGCTTGGGGCACCAGTTGATCCGCACCACGGTCTGGTTGCTGGCCTGCTCATAGTTGCTCATATAGAGGGTCAGGCGCTTCCGGTCCAGCGCGCCGCTGCCGTGCAGATCGTCGGCAAAGGGGTCGTAATGCTCCACCCGGAACCCGGCCTGCTCCAGGCACTGCGTGGTGATCTCCTTCACGCTGCCGTCCAAAATGTCGTCCTTGCCCAGGGTGATCAGCCGGATCACCGGGTAGCGGTCCGGCGTGACCGGCAGGGCGTCCGGCTGGATGGCCTTCACCAGCGTGATGGCCCGGTCGGCGCACTCCCGGTGCCATTGGCGGCCGGGTACCGTCTCCGTCCCCGGCTCCCGGAAGCAGACCTTCGCTTTCAGCGCCAGAATGCGCGTCACCGCCTCGTCCAGCCGCTCCGGGGTCAGCAGGCCGCTGTTCAGGCCCTCCAGCATGGAATAATAGTCCTCGTCAATGTCGGTGCTGAACACCAGCATATCGCTGCCCGCCATGATAGAGCCGGGGATGGCCTTCCCGCGCTCCATGGCCATGCAGTAGCCGCCCATGATGGTGGCATCGGTGGTGATGACGCCGTTGAAGCCGTATTTTTCCCGCAGGACTCCGGTCAGCAGTTCCCGGCTCAACGATGCGGGCAGACATTGCGCCGGAGTCAGCGACGGGTTGATGTCCATGGCCACGTTGGGCTGGACGATGTGGCCTGCCATAATGCTCAAAAGTCCCTGGGAAATCAGTTCCCGGTAGATCGCGCCGTAGCTGTCGTACCACTCCCGGGCGGACAGGGAGTTGTAGGTGGGGTGCAGATGGTGGTCGCGGTAGTCCACGCCGTCGCCGGGAAAGTGCTTGGCGCAGGCGGCGAGGCCGCATTCCTGCACGGCCTTCACATAGAGGGCGGTATTTTTCCGGACCGCCTCCCTGTCGCTGCCGAAGGTGCGGACATTGGTGATGGGATTCAGGTAGTTCAGGTCCAGATCGCACACCGGGGAGAAGGTCCAGTTGACGCCCATGGCGCGGCCTTCCACGCCGCACACCTGGCCGAACCGCTCCACCATCTCCTCACTGTGGGCGGCGGCGGTCAGCATGGGCCAGCCGAACAGGGTGCCGTCGCTGGCGCCGCCGGAGCCGCCCTCCTCCAGATTGGCCGCCTTTAGCAGCGGAATGGAGGCCAGCGCGTCCAGCCGCTCATAATCGGCCCGAATCTGTGCGGCGGGGACCACGGGGCGGAACAGGATCCCGCCGATGCGGCCCTCCCGCACCATTTCTTCCAGCTTTTCAGGCTCGTACTCGCCGCCCAGGACGCAGAACAGTTGCCCGACCTTCTGCTCCCGGGTCATTTCCGCCAGGGTGTTCTCCACCCAGCGGATCTGTTCTTCCTTCAAATAGAAGGGATTTGCGGACAGATCGATCATGGCGGTTCTCCTTACTTCATGATGCCGTCCAGCCAGGCGAAGACATCAGCCAGGTTCTCTTCAGTATAGAACAGGTCGTCCTCGTGGTCGGCGCCCTCAATAAGGCCGAACCGCACGTTTTCCTCGCCCAGATAACCGGCCAGGCGGGAGGCAAAGTTTTCCGACTGGGTATAGGGGACTCTTTGGTCGGCGCTGCCGGCCTGGATCCAGACCTTCAGGTCGGAGGGCAGCTGATCTGCGTAGGTCTCCCAGTAGGTGGCGTCGGTTGCCGCTTTGTCTGCCAGAATGTCCTGGCCCAGGAACTTGGACTCAAAGGAGGCGGCGGCAGAAGCGGCCGCGGCATCGGTGCCGTTCAGGGCGTCCTTCTCCGCGTACATGGTGTAGAACTCCACGGGGGCGTAGAAGCTGACCAGGGCGGAAACGCCGCTGGGCAGACCCTCATAGTCGGTCACGTCGCCGTTGAGCTGCGCCGCATCGGGGGTCAGGGAGGTCATCAGGGACAGGTAAGCGCCGGCGGACTCACCCCAGACGGCGATATGCTCCGGGTCAAAGCCGTACTCCATGGCGTGGGCGCGGACAAAGCGCACCGCTGCTTTCACATCGGCCAGGGCCGCCGGGAACACCGCTTCGGAGGACTTGCGGTAGTCCACGCTGACCACGGCGTAACCGTTGGCCAGGGCGGCGTCAATGACCGGCTGCAGGATGGTCATGCCCTGGTCGCCGAACAGGAAACCGCCGCCGTGGACCAGCACGATGACGGGGGCCTTTTCCACGCCCGCGGGCTGGTAGATGTCGCATACCTGTGCGCCGGACGTGGTGGCGTAGGCCACGTTTTTCAGGTTCCCGGTCTCCGCACCGCCCGGGGCAGGGGCATCGCCGGCGTCGTAATTCACGAAGATACAGCGGTCGCCGTCCAGGGTCCATTTGCAGGATTTGTCGGCATCAAAGAATTCCGCCTTGGGGGGCTCGCCCTCAAAGGGGCCGGTGATGACCACGCCGTCTTCTACAGTGTAGGTCCCCTCATAGGTCAGGTCGCCCATAAAGGGGTTCTTCTCCAGGATCACATAGGTGCCGTCCTCGTTCAGGGTCAGGGTCCAGTCCACGGTGAACTGGCCGCCCATGGCGGACTCCGTAAAGGTGTAGGTGCCGGCCACCTCTGGGGCAGGGCTCCCCTGGGAGGGCGCGGGGGGCGCGCTGTTTTCCACAGGCGCGTTGGACTGCTCGGGTTTTTCAGCCGTGCCGCAGGCGGCCAGGCTGAATGCCATACACAGGGCAAGCAGTGCGGCAAGGATCTTTTTCATTATCAATTCCTCCTTATAAAATCAGGGAAACAGGGCCAGCAGGTCCTCAAACGAATCGATCCGGAAGGTCGCCCGGTCATATCCGGCGGCGTCGCCGATCCCCACCGCCGTCATCCCGCCGGCGCGGGCGGCGTCGATGCCGGCGCAGGCGTCCTCCACCACAGCGCACTGGGCGGGGGGCAAGCCGAGGAACTCTGCGGCTTTCAGGAACACCTCCGGGTCGGGCTTGGAGCGGGTGATGTTGGTGCCGTCGGATATGGCGTCGAACTGCTCCGTCAGGCCCACCAGACTGAGAATGGTTTTGGCGTTCTTGCTGGAGGAGCCGATGGCCAGCCGGTACCCCCGCTGCCGCAGCACTGTCAGGGTGCTGCGCACCTCGGGGGACACGCTCTCCGGCGTCATTTCCCGCAGGAGGGCGCGGTAGGACTCGTTTTTCTCCCCGGCCAGGCGCTCCTTGTCCTCCCGGCTCAGGGCCGGGCCCTCATAGCGCTCCAGCACGATCTCCAGGCTGTCCATCCGGCTGACGCCCCGCAGACGGTTGTTGATGGTCTCGTCAAAATAGATGCCCAGCTTGTCTGCGATCTTCTTCCACGCCAGGTAGTGATAGCGGTCCGTGAAGACCAGAACGCCGTCCAGATCAAATAGGATGCCCTTGATCGGTCCCATGGGCAGGATCTCCTTTCTAAGGCAAGGCGCATTGAAACACAGCTTCGGTTTCAATGCGCCTTGCGGTCAATGAAGCTGCGCGGCGATAAAGTCGAACACAAGGTTCATGTTTTCATCGGCGACAAACAGCTTATCCTCATGGTCCGCTCCCTCGATGGGAACGAAGGTGACGCGCTCGCCCAAGCCCTTTGCCCGCAGGGTAGCCACGAATTCCTCGGACTGGGCATAGGGGACCAGCTTGTCGGCCGTGCCGTGCTGCACCAGCAGGGCGCACATGGCCGCTCCTGCGTAGGAGGCGGGGTTGGCCCGGTCGCAGACCTCCTGGGACGCCACAGCCACGGGCATCCCCAGGTATTGGGATTCCGGGGAGAAGGGTTCGTCGTGGTCGGCGATGCTGACGCCGTTGCGCCGGGCCTGCTCATCCATGGACTTGAAGTTCATGGGGCCAAACTGGTCGATGGCCGCCCGCACCACGGGCAGCGGGGCATAGGTGCCGCCCTCCTCGCCGGGAAACGCGCCGTTGGGGATGTTCATGCCCAGCATGGCGGCCAGATTGCCGCCGGCGGAGCCGCCGATGACCGCGATCCGGTTAGGGTCAACGGAGAACCGGGCGGCGTGGGCGGCCAGATAGCGCAGGGCCTCCCGGCAGTCCAGCACCGCCGCGGGGAAGGCGGCCTCTCCGCTGAGGCGGTATTCCACGGACGCCACAGCCATGCCCCGCCTGATGCCGGTCAGGTAGGCGTCCATGTGGTCGTCCCGCTTGTCGCCCAGGGCAAAGCCGCCGCCGTGGATGTGGATCAGCAGCGGGAAGGGGCCGTCCCCCTCCTCGGGAAGGTACAGGTCCAGGCACTGCGCTTTGCTGGCAGTCGCGTAAGGGACGTCCAAAAACTTGCGCTTGACCCAGCTGATGTCCGCCATGGGTGGCTTCCAGCCGGGGGGCGGAGCGCCGGGGCCGCCCTTGTCCAGGGGAGGCTTTCCCTGCGGGGGGAGATGGGGTAGATCTTTCATGTGTGCTGCCTCCCGTTCTCAAGCCTGGCCGACCTGCGCCGGCTCTTTCTCCTTGTGGATGCGCACGGCGGGCTTGGGCCGGTTCTTCAGTGCGTCGAAGGCAATGGCCAGGATCAGAATGATGCCCTTGACGATGTACTGGGTGTAGGTGCCCCAGTGGGCCAGCTGCATGCCGTTGGCGATCATCTGCATGACCATGATGCCGGCCACCATGCCCACCACGTTGCCCTTGCCGCCCTTCATGCTGATGCCGCCGATGATGGCGGCGGTCAGGCAGGTGATCTCGGTGCCCGGGCCGGTGGTGGCGGAGGTCATGTTCTGCTGGGCCAGCATATCCATGGTGGCGATGGCGAAGATCACGCCGGTCAGCGCGAAGCACATGGTCTGGATCAGGTCGGCCTTGATGCCGGACAGGCGGGCGCACTCCTTGTTGCCGCCGATGGCCAGCACGTCGCGGCCGAAGTGGGTCTTGTTCAGGATGATCCAGGTGATCACCACGATGATGATGCACAGGTACACGTCCAGGGGCAGGCCCAGGAACTTGGTCTTGTACAGGGCCCGGAAGCCGTCGGGCATGCCGGAGTAGGACTTGGACGAGGTCATGGTGTAGGCGATGCCCTTGAACACCTCGCTGGTGGCGATGGTGACCACCAGGGGGAACAGCTTGAGCTTAGACGCGATGATGCCGTTTAGAAAGCCCATCAGGAAGCCCAGGACCATGGCCACGGGCCAGACGATCCAGAAGGGGAGGTCGGTCTCCACCATGATGATGCCGGCCGCGCAGCCGCACACCGCCATCTGGTTGCCCACGGACAGGTCGATACCGCCGCTGATCATGACGAAGCAGATGCCCATGCCGCAGATGATGATGTAGGTGCTCTGGGTGATCAGGTTATAAATGTTCCGTGCGGACAGGAAATTGGGATTAAAAATCGTAAAGAAAATGACCAGCGCCACCAGAATGATGTAGACAGTTCCCTCCTGGTATAAGTAGCGGCCGGCGGATCTGAGCTTTGCGCCCGTGTTGTTCTCTTTCATCGGCTTACGCACCCTCCTTTTGCAGACCTGAGGCCAAATGCAGCACATTTTCCTGGGAAAACTCCTCCCGGCTCAGCTCGCCGGAGAGCATCCCCTCATACAGGACGATGATCCGGTCGGACATGCCCAGGATCTCCTCCATATCGGAGGACACCATGATGATCGCCTTTCCGCTTTCGACCAGCTGGTTCATCAGATTGTAGATCTCCTGCTTTGCGCCCACGTCGATGCCCTTGGTGGGCTCGTCAAAGATGATGACGTCCGGCTCGGCGGCCAGCGTTTTGGCCAGGACCACCTTCTGCTGATTGCCGCCGGACAGGTTCACCACCATCTGCTGGATGCCGGGGACCTTGATGCGCAGGCTGGCCCGGTATTTCTCCGCCAGGGCCGTGTTCTTTTTGCTGCTGATGAAGCCGGCACGGGTCAGCCTGCCGATGCAGGACAGGGAGGTATTGAACTTGACCGTGTTGTACAGGATGCAGCCCTGCTCCTTGCGGTCCTCGGGGATCAGACCGATACCCTGCCGGATGGCGGAGGCGGGGGAGGAGATGGAGGCCTTTTTCCCGTGGAGCCAGATCTCGCCGCTGTCCAGCTTCTTGGCACCGCACAGCAGTTCCATGGTCTCGGTGCGGCCGGACCCCACCAGACCGGCGAAGCCCAGGATCTCTCCCCGGTGGAGCTGGAAGCTGATGTGCTCCACCGAGTTGCCGGTCAGGTCCTTTGCCTCCAGGATCACGTCGCCCACCGCGCCGTTTCGGGTGGGGAAGCTCTCGTTCAGCTCCCGGCCCACCATCAGGCTGACCAGCTCCTTGCGGTTGGTGTCGCAGGTGTTGATGGTTTTGACAAAGCAGCCGTCACGCAGAACACTGATGCGCTCGGTGATCTGGAACACCTCGTCCATGCGGTGGGAGATGTAAATGATGGTCACATTGCGCTGCTTCAGCTTGCGGATGATGGAAAACAGAAGATCCACCTCGCTGGCCGCCAGCGGCGCCGTCGGCTCGTCCATAATCATGATCTTTGCCTGGTTGGAGATGGCCCGGGCGATCTCCACCATCTGCTGGTTGGCGGGGGACAGACGCTCCACCCGCATGGCCGGGTCCAGGTCAAAGCCGTATTCGTCAAACAGCTCCTGGGCCAGCTTGTTCAGACGGCGCTTGCTGTAGACGCCGCCCATCTTGCGGCCCATGAAGATGTTTTCCGCCACGGTCATGGGGGTGACCAGATTGATGTCCTGGTAGATTACCGCCACGCCGTTCTGGGCGGACAGCGCCGGGGTCATGTGGCTGTAGACGTTGTCGTCAAAGGCGATGGTCCCGCCCGGGTCCGGCGTGATGGCGCCGGCGATGATCTTGATCAGGGTGGACTTGCCCGCACCGTTCTCGCCCAGAATGGCGTGGACCTCACCCTGCTCAAAGGACAGGGAGACATCGTCCAGCGCCGTGACGCCGGGATAGGTCTTGGTGATATGCTCGAGCTTCAGCATGAGTCGCGCTCAGCTCCTTTCTCACGGCAAAGCGTGCCGGCTCATTCCACGGGGGTGAAGGTGCCTGCGGCGTCGTCCACAGTGATGGCACAGTCGCCCGTGCTGCTGTCAATGAAGCTCCACAGGCCGGGCGTGGGGTGCTCGGAGGCCGGATCCACATTGGTCAGGCCGGTCACGGCCACGGCATTGCCGTCCCGGGTGTAGGTGCCGGCGTAGACGTCGGTGATGACGGGATTGCCGGGCAGGGAGAACTGGCAGGTTCCGTCCTCGTTCAACACAAACTGCAGGGTGTCGGTGCCCATCATGCCTGCCAGCTCGCAGGTGTAGGTGCCGCCGGCGGGAGCGTCGGGAGCGGGAGCATCGGGGACAGGGGCGTCCGGCGCGCCGGCGGCGCCGCCCTCCGCCGGGGTGAAGGTGCCGGCGGAGGGGTCAATGATGATCACGGCATCGCCGGTGGTACCATCGATGTAGCTCCACAGGCCGGGCGTGGGATAGGGGGAGGCGGGGTCCACATTGGTCAGGCCCTTGATGGACACGGTCACACCGTCGGCGGCGATGGAATAGGTGCCGGCGTACACATCGGTGATCATGGCGTTGCCGGGCAGGGAGAAGCGGCAGGTGCCATCGTCCATCAGGTCGATCTCGTGGGCCTCGTCGCCGCCGATGCCGGCCTGGATGCTGGTGTACGCGGTGCCGCCCTCAATGGCTCCGCCCGTGGGGACGTCGGCGGGCGCGCCGGCGCTCTCCTGCATCGCCTTGTTGTAGCCGTTGACGGAATCCCAGTAGACCATCAGGTTCTCCTGGGCCAGGATCTCCTCGTAGGTGTAGCTGGTGATCTGCCGGGGAGTGTCGAAGCAGACCAGGGCGGCCACGCCGTTGTTCACGGAGGGGTCGATGGGGAAGTACAGACCGATGCTGTTGGGGTTGGACTTGCCGTAATCCACACCGGCCTCGCCGAACATGACGCTGTAGGCCAGGTTGGCCAGGGTGGCCGCCGCGTCGCCGCCGCCGAACTGGCAGGCGCCCCGGAACACGCTGGGCGTGCCCGCCTCGTCGGAGGCAGCGCCGATCAGATACTCGTACTCGTCGCCCATAACGCCGCCGGAGAAGAAGGCGAACTCCTTCTGCTCGTTCTTGGGATAGGTATCCATGATGTACTGGCTGCCGGCGGTGGAGACCAGGGAGTTGTAGGCGATGATGACCCGGACCTTGTCGTTGTCGGTGAGTACACCGGCCACGACGCTGCGGTTGTCGCCGGAGATGTCCATCTCGGTGGCGCACGCGTCATAGCTGTCCACGCGGCTGGCGATCATCTCGCAGTAGATGGGGTTCTCGATGCGCTCGGACTCGGGGACCACGTCGCCCATGAGATTCACGTACTCGCCGTCCATGTTCTTCAGCCAGGGCTCCAGGATCTGGGCCTCGCCGGCGCAGCGGGCCTTGGCGTCGTCGCTGATGGTGGAGGACAGGAACGCCACGTCCCAGTCGCCGTTGGGGTCCATGTTGGCCTCCACCCAGGTTTTGGCCGCGGAAGCGACGAACATGCCGATCAGGAACTCGTCGTCGCAGGAGACGGCGTCGTAGGCGTCCTCGGAGATGGTGCCGGTGCCGCCGCTGATGACGACCTTGATGCCGGCCTCCTTCGCGTCCAGCAGGCAGTCCTCCAGCGTCTCGATCTCGCAGGGCAGGACCACCAGCATTTCGGCATCCATCAGGATGAAGTTCTGGATCTGCTGGGTCTGGTTGGAGACGCTATCGTCGGCGGAGACGACCTGGACGTCATAGCCCAGGGGCTCGAACATCTCCACCAGGGCTTCCGCCTCCAGCTCGGCGATGGAGCTGGACATGTTCTGCATACACACGCCGATGAGCTTGCTGCCCCCATCGTCCTTTTTGCCGCTCTGCCCGCAGGCGGTCAGGCAGCCTGCCAGCATACATAAGGCCAGCAGCAGTGCAAGTTTCTTTTTCATAAGATCCCCCTTCATGTATCGATCTGCGTTGTACCGATTCCTCTATTTTGATTGTAGTCTTCTTTTTAGTTTCTTTAAATGCACTTTCACTGCTTTGTTATTCGAAATTTTTGTTTTTAGAGTTTTGCGTTTTATACAAAACAACCGTTTTGTTTTTGTGGAACCCGCCATTTCTTGACATTTTAATGCAGATGATGTATCGTATAAATCTGTAAGATCTCTCCTCGGCTTTCTCTGTATTTTTATCTTTTATGTCAGCTTTTTTATAAAGGAGACTGTGGAATGGATCTGACCCGTCTGGCAGACTTCTTTGCCGTAGCCCGAAACGGCAGCATCAAAAAGGCGGCGGAGGAGATGTCTGTCTCCCCCGCCACCTTGAGCGCGCGCATTCGCAGCTTTGAAAAATCGCTGGGCATTTCATTGTTTGTCCGGGAAGGGAAGAACTTGGTCCTGACGGAGGAGGGGGCGCGCCTGGCCTCCAACGCGCCGGAGATCCTGGACTCCTACAACCGGCTGACCCGGGAGCTGCGCGCCGCCCAGCGGCACTACTACCGCAGCCTGCGCATCGCCGTCACCGGGTCCGGCCTGCCGCTGCACCTCGGTCCCTTTCTCGACCGGCTGAACCTGACCTACCCCGCTGTCCGCCTGGAGCTGCTGGACGACTCCCGCTACTCCATTTCGGAGGGGCTGCAGAGCGGCGCGGTGGATGTGTATTTCGCCTCCGTGACCGAGCTGTACCAGCCGAAAAACGTGACCAAGCACGTCATCGCCGCCTCCAACCAATATGTTCTCATGCCCCGGCAGAACCCGCTGGCCAACCGGACCGCCATCTCCATCCGGGAGCTGGACGGCGCGTGCTTTATCCCCTACCCCAAGACCGCGGAAAGCTGCATCCGGGACTTTCAGCTGTCCAACCTGAACGCCTCCGGGATCCGCTACACCCTGTACGAGGGGGAGACCTCGCTGCTCTTTTACAAGCTGCTGGTCCCCGTAGGCAAGGGGCTGATCCTCTGCCCCACGCCCATGATGGACCTGCCGCCCAACACGGTCTGCGTCCCCGTCAGCGACCTGCCGTACCCGGCGACCCCCTGCTTTTTCTATGACAAGACGCGCCCCAATTCGGAGGTGGATGCCTTCGTTCAGGATTTTATCAGCTACTTAAAGGAGGCCCACAGCCGTGAACACGGAGCAGCTCTACGAATTCCTGGTGTTGTCCCGGACGCTCAATTACACCCAGGCGGCCAAGACCCTGTATATCTCACAGCCTATCCTGACCCGTCACATTCAGGAGATGGAGCGTGAGCTGGGCACCACGCTGTTCTGGCGGACCACCCACGGCGTCACCCTGACCGAGGCCGGCCGCATCCTGTCCATGCAGGCCCGGGAGCTGATCAACAAGTGCGATGCGGCGCTGAACCTGCTACGCATCCAGAACCTTCCGGTCAAGGGCGGCATCCGCATCGCCTGCGAGGTGGAGATTTCCTACGCCTCCTATCTGAGCTCCTTTGTCGGCCAGTTCATGGCCCGCTATCCCAACATCGACATTCAGCTTGAGGTCAAGCCGGCCAACACGCCCCTGGAGCTGGTCCACGACTATGACTTTTTGTTCACGCCGTGCAATTACCCCCATCTGCCGTCTCAGATCAGCCGGCACCTGCTGCGCAGCCACGGCACCTACGCCCTGCTTCCGCCCGGACATTCCCTGATGAGCAAATCCCTCCTGGCCCTCCATCAGCTGGCGGGGGAAACCCTGATCGTCCCGTATGCCGACGAGATCTTCGGGCCTTACGCCCAAAACTGGCTGCTGACGGAAAAAAGCACCCAGGGACGTCTGAGCTGCCTGAAGGTCCCCAATCTCTCCACCGCCCTGTTCTGGGTCGCCGCCGGGCGGGGGATCGCCATCGTCCCGCGCCATGTGCGCAA
>JBJDYV010000020.1:0-167777 GCA_051867655.1 Oscillospiraceae bacterium
CAGCTGCAAGATGTGCGGCGACTGCGCGGTCAAGTATCAGCTGATCCAGCACCGCTTGCTGGAGCCCGCGGACAGCCAGCCCGACTTCACCCGCGGCACGCTGGAGGGCGACATCGCCGCCTCTGACATCACTTTCTACCGCCTGCAGTGCGACAGCGAGGGAAATCTGCGCTCCTACATTGCGGAAGGGGAGGTCCTGCCCGTGCCCACACGCTCCTTCGGCGGCATCGGCATTTTCGCCATCCCTGAAATGGGCCGGTTCTACCGCCATGTGCTCTTACAGAAGCGCTATCCCCACCACGGGGCCGTGGCCTTCGCCCACTGCGGCAAGGCCCTGTACGAGGTGTTCAAGTATTTCGGCGTGACGGACATCGCCTATAACCAGCCCAAGAGCCTGCCCTACCCCACGGAAAATCCCTTCGCATAAGATGGACAGAGCATATTTGGGGGTGGAGTTGGGCTCCACCCGCATCAAGGCGGTCGCCATCGACGAACGGTATGCCCCCGTCTCCTCCGGGGACTACACCTGGAAAAGCACCTATGAAAACGGCGTCTGGACCTATTCTCTGAACGAGGTCTGGAAGGGCCTGAAAGCCGCCCTGGGGCAGGTGGAGGGCCGGGAGAAGATCGCGGCCATGGGCGTTTCCGCCATGATGCACGGCTATCTGGCCTTCGACAGGAACTGGAACCTTCTGGTGCCCTTCCGCACCTGGCAGAACACCTGCACCGGCCCGGCGGCGAAAGAACTGACCGCCCTGTTCGGCTTCAACATCCCCCAGCGGTGGAGCATCGCCCACCTGTATCAGGCCATCCTGAACGGGGAAAAGCACGTGGCCCAAATCGCCCACATTACGACGCTGGCGGGGTATGTGCATTTCATGCTGACCGGGGTCAACGCCCTCGGCGTGGGCGAGGCCTCCGGCATGTTCCCCATCGACAGCGGAAAGCTGTGCTACAACGAGAGAATGCTGGAACAATTCGATGCTTTGGTGTCCGACCGTAATCTTCCCTGGAAGCTGCGCGGCATCCTGCCCGGCGTGCTGACAGCGGGGGAGGACGCGGGCGCGCTGACCCGGCGGGGAAGTGACCTGTTGGACGGCCTGCTCCCGCCCGGCATCCCCTTCGCTCCCGCGGAGGGGGACGCGGGCACCGGCATGACGGCCACCAATTCCGTGGCCCCCCGGACGGGCAACGTGTCCGCGGGCACGTCCATCTTTTCTATGGTGGTGCTGGAGCGGCCGCTGGAAAAGGTCTACGAGGAGATCGACCTGGTTACCACACCGACGGGAAAGCCGGTGGCCATGGTCCACTGCAACAACTGCACCTCCGATTCTAACGCCTGGGCGGGCGTTCTGGGGGAGGCGGCCGCGCTGTTCGGCGGGGCACCGTCGGTGGGAGAGCTATATACCAAACTCTATGAAAAGAGCCTGGAGGGCGACCCGGACTGCGGCGGCGTGCTGGTGTGCAGCTACCTGTCCGGCGAGGGCGTGACCCACCTGGACGCAGGACGGCCTTTGGTGGCCCGCGGGCCGGACAGCGCCTTCAGTCTGGCAAACTTCTTCCGCGCCATGCTCTATTCCTCCCTGGCGACTTTGAAGATCGGCATGGACCTTCTGGCCGGGGAGAAGGTGACCATCGACTCCCTGACCGGACACGGCGGCCTGTTCAAGACCCCGGTGGTGGGGCAGAAGTATCTGGCCGCCGCCTGCAATGCCCCGGTCTGCTGCATGGAGACGGCGGGCGAGGGCGGCCCCTACGGCATGGCTCTGCTGGCTGCCTACCGGGCTGACCGGGCGCCGGGCGAATCCCTGGAGGACTATCTGAGTGGCCGGGTCTTCGCGGGGGTGTCCGGCACGACGGTGGAGCCGGACGGGCGGGACGTGGCCGGGTTCAGCGCCTGGCTGGAGCGCTACAAGGCCATGCTGGAGGTGGAACGCCGGGCCGTCGAAGTGCTTTGAGGAGGATGAATATGCTGGAACAACTGAAAAAGCAGGTTTGTGAAGCAAATCTCCTGCTGCCGAAGTACGGACTGGTCACGTTCACCTGGGGCAATGTGTCCGCCCTGGACCGGGAGACCGGGCTGATCGTCATCAAGCCCAGCGGCGTGGAGTATGACCGCATGACCGCGGACGATATGGTAGTGGTCGATCTGGACGGAACCGTGGTGGAGGGACATTACAAGCCCTCCTCCGACACACCCACCCACGCGGCGCTGTACCGGGCCTTCCCGGATCTGGGCGGCATTGTCCACACCCATTCCCGGTGGGCGACCTCCTTTGCCCAGGCGGGCAGGGGCATCCCGCCCCTGGGGACCACCCACGGCGATTACTTCTACGGCGAGATCCCCTGCACCCGGCCCATGACGCCGGCGGAGATCGCGGGAGAGTACGAGAAAGAGACCGGGAACGTCATCATTGAGACGTTTCAAGGTGCCGATCCCCTGACCGTCCCCGCGGTCCTGGTCCGCAGTCACGGACCGTTCACATGGGGCAGGGATGCCGGGGAGGCCGTCCACAACGCGGTGGTGCTGGAGGAAGTGGCGTTCATGGCCTGCCATGCGATCCAGCTTTGCCCTGAGACCGGCCCGATGCAGCGGGAGCTGCTGGATAAGCACTATCTGCGCAAGCATGGGAAGAGCGCATACTATGGCCAAGGATGAGATCCTTTGCCCGATAAAACAAGGACACGGTGCAAAAACCTGCACCGTGTCCTTGTTTTATCAATGAACGCTTATATGTTCTGCTCCAGCCAGTTGTCCAGATTGCTCCCCAGCAGCGAAACCCCTTCCGTCTTGGTATAGAGGTTCAGGGCCCTGTGGGGAAGGTCGATCCACCGGCAGCTGTCCTGCAGCAGAGGGTGCAGCAGGGGATCGGCCACGATCAGACGGTATTTTCCGGAGTTCAGCAGCTCTCTGGCGTCGGCCTCTCCCTTGATCTTGCGGTCCCCACTGCGGGCGTAAGCCTTGTCCAGAAGGAAGAAGGTCGCCACATCCGCGCCCTTGACGATACCCTTGCGCTCCAGCGCGTCCCGGATGGCATTGGCCGTAAACTGTTCGCCGATGATCAGGGCTTCCGCCTCGGTCTGCCCGCTATCTTCCGGCTGGCCGCCGCTTTCCAGCAGCTGCGCGAGACGCCCGCACTGTTCCAGGCCGAAGGGGGCGGCCGCCGCATAGGGTGTGCCGAATTCGGCCTGCAGATACCGCGCCGCGGCCAAACCGGACACCGTTGTGACCAGGTTGAACTGCGCTTTTCCCATGACCTCCAGCTGTGCGCTGGTCACGCTGCTGCCGGGCTGTGCCAGAACCTGATAGCCCTGGCGGAGGGCCCAGTCCCGGACTCCGCTGACGTCTTCCGCCGCCCAGTCCAAAGCGGTGGCACCCAGAATGTTGATGGCCCCGGGCGTTTTTTCCGCCGGTTCCGCCAGCAGCTTTGCCAGGGCTTCGGTGGTCTTGGAAATTCCCACATCGTAGGTCTTTTGGCCCGTCAGGTCCACGGCTGCCGCCGGGATCTGACTGTCCCGGGAGACGGTTTCGGCGATCTCGCTCAGATCGGTGCCGATCATCGCGCCGCAGGGCCCTGCGCTGAACAGAACGAAACGGGGATCGCAGCGCATCTGCACCTCCCGGAACGCCTCCAGCAGGATCTCCCGGGTGCCGGTGGTCACATCCTGGGAGCTGGCGCCGGACACGGCGATCCTGGACGCGCCGCCTTTTCCGCCGCCGCGTCCTCCGCGTCCGCCGCCGTAGCCGCCGCGACCGCCGAAGCCGCCGTCATAGCCGCCCCGTCCGCCGTATCTGCCGCTGCTGCCGTCAAAACCCATGCCCCGCCGTCCGCCGCCGCGTCCGCTGTGATTGCCGTCAAGCCGGAACTCTCCACTGTCGTCGATGACCGCGCAGCCGTCGCTGGCGTTGACGACCTCGATCAATCCGAAATTGTCGGACAGCAGGGGGGGCAGCGTCGTCCAAAGATTTTTCATCCGCGTCCTCCTTCCTGTCCGTAACCGACCAGATGGCACCCCGGATGGAACTCCACGGGGATGCCCATTTTTTCCGTCAGCTGCTGCGTCAGCAGCCCAAAATCCACGTTCAGCAGCTCCAGTTGGCAGCCGCCGAACAGGATCAGCTTCTTGACCGGGTAGATTCGCGCCACTTCCTCCGCCGCGTCTTCAATCTGAGTCAGGTAATCGCCGGTGATCCAGTCGATCTCCTGCAGACAGAGAAAGCTCAGCTTGCCCTCCTGCTGCAGCTGCAGACGTTCGGTGCCTTTATGCCGGGTGCAGGAGTAGGAGCCGATGAACAAAAGATGGCTGCCGGGCTCCTGCACCAAAGCGCTGTATCCGGCGCCGTGCCCGCCGCGTTTTCCGCCGCCGGACCCGCCGCCTCTTTCGCGGCCCCATTCTCCGCCCCAGTCTCTGCCGGGACGTTGATCATAAAACATAGAAAACCTCCTGTCAGCGGCGGCCGTGCCCGCGGCGGTCCTCAGTCCGGCCGCTGCGCTCTCCGCCGTAATTTCTTCCGTGCCCGGGGTGCTCGTCGCCGTGCCCGGGATGCTCGTCGCCGTGTCCGGGATGCTCGTCGCCGTGTCCGGAGCGCCTGCCGCCCGGCCTTTTCCACCCGGAACTGCAGCGCTCTTCCCAGTCGGCCAGGAGCTTGGAGAGCAGCTGCTTCAAAGTCTCCTGTTCCTCCTGGGTGAGGGCCTGGAACGGATCGGAAAGGGCCTCATCCGGCTGCTCCAGGCTTTTTTGGCCCTCTTCCGTCAGTCTGACCCGCACCATACGGCGGTCATTCTCATCTTTTTTTCGTTCCACCAGGCCCTTGCGCTCCAGCTTCATCAACACTTCGCTCAGGGAAGCGGGGATGACACCCAGCGCCTCCGCCAGCTCCTTCTGGGTCACGTCGGGATGCTGGGCAAGAAACGTCATGACATTGCCCTGCCCTCTGCGGCTGCCGCCGATCCGGTGGGCGAAATAATGGCCGCAGCGGTCCAGCAGATCGGCCAGGCTGCCGTTCTGTTCAGGCTCCGTGGGAGGACGGGTGTCACAGTCCCGGTGCTGTCTGTATGCTTCTCTCATCAGGCAAACCTCCTTAAAATTTTTATTATGGTACCATACAAATTAAAAAATGTCAAGGTACCAAAATAATTTTGGCAATAAAAAAGTAACTCCACTGAAGAGAAAAATATTTTGGCAAAATGCAACATATGTTACACGGCTGAATTTCGGAATGTTGTATGATCTGTACAGCAATGAGCGGAGGGCCGCTTTCAATCCGTCATGTAAGGAGGAAAATAGAGTGCCGCCTGTAATCAACCGAAAGAAATGTGTCAAGTGTGGCCATTGCGTGCAGATCTGTCCCTTGAACGTGCTGTATCAGGCCGGACCGGCGGAGGAGGTCACGGTGCGCTACCCGGATGAGTGCTGGCATTGCCGGGCCTGTGTCATCGAGTGCGGGAGCGGGGCGGTGACCATGCGGTATCCCCTGTCGCACATGGTCCTGCACTATCCCAAAAACGGGGGAGGTGAAAAAGCATGAGACCTTTAGAGATCCAAAAAGAGATCATCCGTGCGGACGTTCTGGTGGTCGGCGGGGGCGTCGGCGGCATGCAGGCCGCCATTTCGGCCGCGGAGGCCGGCGCGGCGGTCGTGATCGCGGAAAAGGCGGATACCAGGCGCTCCGGGAATGGAAATACCGGAAATGATCACTTTGCCTGCTATATGCCGTCCGTCCACGGCGACGATTTCGAGCGGGTCATCGCCGAGACCCAGGACACCCAGATCGGCTCCAACTGCGACGGCCGGCTGCTGCGCACCATGCTGCTGCGTTCGGAAGATGTCATCCACAAGTGGGAGTCCTATGGAATTCCCATGAAGCCGTTCGGTACATACATCTTCGAAGGTCACACGATCCCCGGCCGGCAGCGGTACCATTTGAAGTACGACGGACGGGAGCAGAAGCCGATCCTGACCTCCGTGGCCCGGAAAATGGGTGTGCGGATCTGCAACCACGTGACGGTGACGGAGCTTTTGACCGGCCCGGATGGGCAGGTCACGGGCGCCATCGGCATCGATACGCAGGAAGAAGTCCCGGAAATGGTGGTTTTCCAGGCCAAGGCGGTGATCATGACTGCCGGCGGCGCGGATGCGCGCCTGTTCCCCAACGGTACGCCCGCTTATATGTTCAATGTGACTCACTGTCCCGCCAATGCGTGCGCAGCAGCGATCGCGTATCGTGCGGGGGCCCGGCTGAGCAACTGCGACCTGCTGGGCCGTCATGCCAGCCCCCGTTATTTCGAACGCGCCGGAAAAGCCACATGGCTGGGCTTGATCGCGGGTTTGGATGGAAAGCCGGTCGGTGAGTTTGCGGACAAGCCCACCCGGGAGTACGGCGATCCGCTGATGAATATCTGGCCCGGCGTGTTCCAGACGCGCATGAAGGACGGCAGCGGTCCCACCTATATGGACTGCACCGATATGACCGAGGAAGACCTGAAGTATATGGAGTACTGCTTCGGGACCGAAGGCCTGACCTCCCTGACGGATTACTTTGAGCAGAAGAACATTTCCCTGAAGGAGAGCATGATCGAGTTCGGCTCCACGGGGCTGCGCCTGGCCCGGGGCGGGATCGAGATCGACAGCAAGGCCCGGGCCAGTATTCCCGGATTGTACGCCTCCGGCAACATCGTCGGCAATGCCAGCGGAGGTATCACCTGCGCGGCTGTATTCGGGGCCATCGCCGGTGAAAACGCGGCCGAATATGCCCGGGAAACGCCCTTTGCCGCTGTGGAGGACCATCCGCTGATCCGCGCGCGGCAGGAGCTCTATGAGACGTTTCTCAACCGGGAAAACGGCGCCCATTGGAAGGAAGCCAACGCCGCGCTTGCCCAGATCATGCAGGATTATCTGGGTACAGACATGAAATCCGGCACCATGATGACCGCCGGCCTGACGTATCTGCGCCAGCTGCGGGAAATGGCGCTGGAAGAACTGCAGGCAGACAACGCCCATGAACTGATGCGCCTGGTGGAGGTCCTCGACATGATGGATATGGGAGAAGCCTCCTTCCAATGTGTGATGGAACGCCGGGAGACCCGCGCGGCCCACAAGCGCAGCGACTACAAGTATACGAACCCGCTGCTGGCGGGCTGTATGGAGACCATTGAAAAGAAAAACGGTGAGGTGATTGTTAACTTCCGAAAAATTTGGCGCAAGTGAGGGGAAAACGGTGCACAGAGGACACGAAAACAAATAGGGAGGATAAGAAATGGAACCGAAAACGATTCAGCGTAAAAAAATTTCACGCGAAATGATTTTCTCGCTCATTGGATTGGCAATCATGCTCCTCGGTTTTGTTCTGCCCGGGATCGGGCCCGTTACGGATGTGGGTATGCGTGTCATATTCATTTTCATCGGCGCCCTGTTCCTGTGGTCTACGGTCAACGCCATCTGGCCCAGCCTGATCGCGGTATTTCTCTTTGGCCTGTGCGGCTATTATGGGGCCGGCGCCGAGGGCCTGATCCCCACCATGACCACGGTCTACGGCGATGAGACCTTTATCCAGGTCATGATGATGTTCGTCTTCTTCGGCGCGGTCAAGGAATCCGGCGCCATGAGCTATGTGGCCCGCTGGATCCTGAGCCGCAAGGTCCTGAACGGACGTCCCGGTCTGCTGGTGGCAGCCATCGGCGCCACGGCGTACCTGATGTCCTTTGCCACAAACGCCCAGTCGTCCATCATGATCATGTGGAGCATTCTGGGTGAGATCTGTGTGATGATCGGCCTGAAGCACCACGAGGACAATCTGTGGACCTATATCTGGGGCGCCGCCTTCCTGGGCGCCGGCCTGGGCCACTGCGCCATGCCCTACAAGACCACCGGCCTGGCAATGCTGCGGGTCTATGAAAAGGTCACCGAGGGCAAGTATCCCATCAACGGCATCACCTATCTGGTGTTCAGCGCCATTATGGCTGTTGTCATGATCGCGGCCCTGGTCGTGCTGATGCGCATCTTCAAGACCGACACCAGCAAGATGAAGAACCTGTCCATGGCCGAGATCAACCAGCGCAACCCCCTGCCCCCCATGTCCAAGATCCAGAAGCTCTACCTGTTCGCGCTGCCCCTGTTCATCATCGTGCTTCTGCTCCCGTCCGTCGGCGGGCTGAAGAACCTGGCCCCCATCGCCTGGCTGGATACCATCGGCACTCTGGGCGTGACCGTGGCGTTTGTGATCATTCTGGGCATTGTGCGCATCGACGGCAAACCTGCGCTGGACTTCCACAAGATCGCCAAGAACAACATGATCTGGAAGGTCCTGTTCCTGATGATCGCCGCCAAGCACGTGGGCAGCGCCCTGGCTGACAGTGAGTTGGGCGTCGTCGCGGCGATCAAGACCGGACTCAACCCCATCCTGGGCGGGAAACCGGAGATCATCTTCGTGTTCCTGATCCTTCTGGCGGCCATGATTCTGACCAACCTGGGCAACAACGTATCGATGTCCATCGCTCTGACGCCGGTCGTCCTGGCCTTCGCGGGCGATTACGGCATCAGCCCCGCCCCGGTTGTCATCAACATCATGATGATCGTGTTCGCGTCTGCCCTGCTGACTCCGGCGGCCTCCACGCCCTGCGCCATGTGCTACGGCTCCCCGGACTACAGCCCGAAGGAGATCCGGAAATACGGCATTCCTCTGGCGATCTTTGCGGTCTTTGCGTACACCTTCATCGGCTATCCTCTGGCAAAGCTCCTGATCGGCTGATCTGTTGGTTTAAAACGCGGCCGTCCTTGTGCCGAATCGACCTTGCCCAGCATAAACAAAGGGAGCGCCGCTGATTTCGGCGCTCCCTTTGTCTTTGTCAATTTGCACTGTAGTTCAGGATCCGGTTTCCCCGGGCGTATTCTTCCAGAGTATTGATGTCCAAAAGCTGCCAGCCCAGGTCGCATTTCCGGATGATGTTCTCCTCCTGCAGGACCTTGAAAATGTGGGAGACCGTAATCCGGTGGATGCGCAGGTGCTGGGCCAGGTCACAGAAGGCAAAGTCTTTGGACAGATAAAACCGGCCGTCGGAATCCTCCTGGCTCAGGGCCAGAATCGTATAGCACAAAATCTCGGCTGCGTTGCCCTTGGCTTTCTTTTGATACTGCTGATAGACGTACTGGTTGTTGGCCAGGATGAATTCCACGACCCACCGGTAAAAATCGAAATTTTCGTCCAGTTCTTTCCGCAGCGCGGGCACCGGAATCACGGTGGCGGTGATGTCCGTTTTGGCCACAACGGAAGACGGGTAGACGGTCTTGTGCTTGAGAACGCCCCAGATGTTCAGCATCTCGCCCGGAAAATAATATTTTGTGACGACCTCAATGCCGTTTTCGTAGTTGATGAACTGCGAGCAAATCCCCGACCGCAGGTAGTAGCAATATGCCAGCTCGTCGCCCTGCAGGAACAGCCGGCTGTTTTTGGCGTATTTCCGCGTGGGGAACTGGTTCATCCATTCACGGTACATCTTGCAACACTCCTTGCAGAACAACTATATACTCTTTGCAATTTTTTTGTCAAGGATCCCTCCGGGCGAAACAGAAAAGAATACTTCCTTTCCCCGGAGCGGGATGGTATACTATTTCAGGGAATATTAAAAAGAAAAAGGAACCACTGATCCGGTCAGAAAAAGCTGGGTCCGGTGGTTCAAAAGGGGAAAAGAAAATGAATTTGTGTAAACGCCTGTATAAGGGAGTCCTGCTCTGCCTGGTCATTGCCATACCTGCCTGGTTCCTGGGGCAGGCATTTGAAGTAGTCGGCGGTCCGGTGTTCGCCATTCTGATCGGAATGGTGATCGCCCTGTTCTTCAGGGAAAAGGGTGATTTTGCACCGGGCATCACGTTCACGTCCAAAAAGGTGCTGCAGTATGCCGTTGTTTTGCTGGGCTTTGGGCTGAATCTCAGCACCGTGATCTCAGTGGGGAAGACCTCCCTGCCCGTCATCGTCGCCACGATCGCCACGTCGCTGATCGTTTCCTTTGTGCTTTGCAAGGCGCTGAAGATCCCGGGAAAGATCTCCGTCCTGGTGGGCGTGGGCTCTTCCATCTGCGGCGGTTCCGCCATTGCGGCCACTGCGCCTGTCATCGAGGCGGATGACGAGGAGATCGCACAGTCCATCTCGGTGATTTTCCTGTTCAACATCATCGCTGCGCTGATTTTTCCGACGCTGGGCGGCTTGCTGGGACTGAGCAACGAGGGCTTCGCCCTGTTCGCGGGCACGGCCATCAATGACACCTCTTCGGTGACGGCCGCGGCCTCCTCCTGGGACAGCATCCACGGCACGGGTTCGGCGGTGCTGGACGCCGCCACCATCGTAAAACTGACGCGCACCTTGGCGATCATTCCCATTACGCTTGTGCTGGCCCTTTGGCGCACCAAAAAAGAGCGCAGCAGCGGGGTAAAGATCGGCAAGATATTCCCCTTCTTCATCCTGTATTTTGTGGCGGCTTCCCTGATCACGACCCTCTGCAATTACGCCATCGGGTTGGGCGTTTTCTCCGCAGGTGCGGCGTCCTTTGTGACCGGCCTGTTTGCTTTTCTGAAAAAGGTGAGCAAATTCTTCATCGTCATGGCCATGGGCGCCATTGGGCTGAATACCGACCTGCCCAAACTGGTCAAATCGGGCGGGAAACCGATCCTGATGGGATTTTGCTGCTGGGCGGCCATTGCCGCGGTGAGTTTGGCCATGCAGTCCGCCCTGGGTATTCGATAAAAACGCCGTTCTCCTAGTTTTGTTTCCGGACGAATTCGATCAGTTTTTTTGCGCCGTCCGACAGCTTGCAGTCCTTTTTCCAGTACAAGTACACCGGACAGCGAACCGGCGGGTCTAAGCTGACCAGGGCCAGATTGTCAATGTGCGCGTCCTCGATCGCCCTTCGGAACAGCAGGGAGATCCCGAAGCCCTGGGCCACCATCTGCGCGGCCTGGCTTCCGTACCGCGCTTTCATTGCGGCCTTGGGCTGGAAGAAATCATAGACCCTGGCGATCCAAAAGGACGGGGTGATGAAATCGCTGACGGCGGAAAAGAGCATCACGAAATCTTCGTCACGCAGCTCTTCCAGGCGGACCGAGGTCCGGCGTGCCAGGGGGTGGGACGCGTTGACCACCGCGACTACTTCATCCTCGCGGTAGACGACGAATTCATAGGAGTCGTCGGGCGGGACCGGGCTGCACAGGACAGCCAGTTCACAGTCCTGCATCTCAAAGCCCCGATCCAGAGATTCGTTGAATACGGCCAGGATCTTGTATTTATGGTTGTCCTCGAAGAATCTGCAGGCCAAGTCGTTGAGATAGTAATTGGAAAAGACCCGCAGGGTATCGGAGTGCCCCGCCAGTTCGGCCTCCAGCTTTTTGCCGTACTCGTCCGTCTCGGTCAGAATGCGCTGGGCGTGCGGGATCAGCATCTCCCCGAAGCGGCTGAGCACGATCTTTTTGCCCTGCCGTTCAAAAAGAAGGACACCGAGCTCCGTCTCCAGACCTTTGATGTGCCTGTAAAGGGTGGGCTGCGAAATGGACAGGGCATTCGCCGCGGCGGTGTAATTGCAAAGCTCACTCATGACCAGAAACTCTCTCAGATATGCCGTTTCCATGGTTTTACCTCCTGTTTCAGCGGATGCCGGAAGAGCGGCAGGCCCGGCTTCATATTGCATCTGTATTATACCAAATGTGAATAGCTGAATCAACCAAAAACGGCCTGAAGGGCCATTTTTGGGAGAAATCCCATGTGGACCGGCATATTTTTGTGCAACTTTTGAAAAGCTGTTCCCTTGTGCTGCCCTTTCTTTTCCAGTATACTAATGTCTGCTGAACAAATGTCAGACCACGCTGGAGGGAGGGGACGTCATGCCAAAGGAATCGTCAAAGACCTTCGTCAACGATTTCACCACGGGGCCTGTCTTTCGGAAGTTAGTTACCTTTGCCATTCCCCTGTTCCTGTCCAACCTGCTCCAGGCGGTTTACAGCATGGTGGACATGGCCGTGGTGGGCCAAGTGGTGGGCGAAGCGGGCCTGTCCGGCCTGTCCGTCGGCGGCGACGTGCTTTCCCTGCTCACCTTCCTGTGCCAGGGCTTTGCGGGCGCGGGTGAGATCATTATTGCCCAGTATCTCGGCGCCAGGCTGCGGGACCGGCTCTCCCATTTTATCGGCACCATGGCCTCCTTCATGTTCCTCTGCGCCGTCGGCGTGGGGGTGCTCTGCCTGCTCCTGCGCCAGCCGATCCTGAGCCTGATGAACACCCCCGCCGAGGCCTGGGACCAGGCCCTGTCCTACTCCACCACCTGCATGTGCGGCCTGGTCTTCATTTACGGCTATAACACGGTCAGCGCCATTTTGCGTGGCATGGGCGACTCCAAGCGCCCCTTCCTGTTTATTGCCATCGCCTCCGTCATCAACCTGCTCCTGGACCTGGTCTTTGTGGCCGGGTTAGGCTGGGAAGCCTTCGGCGCGGCCCTGGCTACCGTCATCGCCCAGGCGGTCAGCTTCCTGACCTCTCTGCTCTATCTCTACAGGAAGCGGGAGCGGTTCGGGTTTGCCCTCACCCCCGGCCACTTCCGCATCCGCAGGTCCGAGCTGGCTCCTCTGGTCAAGCTGGGTGTGCCCATGGCCATCCGCTATGCCGCCATCCTCTTCTCCAGAATCATCGTCAACGCCTGGATCAACGATTACGGCGTGACCGTCTCCGCCGTGTCCGGCATCGCGAACAAGGTGGATATGGTCGGCATCAATATGGGCCACGCCGTCGCCACGGCGAGCAGCGCCATGGTGGGACAGAACATCGGGGCGGGCAACTACGAGCGGGTCAAGCGGGTGCTGAAGTCCTCCTTCCTGCTGAACGGCATCTGCTTCTCCGTGGTCATCCTTGTGATCGTCTGCTTTCCCAAGACCGTGTTCGGGATTTTTACCAGCGACCCCAGCGTGCTGCGTGTCTGCATGGAATACGTCCCCGTTTCGGTCACCAACCTGGTCTGCAGCGCCCTGCGGGACTCCATGAACGGCTTTGCCAGCGGCTGCGGCAATTACAAGTTCAATTTCGCCGTGGCCATCATGGACGGCGTTGTGGGCCGCATCGGCCTCTCCTTCCTGCTGGGGCTGGCCTTCGGAATGGGCTACTTTGGCTTCTGGATGGGCAGCGCCATCGCCGGCGTGGTGCCTTTCATCCTGGGCTCAATCTACTACCTGTCCGGCCGCTGGAAGAAAAAGTCTGCGCTGGTTTCGGAATAGGAAGAAAAAATTTGGCGGGCTGTCCCCGAAGGAACAACTCGCCAAATCTTACATATACGCGGTGGGTCCGGTCAGTCCTTTGCCGGGGGATACTCGTTGCACAGAAGGCGGTAGGGCGGCTCGTCCTCCTCGATGGCGGGGAACCGGCCCAGGGACTCCAGAAAACGGTTGTCCGTGTTGTCGTCGTTGCACATGGAGACCTCGCCGATCAGGGCAGGGCCTTTGCCGTTTTGGGGAACGCTGAACTCGTGATAGCAGTAGGGCTCCAGGGTCAGGCTTTCACCCGGCTTCAGGACCACCTCGCTGCCGGCGGGAACGGTGCAGCAGAAGCCGTCCCGGAAAACTTTTACGTCCGTATCAGCCAGCTCTTCCGTCTCCCGGTCGGCGTTGTACAGCCGGAACAGGACGTCGTTTCCACCGCGGTTGATGATGTCCTCCATCTTGGTCCAGTGGAAGTGCATGGGGGAGATCTGCCCCTCGTCCAGCATCATGATCTTCTCGGCATAGGTCTTGATGTACTTCGGGTTCTTCACATTTCCGTTGCGCAGGGTGATCAGGGCCAGACCCAGCGTATCAAAATGGCCCATGCCGTAGTCGGTCACATCCCAGCCCAGCATATTCTCCCGGATCTCGTCGTACGCATGGCCCTTGCTTTCCCACTCCCCGGGGGTGAAGGACAGGTACGGGGGCAGAGCAAAGCTGTATTTTTTCAGAAGCGCTTCAAATTTTTGGATCACGGCATTGATTTCCGAACGTTTCATGGGATCGTCTCCTCTCATTGACCGGCACAGCAGCCCGTCTGAAATGCGAAGACATCATAACGCGGGCGGGAAAGCTTGTCAAGGCTGGGAAAAAATAAGATTTTCAGACGGAAGGTGCGAAACATGATGGATCTGGTGTGTGTGGGCGAGATGCTCATCGACTTTCTTCCCGGCGCGGAAGAGGGGAGTTATATCCGCAAGGCCGGAGGGGCCCCCGCAAATGTCGCGGTGGCCGTGGCCCGCAACGGGCTGGAAGTCGGCTTCTGCGGCCGCATGGGCAACGACGATTTTGGAAAGTTCCTTGTCAGCACGCTGCGGGAAAACAGGGTCAGGGTGCTCTGCCCCGCGCTGGTGGACGAGGCGGTCACGACCATGGCGTTCGTCTTCCTGAACGGGGAAGGCGAGCGGAGCTTTACCTTCGCCCGGAAACCGGGGGCGGATATGTTCCTGACCCGGGCGGATGTGGACAGCGCCAACGTGGTCGGGGCGGACATGGTGCACGCCGGCTCCTGCTCCCTGTCCAAGGGCTCCGCCGCCGACGCCACCCGCTACGCGCTGGAATCGGCCAGCAAGGCGGGCAGGCTGGTCAGCTTTGACGTCAACTACCGCAACCTGATGTGGAACGACGACCGGGACGCGTGCATCGGCGCGGTGAAGGAGATCCTGCCCTTTGTGGATTTCCTGAAAATATCCGAGGAGGAGGAAGACATGCTGGGGCTTCCGCCGGAGCAGGCCGCGAAAGCCTACAACATTGCCGTCCTGGTGGAGACGCTGGGCGCCGACGGCGCGCGCTGCTATTATCAGGGCAAGACCTTCACCGTGCCCGGACGGAAAGCCGTGTGTGTGGACGCCACCGGCGCCGGGGACGCCTTCTGGGGCGGCTTTTTGTCCTGCCTGCTGCGCAGCCATGTTTCCTCGCCGGCGGATCTGACGGAGGAGTTGGTGCGCCGGGCGCTCCGGTACGGCAACGTGGCCGGCTGGCTGTGCGTGCAGAAGAAGGGCGCGATGGAATCGCTCCCCACCACAGAAGAGATCCAGGCGATCATCGAGGCGGAAGGCTGATACGGGACTACAGAGCGAAACAGACCGGCCCGCGCTGTGCGGGCCGGTCTGTTTTGCTCTGCCGGTCAGCGGATCACGTCTCCTGCTGACCAAACTCTTCCCGGTATGTCTGAATGAATTTCTGCGCTCCGTCGGACAGACGGGCGTGGTTCAGATAGCAAAGACTGATCCGTGTGCTTGTAACGGGGCGGACCTCCAGCACCTTGATGCCGGAGCGGTTGGACCGGTTTGCCTCCACATGCTTGTCCATCAGAAGGGCTGCGCCCATGCCCAGCCGGACACAGTCGATGATGTGGTCGATATTGTGGTCCGTCAGGACCAGATTGGGCTCAAATCCCGCTTTTTCGCAGGCGGCACAGACGATTTCGCAGATGACCGTCTCACGCGAAAGGGTAATGATATCCTGATTTTTGAATTCCGACAGATGGATCGAGTCCAATTCGGCAAAGGGATGGGAATCGGGGACCACGGCAACAAGACGATCAGATGTAAGCGGGAGACGCACAATGTCATCGCCGCCGTCATTTTGCTCAAACTCCTGCTCCCGGACGAAGGCCACCTCGCAGTCGTGCCGCTGAAGCATATCGATGACGCTGACGTTGTAGCTTGGAATGATATTCATTTTGATCTTCGGGTTCTTCTCCCGGAAACGCGTCAAAACATCCGTGATGCCGTAATAAGCCATGGCGGGGATGGTGCCGATGCGGAGGGCGGAATGCTGCTCCTGCTTTTCCGCCATCAGCTCGCTGGTAAACTGGTTGTGGAGCTCGACGATCTGCTTGGCATAGGGGAACAGCATATCCCCGTATTTGCTGAGCTTGGAGCTGCGGGTGGTGCGCTCAAAGAGCGGTACGCCCAGCTCCGCCTCCAGATTTTTGATGTGCCGCGAAAGCGTCGGCTGAGAGATAAACAGAATATCCGCAGCATTCAGAAAGGTTTTGGACTGCGCCAGCACCGTGAATTCCTGAAGAAGATTGATATCCATAGGAAGCACCTCATATGACCGATCACCGGTCTGGTATCGTGCCGAATGCACCGGATGTACAATTTCATCATAGCAGATTCGGCCGGAATCGTCAAAAGGTTTATACGGGTTCATTATAGCACACTGCATGGATATGAATTGATTGCCGCCTGCGCCCGTGGTAAAATGTGATAAAAAATCAGCAAAGAAAAGATTTTGATTGGAGGGGCTTCCTATGAATCAGGAACTTTACAGCGCGGCGTTTGTGCGTCCGAGTCCCCGTATGCCGGGCGTGCTCTATGAGCCCTTGACGAAGGGGGATAAGAGCCATATCGGAGTCCTTGTCATGCATTCGGACAATGACTATCTGGATCAGTCCACCGGCCCGGAGCTGGCGAAACGCGGATATACCGTCCTCTGCACCAATACCGCGGACCCTTCCCAGAGCCTTTCCATGAAGGTGTGCGACGCCAAGCAGGGCTTTGAGCTGCTGAAAAAGCGGGACGGCATTGAAAAGGTCGTCCTCATGGGACACAGCGGCGGCGCGACCCTGATGTCGGCCTATCAGAACCTGGCTGAAAACGGCGTCAAAACCTTCCAGGGCCCCGAAAAGCTGATCAAGTGCCCGGATTTCCTGGACGGGCTCACCCCGGCCGACGGGCTGATGTGCCTGGACTCCAACTGGGGCAACGGCGCCATGCGGCTGTTCGGTGTGGATCCCGCCGTGGTGGATGACGGAAACGGCCTGCGCATCGACGAATCCCTGAATATGTTCAATCCCGCCAACGGCTACAGCCCGGAGGGCTGCACCTACTCCGAGGAGTTCCTGAAACGGTTCTTCCAGGCCCAGAGCGACCGGAACAACCGCCACATCGCCTACGCGCTGGAGCGGCTGGCTGCCATCGAGGCGGGCAAGGGCATGTACGCCGACGATGAGCCGATGATCATCGCCGGGTCGTCCCATATCGGTCCCAACAACAAGCTCTTCCCGCAGGACCCCCGTCTCCTGAGCCGGACCAAGGAAGCCCGCACTCTGCTCCACAAGGACGGCGTGGTCACCACCGAGATCGTCCATACCGTCCGCAAGCCGAAGCATCTGCGCTCCTGGACCGGGTCCCTGGCCATAGGAGCCATGCACACCACGGTCAAGAAGTTTCTGGACGCCCACGCAGTCCGCACGCTGGACGGATACGGCTATGACGCGTGCGAGGTCCACGGGATCGACTGGAAGTCCAGCTATAACTGCACCCCGGGCAACGTCATGGGCGTTACAGTTCCGATGCTGGTCGCGGCCATGACCGCGGGCTACGAGTTCTCGGCGGCCGAGACCATCTACAACAACGCCGCCAGCGCCGACAAGACCATCGCGTTTGTGGAAGGCGCAAACCACGATTTCTTCCCCGAGAAGGAATGTGAGCGCTTTGAAGGCGAGTTCGGCGACACGGTCAAGACCCTGTTCGACTACGTGGATCAGTGGCTCAGCGCGAGATTTTTATAATTCGTCAATAAAAAACCGGTGTATACCGCGGTATACACCGGTTTTTTATTTAGTCGCCCAGTCCGAGGAGCCGGTCGCTGTTGGCGCAGCCGCAGCCCCAGACCTTGCCGTTTTCGTCCAGCATCAGGCTGAAGTTGTACCCGGCCTTGATATCGACGATCTTCGGCAGTCCGGGGATCACCTCGGGAATGCCCCGGTCCTTCATGTCGCCGTGGCCGAGGACGCCCTCGCCCATGACGTGGTTGTAGCCCCAGGACCAGACCCGGCCGTCCTTGTCCAGGGCCAGGGTGTGGTTCATGCCGCAGGAGATCGCCGTGATGTCCTTCAGCGTTTCTACCTTGGTCGGAATAATGCGGTACACATCGTCGCCCATGCCCAGGTCGCCGTGGCGGTTCCAGCCCCAGCCGTACACCTCACCGTCATATGTCAGGGCGAAGGCAAAGCAGCGGGCGACGCCCATCTGCCTGACGTTCTCCAGCGGCTCGCCCTGCTCGTTCCGGATGACCAGGCTGGGCTTTTTGGGCGCCGGGCCGTGGCCCTCCCTGCCGTCGCCGCGCTGGCCGTACTCGCCGTTGCCGCCGGCCCAGAAGGTGCCGTCGTCCTTTCCGATAAAGTACGTGCGCATACCGGACTGGAGGGAGATCGCGCCGGTAAATTCATGGATGCCGTCGCCGCTGAGGATGGGCTTGGCAAGGGCGGATTTCATGTAGGTGTTGTCGCACAGCTGGCCCGTGCTGTTGTCACCGCAGGCCCAGACGCTGCCGTCCGCGCGCAGGGCCAGAAGCACGTTGGTGCCCGTGGCGATGTCCACCACATCGGTCAGGCCCTTGACCCGCTGCAGGCCGACCGCGCTGACCGTCTCACCGATGCCCAGCTGGCCCTTGGCGTTGTCGCCGCAGGTCAGAACGGTCCCATCCTCCAGCAGGAGGGCCGAGAAGTTGTTTCCGGCGCTGACCTTTTTGATCTTGCCGGACAAATAGACCGGAACCGGCTTGCCCCGGGTCACAAGCAGCTTTTCCCTGGAGACGCCCAACTGGCCGTTGACATTGCTGCCCCAGCCGTATACCCCCTCGTCCGTCAGGACCAGCGTGTGGCGGTTGCCGGCACTGATCTGTTTGCAGGTAAGGTCCACCGGCAGCATGACGGGAGAGAGGACATGTTTGATGTTCGTCTCCGCCTCGGAGTCGTCGTAGTTCTCATTGACCTGGCTGACCAGCCAGTCCCGGACCACCTGGTTGGGATAGACCTGCTTCCAGCCGTAGTGGGCCCACTCCTCGCCCAGCGTTCCCTCGGCAAACTGAGTGTGGCGGATGTGCGCGTCCTTTTTCAGGGATTCAGCCGCGAACGCCTCCAGCTCTTCTTTGGGGAGACTTCCGTCCACGAACTCGCGCACGACCTTGGCGCCCTCCAGCTCAAAGCTGTTCATGATCTCGGCAATGCCCTCGGCGGATTTGTCGTCGTTCTCCGCGTTCCACGCCCAGATGGGCTTGTCCTTCAGAACGCCCACGCGCTCATAGTCGCCCTGGCCGACGGTGCACAGCATGGCCGCGAACATGTGGGGATACCGATAGTTGATCAGCCAGCAGCACATGGCGCCCATGGACATTCCGGAGGCGTACATCCGCGTTGTGTCGATGGGACAGGTCTGAACGTAGGTCTTGACGAGCCGGTAGACCACCGGGAGGAACTTGCCCGCCTCATAGGTGTCGGGGTCGATCCAGTTGTGCTCCGGGAAGGGGTACTGGGGCGCCAGCACGAAGCACTTGAACCGCTCCTGCTGCTGCTTTTCCGCCCACATGGGCGCGCCCTGGGTGCGCAGGATATGCATGTAGTTGTCGTCGCCCATCTCCGCGCCGCCGTGGAAAAACAGGATCAGGCCCGCCTGCTCGCCCTCCTTCAATTCCGGGGCGTACATCCGGTAGGGCATGTCAATGCCGGTCTCCCTGTCATGGAAGGTCAGCACTTCGAAATCGTCCGCGATGTCGTTAATGACCTGGGTGGAGCGGATGCTCTCACTCCACGCGGGAATGTCCGCGCCGCTGCACGTCTTGATGCCGGCGACTTGCCGGACCACCACGTGTACGTCGGTCAGCCGGGCCCGGTTTGTCCCCGGGACCGGCTCCAGGGTATCGGCCGCCGCTTCATCGGGATCGAGCTCGATGATGACGTAATTTCCGCCTCCCCGGTGCCCGCGGTTGGGCTTCAGCCCCGCATAGACGTCCGTCACGGTCCTGTTTTCCACCACGAAGCTGTCCTTTGTCACACTTTTCGGGTCAAGCGCCTCGGAAAAACGGACGATCGCCGCGGTGCAGCGCTGGCCGTCCGGCATCACCTGCGTAAATGCAATGACGTTCTGAACAATGGCCATCTTGCCTGGATACCTCCTTTATTTGATTGAATTTTCTGGCTTGTCTGCATGGATGTGGGGGATCGCCGAAAGGCCGCAAGGCCTTGTTTTCTTCTTTATTATACTCATCCTGTCATTCCGGAATCAATTCATTCTCCCGGACCACTTATTTGTTTTTCATATAAATATGGGAAAATAATGCATAAAACAGGGGCCGATTTTACGCCCTAATTTATTGAAAAGTGAATAAAAGCAGAGTAAAATGATGCTGCGTTCGATTTGACCGTCAAGGGCGAATCCCATCTGCATACTACGGCTGCCGCTTTGGGAAGGTGAGGCGGCACCGTATTATGAAAAATTATCAGGAAAAGGAGTAACAAAAATGAAAAAGACTATCGCTTTGCTTTTGGCTCTTGTCATGATGTTCGGTCTGGTTGCCTGCAGCAGCTCCGCTGACAGCAACTCCAAGACCTCTGACAACGCCAACGTCTCCGACAATGCCAACACTCCCAACACCCCTGACAACTCCGGCGCTTCCCGCGACGCGGACGGCAACGGCCGTATCGACAAGGTCTACTCCGCGCTGCCCGCGGACCCTGTGAACCTGCTGCCCTGGGACTCCAAGGGCAACCAGCGCAAGATCTTCTACGCCGCCATCTACGACACCCTGTTTGACTTCATCAACGGCGAGTACGTTCCCAATGTGGCCACCGGCTACACTGTGGTCGACGACCTGCACTGGGAAGTCAAGATCCACGACAACGTCAAGGACTGGGAGGGCAACCCCCTGAATGCCCACGACGTCGTGTTCTGCTATGAGAATTATGTCAACTCCGGCTTCGCCGTGAAGTTCGACAACTTCGCCAGCGTCGAGGCGACCGATGACTACACCCTGCTGTTCACCTGGAACAAGCCCAACACCGCCGTCGCCGGTCTGGACCACGTCCTGTGCAACGTCCAGCTGTACACCGAAGCGGCCTGGGATCAGGACAAGTTCGCCACCTCCCCCGTCGCCACCGGCCCGTACAAGCTGGTCGAGTACGTCAGCGGTTCCAAGGTGGTCGTGGAAGTCAACGAGGACTACTGGAATGACAATCCCACCGAAATGCGCCTGCAGAACGCAGATGTGATCGAGTATCCTATCATTCTCGAGGGCGCGCAGAACGTGATCAGCCTGCAGACCGGCAAGCTGGATATCAGTTCCAACATCCCCGCCGAGAACTTTGAGGAGTTCGCCGCTGATTCCAACTATTACACCGCCTCCGTTCCCACCAACGAGATCTATGTCATGCTGGTCAACTGCGAGACCATCCCCGATGCCAACATGCGCAAGGCTCTGTTCTACGCCATCGACAGCGAGGCCCTGTCCACCATCATCAACGGCTCCTCCCCCACCAAGGCGTACGGCTCCCCCGCCTCCCCCGACTATGTCGATGCCTGGGAAGACATGGAGACCTACTACAACACCTATGACGTGGAGAAGGCTAAGGCCCTGCTGGCGGACAGTTCCTACAGCGGCCAGACCCTGCACATGACCTGCCTGAACGAGGAAGCTTACAAGAACATGGCCACCATGGTTCAGGTCTTCTGGGAGCAGATCGGTGTCAAGTCAGATATCGAGACCATCGACAGCGCCATCCAGAGCGCCTACAGCACCGATTCCTCCAAGTGGGACATCAACATCACCAACGCCGGCGGCTCCTTCATCGTCAACTCCATGAACCGCCTGTACAATACCACCGACTTCGGCGGCACCTATTCCAACGGCTTCGTCGTGGACGAGAAGCTGTGGGAGCTGTTCGGCAAGGCCAACAACGCCGAGACCTGGGGCGATGAGACTCTGACCGAGATGTATCAGTACATCACCGATATGGGCTATCACTACGTGCTGATGTACATGAACTCCTCCGCGGTGGCCTCCAACGCCGTGTCCGGTTTCTATTACTGGGACAGCGTCATCCTGCCGCACTGCTGCACGTACAACCTGGGCTGATTTCCGATATGCTTAAGGCATCCTCGGATGCAGTCATGTAAAGGCCTGCCCCCTCCGGCACGTTTTGTCGGAGGGGGCTTGGCAAATATCTGTACCGTGTCCGCTTTGGGAAGACACCTGCTCCGGCGCGTGTACGCCCAAAACGGATACGGCGAGCAAATTCGCACGGCACGTGCGCCACGAGCGCGCGAAGCACGCGGGATTTCAAATAAAGCATTTTATTTGAAATCAGTATCAGACCATGTACGTTGAGGAGTCTCGTTATGGGAAAATTTATTGTAAAGCGCCTCCTGGCAACGGTTTTGATCGTGATCGTCACCGCGTTTCTGATCTTCACCGTCCTGTATTTCACGCCCGCCGACCCCACCGACGCCCTTCTGGGCGCCAACGCCACCGTGGAGGACAAGGCCGCGCTGGCCGCCAAGCTGGGGATCGACCAGCCGTACCTGGTGCAGCTGGGCAACTTTATGTACAACACCTTCATCCGGTTTAACTTCGGAAACTCCTGGACCTACGGCACGCCCGTCTTCCAGGAGCTGGCCTCCCGGATGCCCTACACCCTGATCATCGGCGTGGCCGCCATGGTCATCAACCTGGTCATCGGCCTTGCCATGGGCATCTTTGCCGGAGTCCACGCCGGACGCTGGCAGGACTCCGTGGTCATGGCGATCGCCATGGTTTTCATCTCAGCACCCAATTTCTGGGTTGCCCTGCTGATGATCATCCTCTTCTCGGCCAAGCTGCAGATCCTGCCCAATTACGGCATCGACACCTGGCAGTGCTACATCATGCCCATCATTGCCAGCGCCATTACCGGCATCGCGGTCAACGCCCGCTTCGGCCGCAACAGCATCGTGGAGGTGCTGCGCGCCGACTACATCACCACCGCCCGGGCCAAGGGCCTGAAGGAGAGCGCGGTGATCTGGAAGCACATGCTCCCCAACGCCCTGATGCCCACCATCACCAACATCGGCAGGATCCTGGCGGCTGTCATCGCGGGCTCTCCGGTCATTGAGACCATCTTCTCCATCCCCGGCGTGGGCATGTACCTGCTGACGGCTATCAACACCCGGGATTACCCCGCCGTACGCGCCTGCGTACTCTTCTTCGCGGTGGTGATCTCCCTGATTATGCTCTGCGTCGACCTGGCCTACGCCGCTGTTGACCCGCGGATCAAGGCCAAGTTTGCAAGTGGAAGGAGCTGAGAATGATGAGGACAAAGACGAATGCGGCTTCCGCTCCGGCGAACAGCCTCAAGGCGCACCGTTCTTCCATGCTTCTGGATATCCTGAAGGGCACGGTCCGCTCCCCTGCCGCGAAGCTGGGCGCGATCCTTCTGGCCATCATGATCCTGTCGGCTGTTCTGGCTCCCATCATTGCCCCTTACGGCCCCAACGACCTGGATCTGACCGCCATGAAGCAGGCTCCCTCCGCCGCCCACTGGATGGGCACCGACGCCATGGGCCGTGACCTGTTCTCCCGCCTGCTTTACGGCGGACGCTACTCCCTGGCGCTGGGCTTCGCCGCCTCCATTTTCTCCACTGTGGTGGCCATCATCCTGGGCTGCCTGGCCGGCTACTTCGGCGGCTGGATCGAGACCGTCATCATGCGGGCCATGGACGTGCTCTCCGCGCTGCCCTCCATTCTGCTGTGCATCATCGTGTCCGTGGCGCTGGGCGACGGCTTCTTCAACACGGTGCTGGCGCTGTCCATCAGCCAGGTCCCGGCCAGCGCGCGCATGATGCGCGCCCAGATCCTGTCCGAGCGGGGCGCCGAGTATCTGGAGGCCTGCGAGACCATCAACTGCTCCAAGGCCAGCATCATGTTTAAGCACCTGCTGCCCAACACTATCTCGCCCATGATCGTCTGCCTGACCATGGGCATCGGCGACAACATCACCATGGCCGCCTCCCTGAGCTACATCGGCCTGGGCGTACAGCCGCCCACGCCCGAGTGGGGCGCGCTGCTGTCCGACGCCCGCAACTACATGATGAGCTATCCCTACATGATCATCTTCCCGGGCATTTTCATCGCCGTGACGGTCCTGGCCGCCAACCTGGTGGGCGACGGCCTGCGGGATGCCCTCGACCCGAAGCTGAGAAAGTGAGGTGTATGAAATGAGTAACGAAACATTCCTGTCCGTGAAGAATCTTACCGTGGAATACACCTCCGGAAAGAATGTGATCCACGCCGTCAACGACGTCTCCTTCGACATGAAGCAGGGCGAGACCCTGGCTCTGGTGGGCGAGACCGGCGCCGGCAAGACCACCATCGCCAAATCCATCCTGCGCATCCTGCCCAATCCCCCCGCCAAGATCCGCGGCGGCGAGATCTGGCTGGACGGTGAGGAGCTGCTGCAAAAGCCGGAGGCCGACATGCTCCATGTGCGCGGCAAAAAGATCGCCATGATCTTCCAGGACCCCATGACGGCTCTGAACCCGGTCATTTCCGTGGGCAAACAGGTGGAGGAGGGGCTGCTGCTCCACAACGATTACTCCGCTAATGTCGCCAGGGAAAAGGCCCGTGAGATGTTTGACCTGGTGGGGATCTCCCACAAGCGCTATAACGACTATCCCTTCGAGTTCTCCGGCGGCATGAAGCAGCGTGTGGTCATCGCCATGGCCCTGGCCTGCAACCCCGAGCTCCTTCTGGCGGACGAGCCCACCACCGCGCTGGACGTGACCATTCAGGCCCAGATCCTGGAGCTGATGGCAAACCTGAAGAAGCAGTACGGCACCTCCATGATCCTGATCACCCACGACCTGGGCGTGGTCGCCCAGAACTGCGACAACGTCGCCATTGTCTACGCCGGCCAGATCATCGAATACGGCTCCAAGTATGAGATCTTCGTCAACAGGAAGCACCCGTACACAAAGGGCCTGTTCGATTCCCTGCCCAGCATCGAGGACGACGTGGACCGCCTGAAGCCGATCTACGGCTCCATGCCCGACCCGGCGAACCTGCCCGACGGCTGCGCCTTCCATCCCCGCTGCCCGTTCGCCACGGATGAGTGCCGTCACGGCAGCATTCCCCTGACGGAACTTTCGCCCGATCACAAATGCAGATGCTGCCGTATTGGGGAGGTGTGATGATGCAGCCGTTGATTGAAGTCAAAAATCTGAAAAAATACTTTAAGACCTCCGGCGGGCAAGTTCACGCCGTGGACGACGTCTCGTTTACCATCAACAAGGGCGAGACCGTCGGCGTGGTCGGCGAGTCCGGCTGCGGCAAGTCCACTTTGGGCCGCACTATTATCCGCCTCCTGGAGGCCACTGACGGCCAGGTCCTGATGAACGGCAAGGATGTGACCCATGTCAAGGGCAAGGAGCTGCGTGAACTGCGTGAAAAGGTCCAGATCATCTTCCAGGACCCCTATTCCTCTCTGGACCCCCGCAAGCGCATTGATAATACGATCAAGGAGCCCCTTGCCATTTCCGGCCGCTATTCCAAAAGCGAGATCCAGGCGGAGGCAAACCGCCTGATGGAGCTGGTGGGCGTGGATGAGCGCCTGCGTATGTCGTATCCCCACGAACTGGACGGCGGCCGCCGCCAGCGGGTGGGTATCGCCCGCGCGCTCGCCCTGAACCCCGAGTTCGTCGTCTGCGACGAGCCCGTCTCCGCCCTGGACGTCTCCATTCAGGCGCAGGTTTTGAACCTCCTGATGGACCTGCAGGATCAGACCGGCATGTCCTACATGTTCGTGACCCACGACCTGTCCGTGGTACGCCACATTTCCGACCACATCTGCGTCATGTATCTGGGGCAGCTGGTGGAAAAGAGCCCCTCCAAGGAGCTGTTCAGGAACCCGCTGCACCCCTATACCAAAGCGCTGCTGTCCGCCATCCCCTCGCCCGACATCTTCAAGCCCGTCCGGCGCGTTGAGCTGAAGGGAGAGATCACTACGGCCATCAATCCCAAGCCCGGCTGCCGTTTCGCGCCCCGATGCCCGTACGCGACCGAGGCCTGTCAGCAGCCCCAGCAGCTCCAGGAGGTGGCAAAGGACCACTTTGTCGCCTGCTGCCGCCTGCAGGAGATCGGCTGACCCCATCCAACGAAACCAAAGACCGCGACAGAAAGGAACCTCAATCTATGGTAATCGAATACAGACCTGAACTGACCCCGGAAGAGCGCGCTCTTCCTCTGAGCAAATACTACGACCTGCCCCTCAACTCCCTGGGACCCCTTTTCCAGCAGATCATGGACAACGGCCCGCTCCGCCAGGACCAGTGCCTGGAGGCCAAAGACTGGAAAAAGCATCTTCAGGTGCCCGGCCAGTATGACCGCCCTGTGTTCGGTTACCGCACCATGGACGACGGCACCGGTTATCTGGCCACCTACAGCCTGTACACGGCGGCCACGCCCAAGATGATGCAGTGGTATTTCCGCTGGATCAACATCCCCTCCAAGAGCCAGCCCAAGGGCGTCGGCAACCTGCGGTATAAGATCTGGTGTCCCCCCTGCCACATTACCCACGGCTTCGTCAACGGCAAGGATAAGTTCGGCGGCGTGTACACTGTGGAGGCCCTGGAGCTGGACAAAGAGAAGCAGAATTTCTTCTTTACCGTCCGCACCCATGTGGATCTGCGTGAGCTGGGCCTCTCCGAAGAGGAGGAGAAGAAGCTCAATGACGCCGGGGTGTGGATCGATCCCGCTGTTGAAAACTTCTACGAGATCAACGGCAATGACTATGAACACCTGGGTAAGCAGCTGCCCGGCTCCCACCTCTGCCTGACTATGTCCCGTCCCTGTCCTACCGGCGGCATGGAGAAGGTCACCATCGAGTGGATCGGCTACGGCGTGAAGGACGGAAAGATCTGGCGGGACGAGAGCACCCCCGCGTATATGTTCTCCGAGGAGTGGCTCCGCATGGCCCTGACCCACACCACCACCGAGGCGCAGCAGCTTGGCAAGTTCCTGCCCGAGCTCTATGCCGAATACGCGGACAAACCCGACGACGCCGACTGATCCGGGCAGATCTGGAGAAAGCCATGTCTGAATTCAACATCGAACTGTATTCCGTCAGACTTGCCGGGCCCACGGCCGTGACCGTCCTGACCCCCAATGTGCCCGCCGGCGCCGACCCCGCCGCGTTTTACAGCGGCGGACAGAAATACAAGGTGCTCTGGCTGTTTCACGGCGGCCTGAACGGCGGCCGCGACTGGATCCGGAATTCCAATATCGCCCGGTACTGCATGGAACGCAACGTGATCGCCGTGATCCCCAACGCCCCCAATACCGACTTTACCAACCATCCGGAGTTCGCCGACGGCTATTACTTCCGGGACTTCTTCTTTGAAGAGCTGATGCCCATGGTCCAAAACTGGTTCCCGGCCTCCGACCGGCCGGAGGATCATTTCCTCTCCGGCTATTCCATGGGCTGCCAGACCGTGTGGGCGTACGGCGCACTCCATCCCGAGCTGTTCGGCGGCATCATTCCACTGTCCAGCCCTCCGCTGGACTACAGCTACCTGGAGCCGTACCGCGATCTGGATGCGGCCGCCTTTCGCAGGAGGGCCACCGAGGATCCCGTGACCTTCCACGCCGCCTATGGGCCTCCCGCGGGGCTGCACACCAAGGAGGTCAACCTGATCGCAAAATACCCCACCGTCGGTGATTTTCTGGACTCGCCCGAGCACACCCGTGCCCGCTTTCTGGAAGCCGCGCGGGAAGGCCGGGCTCCCCGTGTGTACCTGCCCGGCGGCAGCGGGGACCGGGCGCTCATGGACTTCAAAGAATACACCGACGCGCACGGCATCGACTGCATCACCTATGACATTACCGACGCCTTTGCCCACAACTTTGATTTCTGGGACGCCGCCATCCGGCGCGGCATGGACTTCTTCGGCCTGAAATAAGCGAGGGAACCGATGAGCTTACGGGAGAATCTTTTGAAAAGCTACAAAAAGGGCGGCCTTTCCGATGGAGAGGTCCGCCCTCCCAGCCGCGCGTACGAGCGGTACTTTGAGGGCTATACCGAGTCGGCGGAGCCTGTCCCAAACAAAAAGCGCGCAAAAGCTGTACGCACCTATGTTGCCGAGTTTTACATCCAGGAGTTGTCCGGGAAAAAGCGCCTTTGCTTTCGCATTTTGTTTGCGGCGCTGTATCTCCTGGCGTGGCCGCCCCTGGTCGTCAGCGCGGTCCGGAACATCCCCGCGAACAAAGTCTGGTATGTGACGCTCCCGCAGGCGGTGGCGGTCCTGTCCCTGGGCTGGATGGCGGTGGGGCTGTTCCACTACTGTACCATCCCTCAGGAAATGACGGTCCGTCAATACAAGGAGGGCGTGACCCGGTTTCACCAGGCGCTTTACCCCTCCTTCCTCTCCCTCGCGGTCCTTTCCCTTATGTACTTGCTCCATTCCATTCTGAACTCCGACGGCCGGGCGGGCGCGCTTCTGGGAGCCCTGCTCTGCTGCATCTCGTTCGGATGCATTCTGGCCGTGTTCCTTGTGGAGCGCCGGGTGCGCTACACGGAGCGCGGCAATCCGCTGGCAAGGGAAGCGGAGGAACCATAAGAAAAAGCCCGTACGCAGGGATGCGCGCTGCATCCCTGCGTACGGGCTTTTCGGTCGTTTTTACATCAATTCATCCACGAAGGTCAGCGTCCGTTTCCAGGCGGTCGCTTCGCCCGGGGCCAGGTCGATCCTGTGGATAAATTCCGGGGAGATCAGGTGGTCGGTGCCCCAGATGTTCAGCCGGGAGGGGAGAAAACTCTCCTCCCCCTCAATGTGGGCCTTCGCGCCTTTGTGGGAGAGCTTCCAGACAAAGGGAGTCTCCCGGGCCATGCCGCTGAGATCAATATTGGACTCGAACACGCCCAGGTCCGGCCGGGCGAAGGTAAAGCCGCGGCCCTTGCCGATCAGGTTCAGCTCCCGGCCCGCACGGTTTTTCATGGGCTGGCTGCCGTAGTCCCGCAGACCCGGCGTTTCCAGCACATAGTCCGGGGAAATGGCCATGCCGTCGATGCTCAGGAAATTGTGGCAGTACTCCTCCAGGGAGATGGCCTTCTCTCCCACGTTCTCCAGCTCGTATTCCACTTCCAAGCGGTTGCCGGTAACGGTGATCTTCTTCCCCTGGCGCAGGGCGTAGCCCATGCACGCAAGGGGAGCGGTTTTAAATTCCGCCGTGTTCTCCGTGCAGGCGATCTCCACCGGGAAGTAATCAATATTATATTTCTGAAAGAAGACGTAGGGTTCATCGGTCTCTTTCCGGATCAGCCCAACGCCGAATTTGGGATACCGCTCCCCAACGGCCGCCTCCGCGCTGAGATCGAGCATCATTTCGCAGCACAGCCCGCGGCCTCCGGTGCTTGGGTGCGCCAGATTTTTCGGCTCATTGGCGCAGAAATGGCGTTCGTTGTTCAGAACCACTTCCGTGATAAAGCCCGCGCGGTCAAAGCGTACGCCGTCATTGGGGTGCTCACCCGGCTGCGCGATCTCGACCCGCAGGCAGCTGCTTGTTAACGTGATCATAGGGTTCTTCCCTGCCTTTCAAGCGCGTTTCGAAGTGGGGCGGATCACAGCGGAAAAACTTCGATCCAGTATCCGTCCGGATCGTTGACAAAATAGACGCCCATGGAGGGGTTTTCAAAGCAGACGATGCCCATCTCCTTGTGCTTTTTGAACGCGGCGTCGAAATCGTCGGTGCGGATGGCGAGATGGTACTCCAAATCGCCCAGGTTATAGGGCTCGGTCCTGTCGCGCAGCCAGGTCAGTTCCAGACGGAAGCCGGTCTTTTCGTCGCCCATAAAGACGATCTTGAACGAGTGGTCTTCAGCCTCCATCTCCGAAAGCTGGACCAGGCCGAACGCCTCCTTGTAGAACGCGATACTTTTTTCCAGGTCGAGCACGTTGAAATTGAAATGATCGAAACGAAATATCATGAGACCTCTCTCCTTATAAAGACATTACCACTTTTCCCAGTGGACGCAGCTCTCGTCGTAGGAGCCTTTCTCCGCAGCATCTTCCGTCTCCTCGGAATAGCCCAGGGCGATGACCGAGTGGGGAACGACCGACTCCGGCAGGTGGAACAGCTCAGCCTGCTTCTCCACCCGCTCCATCTGGGGCCAGGTCCCGAGCCAGACGGAGCCAATGCCCAGGGCCCGGGCGGCCAGGCAGATATTCTGACCCGCGATGGCGCCGTCAATGACCCAATACTCTTTTGCGCGGGGAAAAGCCTTATTCAGATCGCCGCAGATCAGAATGCCGGCCGCCGCCTGGCGCAGAGGAGCGGCGGGCCTACCGTTGGCGTCTGCCATCTGATTCAACGTTTCCTTGTCCTCGACCACGATAAACTGCCAGTCGCGGGTATTTGCGCAGCTCGGTCCGCTCATGGCGGCGGTCAGGATCGTTCGCATGTCCTCTTCGGAAATGCGGCGGTCCTCAAAGCTGCGGATGGATCGTCTTGTGAGTATGTTCTGAATACTTTCCATGATTGCGCACCCTTTCTCTGCATTATAATAAGGTATCTTTGCTCATATTTTCCCATTCTTTCCGCTGCTTGTCAATGCCGCAAACTACGCTTGAAACAGGAGACGCGGACTGTCTGCGTGCCGGGAGATATGATTTTCAAAGTCCTGGAAAGCATCAAAAAAGTTTGGAAATCCATTGGACTTCCAAACTTTTTGACATTTTAAATGGGACAAAACCTGCATGCTTCGTGAGGAGGGATTTCTGATTTATTTGAAATGTGAAACGACAAATCGGGATGTTGCATGAATCCCCCGTAAAAATGTGCAGGATCAGCCGACGTATGCGCCGCCGGTCAGGTTGAACACCTCGCCGGTCACAAAGCCCGCCTCTTCGCAGATCAGCGTTTCCACGGCAAACGCGATGTCCGCGCCGGTACAGCAGCGGCCCAGAGGTACCTTTCTGCACATGGCTTCCAGCTCTTCCGGCGAGGTATCCGGCTCGGGCGTATGGCCGATGTTCAGGCAATTCACGGTGATCCCGTACTTCGCCAGCTGACGGGCACAGCCTTTCGACAGGGCGACCACTCCACCCTTGGCGGTGGAATAGGGAAGGACATCTTCGTCCGGGTTGAAGGCGACGGGGGCGGTTTCCAACAGGATACGGGGGGCCTTGCTCTTCTTTAAATAGGGCAGGGCGCTGCGGATCAGGACATAAGAGCCGGTGATATGACCGTTGATGTAGCCCTCCCAGAAGGAGAGGTCCATGGCCTCGATGTCGCTCTTGCCCGGCTGGGCGTGAGCGCCGTGCATGGACATGAGAATGTCGATCCCGCCGAACCGCTCCGCCACCTGCTTCAGACAGGCTTCGGCCGCCTGCGGATTGTTGACGTCACATTCAAAGCCGATGATGTTCTCGCTGATCTTTTTTGCCTCTTCCACGGCGGCGTTGGTGGTCTTTGCAAAGTGGCCGAACAGCGCCACGTTTACGCCGTCCTTCAAAAGCTGCTTGACCATTTCAAATTTTGCGCCGTTGCTGCCGCCTGAAATGACGGCGGTGCGTCCCTTCACAGTTTGCATGAAAGAATCCCCCTATAAAAAATTAAAGGATTTCCTATATTATATCATGGCTGCTATAGCGTGCCAAGATGAATTTCTTGTGCCGGATGAGAAAATACTTGAATTTCAAAAAGTCGGAGGTATAATAAAGGCACAACAAAATAACGGGGAGCTTGAATGACAGGCTGAGAGGAAGGTGTGACCTTCGACCCATGAACCTGATTTGGATAATGCCAACGTAGGGAGAACGGAATACGCGAGTATTGCGGGAAGTGACCGGTCAGGCAGCTTCCCGTTTTTTTATTTGGGAGGAACGCATATGGTACAGATCAACGGAACACTCTGCGATGTACACGGAAAGACGCTGGCCGAGTATCTGGAGACGACCGATTACGATCCAAAGCGGATCGCCGTGGAGCATAACGGCGCGATCGTTCCGAAAGCCCGGTACGGCGAGGTCGTGCTGCGGGACGGCGATGTGGTCGAGGTGGTCAGCTTCGTGGGAGGTGGTTGACATGGCCTGCATTCCCACAAAAGATGAGATGCGGCAGGCGCTGGAGCAGCGCCACGGAAAGGCCCTGCAGGAGAAGCTGGCAGGCAGCACGGTCGCCATCTGCGGCCTGGGCGGTCTCGGCTCCAACATTGCCGTCTCCCTCGCCCGGGCGGGAGTGGGGCGGCTGATCCTGACCGACTTCGACAAGGTGGACATTTCCAATCTCCACCGCCAGCAGTACAAGGCGTCCCAAATCGGGCTCTACAAAACAGAAGCCCTTGCCGCCAATTTACAGGAGATCGCCCCCTATGTCGCAGTGGTCACCCACACCGTCCGGATCGACGAGCACAATCTGGAAGCGCTGCTTTGCGGCGCGGACATCATCTGCGAGGCGTTTGACCGGGCCGAGGCGAAGGCGATGCTGGTAAACGGCGTGCTGGAGAACATGCCGGACAAGTATCTGATCGCGGCTTCCGGCATGGCGGGGTTCGGCCCCGCCAACGAGATCAGAACCCGACAGATCACAAGCCGCTTCTACCTCTGCGGGGACGGCTCCAGCGATGTGAACGACGGCATTGGCCTGGTGTCCTCCCGCGTCATGCTGTGCGCCGCCCATCAGGCGCACGCGGTGATCCGGATTTTGGCGGGGCATTATGAAGTATAAAAACGGAAAGAAGGAACGAAGATGCAGACAGATGACAAGCTGATCATTGGCGGGCACGAATTCAGCTCCCGCTTTATTCTGGGCTCCGGGAAGTATTCCCTGAAGCTGATCGAAGCGGCGGTCAAGGACGCCGGGGCCGAGATCATTACCCTGGCGGTACGCCGCGCCAACACCCGGGAGCAGGAAAATATCCTGGATTACATCCCCGAGGGGGTGACCCTGCTGCCCAATACCTCCGGCGCGCGCAACGCCCAGGAGGCCGTCCGCATTGCCCGCCTGGCCCGGGAGCTGGGCTGCGGCGATTTTGTGAAGATCGAGATCATGCGCGACTCCAAGTACCTGCTGCCCGACAACGCCGAGACCGTCAAGGCCACGGAAATTCTGGCAAACGAGGGCTTTGTGGTCATGCCCTATATGTACCCCGACCTGAACGTGGCCCGCGATCTGGTCAACGCCGGGGCAGCCGCCGTCATGCCCCTGGCCTCTCCCATCGGCTCCAACAAGGGGCTTGCCACCCGGGAGTTCATCCAGATCCTGATTGACGAGATCGACCTGCCCATCATTGTGGACGCGGGCATCGGCCGTCCCTCCCAGGCCTGCGAGGCCATGGAGATGGGCGCCGCCGCCATCATGGCCAACACCGCCCTGGCCACCGCGGGAGACCTGACCCTGATGGCCTCCGCCTTCCGTCAGGCCATCGAGGCCGGGCGCAAGGCCTACCTGTCCGGTCTGGGCCGGGTGCTGACCCGGGGCGCTTCCGCCTCCGACCCGCTGACCGGATTCCTGCATGATTAAAGGGTGAACAGAATGGAAAATCAGTTTTTTGTGGATTCGGAGTACCTGTCGCCGGCGGCGCTGGAGAAAAAGCACCGCCTGGAGACCGACCCGTCTTCCCGGAAAAACCACATGGAATACCTGCCCGGCATGGAGCAGATCCAGTCCGACGTGTGCGAACACGTCATGGGGCACATGAACTCCTACGACCCCTCCCGCTATACCGCAAAAGACGTCCGGGCGGCGCTGGAGCATGAGAAGTGCTCGGTGGAGGACTTCAAGGCCCTGCTGTCTCCCGCGGCGGAGCCCTTTTTGGAGGAAATGGCCCAGCGGGCGCGGCAGGAGACCGGCAAGCATTTCGGCAACACGGTCTATCTGTTCACGCCCCTGTACATCGCCAACTACTGCGAAAACTACTGCGTGTACTGCGGCTTCAACTGCTACAACCACATCAACCGCATGAAGCTGACGGCGGAGCAGATCGAGCACGAGATGAAGGTCATCGCCGACAGCGGCATGGAGGAGATCCTGATCCTGACCGGCGAGAGCCGCGCCCAGAGCGACGTGACCTACATCGGCGAGGCCTGCAAGCTGGCGCGGAAATATTTCCGCATGGTGGGTCTGGAAATTTACCCGGTCAACACCGACGAGTACCGCTATCTGCACGAGTGCGGCGCGGACTATGTGACGGTGTTCCAGGAGACCTACGACACGGTCAAGTATGAACAACTGCACCTGCTGGGCCACAAGCGGGTGTGGCCCTACCGCTTCGACGCTCAGGAGCGGGCGCTGATGGCCGGAATGCGCGGCGTGGCGTTCTCCGCGCTGCTGGGGCTGTCGGACTTCCGCAAGGACGCCCTGGCCAGCGCCCTGCATGTGTACTATCTGCAGCGGAAGTATCCCCAGGCGGAGATGTCCCTGTCCTGCCCCCGGCTGCGGCCCATCATCAACAACGAGAAGATCAACCCGCTGGACGTGGGCGAAAAGCAGCTCTGTCAGATCCTCTGCGCCTACCGTATTTTCCTGCCCTTTGTGGGCATCACGGTGTCCTCCCGGGAGAGCGCCCGGTTCCGCAACGGCATCGTAAAGATCGCCGCCACCAAGGTGTCCGCCGGTGTGTCCACCGGCATCGGCGACCATGAGAGCAAATACACCGGGAAGGAGACGGACGGCGCCCAGGGCGACGAGCAGTTTGAGATCAGCGACGGCCGCAGCCTGGATACGATGTATCAGGACATCGCGGAAGAAGGCCTGCAGCCCGTCCTGAACGACTACCTCTATGTCTGATATTTTGTGCGTCACCAACCGCGCCCTCTGCGCGGAAGACTTCCTGCTCCGGGTGGAGAAGATCGCCGCCGCCCGCCCCGCGGGGATCATCCTGCGGGAAAAGGATTTGTCCGAGGGGGAATACAAGGCGCTGGCGCGGCAGGTCATGCAGATCTGCGCCCACCGCCATGTACCCTGCATCCTGCACACCTTCGCGGACGCGGCAATCGAGTTGGGGGCCGGGGCGTTCCATGCCCCCCTGCCGGTGCTGCGGGAGCTGACGGCCGCTCAGAAGGGGCGCTTCACGACCCTGGGCGCGTCCTGCCACTCGGCGGAAGATGCGCTGGAAGCTCAGCGGCTGGGCTGCACCTATATTACAGCGGGCCATATTTTTGACACCGACTGCAAGAAGGGCCTGCCCGGGCGCGGGCTGGAGTTTCTGAAAACCGTTTGTGACAGCGTCTCCATCCCGGTCTATGCCATCGGCGGGATCAGCGGCGAAACCATCGCCGCCGTGCGCGGGGCGGGGGCCAGGGGGGGCTGCGTTATGAGCGCCCTGATGCAGTGCGCCGATGTGGAGAATTATTTGAAAAGTTTTGGTGGATGAAATGGAGTTTAATAGAGACAGCCTGCTTTTGTATGCGGTGACGGACCGGGCGTGGGTCGGCCACCAGACCCTTTTGGAGCAGATCGAGGACGCGCTGCGGGGCGGCGTGACCATGGTCCAGCTGCGGGAAAAGGGGCTGGAGGAAGGGGCATTCGTGGAAGAAGCGGTCCGGGTCCGGGAGCTTTGCCGCCGTTACCGTGTGCCCCTGATTATCAACGACAACGTGGACGTGGCGCTGAAAAGCGGCGCGGACGGCGTCCATGTGGGCAGGGAGGATACTCCCGTCGCGGAGATCCGCAGGCGCGTCGGGCCGGACTTCATCATCGGCGCGACCGCCAAAACGGTGGAGCAGGCCCGGGCGGCGCAGGCCGCAGGCGCAAATTATCTCGGCGTGGGCGCGGTATTTCCGTCGCCCACCAAGACAAACGCTGTCCGCATTACCCGGGAGCAGCTGCGCGAGATCTGCGCGTCGGTTTCCATTCCCGCCGTTGCCATCGGCGGCATCAGCCTTTCCAATGCGGACGAGCTCAAGGGGGGCGGGATGTGCGGCATCGCGGTGGTCTCCGCACTCTTTGCCGCCGACAGCATCCGCTCCGCCGCCGAAGCCCTGAGACGCAAGGCGGAAGAGATCATTTAATCCGTTCAACAGCGGCAGACCGGGGGCACCACTCTCTGCCGCCTGAGGAACCACGGATCCAATGCGTCTGCGGCATCTTGCGGAAATTTTGCACCGAAAATGCGTTGCCTTTTCTTGAAATACACAAAGTATTCCTGCGAAAATGCGCCTTTTTTCGGCACAAAATTTCTCGCTATCTGCTCTTGCCGATTGGATCGGTGCTTCCTCAAAAAAGTAATGCTGGAATAGGAGGAAAATCATGAGAACAGCATTATCAATCGCCGGGAGCGATCCCAGCGGAGGCGCCGGTATCCAGGCCGATCTGAAAACGATGACAATGAACGGTGTTTTTGCCATGAGCGCGATCACCGCGCTGACGGCCCAGAACACGACCGGCGTATCGGCGATCCTGGAGGTCACTCCACAATTCCTGCGGCAGCAGATCGACGCGGTCTTTGAGGACATCCGCCCCGACGCGGTGAAGATCGGCATGGTCTCCTCCGCCGCTCTGGTCGAGGTCATCGCGGACCGGCTCAAAGCCTACGGTGCGGCCCATATCGTGGTCGATCCCGTGATGGTGGCCACGAGCGGTTCCCGGCTGATGGAGCCCGACGCGGTGGCGGCGCTGAAAGCACAATTGCTGCCGCTGGCCACGCTGGCGACCCCCAACATTCCCGAGGCGGAGATCCTGGCCGGCATGTCCATTCAAAGCCCGGACGATATGGCCGCCGCCGCCAAAAAGATCCATGATACATACGGCTGCGCGGTTCTGTGTAAGGGCGGGCACAGCGTCAACGACGCCAACGATCTGCTGTACGCCGACGGCACGGCGCGGTGGTTCATGGGCCGGCGGATCGACAACCCCAACACCCACGGGACTGGCTGCACTTTATCCAGCGCCATTGCCGCCAACCTGGCCAAGGGCTTCAGCCTGGCCGCGTCGGTCCAGCGGGCCAAGGACTATCTTTCCGGCGCGCTGGCGGCCATGCTGGATCTGGGAAAAGGAAGCGGCCCGCTGAATCACGCCTTTGCGCTCAGCGGAGAATACACCGAAATCGGTCAGAAGGAGAGATCATAATGGAACGCAATTACACCACGCAGATGGACGCGGCGCGGCGGGGGATCGTCACGCCGGAGCTGGAGATCGTCGCGAAAAAGGAGCGGATGACGGTGGACGAACTGCTGCCGCTGGTCGCCGGCGGAAAAGTCGTCATCCCCGCCAATAAAAATCACAAATGCCTGAACCCGGAGGGCATCGGCTCCATGCTCCGCACCAAAATCAACGTCAACCTGGGCGTTTCCAAGGACTGCAAGGACTATGATGTGGAGATGCAGAAGGTGCTGTCCGCCGTGGAAATGGGCGCGGAGGCCATTATGGACCTGTCCAGCCACGGCGACACCAGCCCCTTCCGGCGCAAGCTGACCGCCGAATGCCCCGCCATGATCGGAACCGTGCCGGTCTACGACAGCGTCATCCACTATCAGCGGGATCTGGACACCCTGACCGCGAAGGATTTCATCGACGTGGTCCGCCTGCACGCGGAGGAGGGCGTGGATTTCGTCACCCTGCACTGCGGCATCACCCGCAAGACCATTGATCAGATCCGCAAACACAAGCGGAAAATGAACATCGTCTCCCGGGGCGGTTCGCTGGTGTTTGCCTGGATGTGCATGACCGGGGAGGAAAACCCGTTCTATGAGTATTACGACGAGCTTCTGGACATCTGCCGCGAGTATGACGTGACCATCTCCCTGGGCGACGCGTGCCGCCCCGGCTGTCTGGCCGACGCCACCGACGTGTGCCAGATCGAGGAGCTGGTCCGCCTGGGCGAGCTGACCAAGCGGGCGTGGGAGAAGGACGTGCAGGTGATGGTGGAGGGGCCGGGCCATGTGCCCATGGACCAGATCGCCGCCAACATGAAGGTGCAGCAGACCATCTGCATGGGCGCGCCCTTCTATGTGCTGGGGCCGCTGGTGACCGACATCGCCCCCGGCTACGACCACATCACCTCCGCCATCGGCGGGGCCATCGCGGCCATGAACGGCGCCGCGTTCCTCTGCTATGTGACCCCGGCGGAGCATCTGGCCCTTCCCAATCTGGACGACGTCAAGCAGGGCATTATCGCCAGCAGGATCGCCGCCCACGCCGCGGATATCGCCAAGGGGGTCCGGGGCGCCCGGGAGATCGACGACAAAATGGCCGACGCCCGCCGCGCCCTCGACTGGGAAAAGCAGTGGGAATGCGCCCTGGACCCGGAGACGGCGAAAGCCATCCGCGCCGACCGCTCCCCCGAGCACGAGGACACCTGCTCCATGTGCGGCAAGTTCTGCGCGGTGCGCAGCATGAATAAGGCGCTCAGCGGGGAGCATATTGATATTCTGTAAGCGGACAAGATTGGTTTAAGCTGGTGAATGGAATGCGTCTTGCCATGATCCAAATGAATGTGGTCCACGACAAGCGGGAAAATCTGGCCCATGCCCGGGAGCTTCTCCGGGAAGCACACCGGGACGGGCTCGATCTGGCCGTCCTGCCGGAGATGTTCTGCTGCCCCTATTCCAACCGCTTTTTCCGCGCGTACAGCGAAGAAGAGGGGGCAGAGGGCTGGACGGTGCTGTCCCAAACTGCCCGGGAGCTTCAAATCTATCTGGTGGGCGGCTCGATGCCGGAGCTTTCGGACGGGAAGGTTTATAACACCTCCTACGTCTTTGACCGGCAGGGGCGGCAGATCGCCAAGCACCGGAAGGCTCACCTGTTCGACATCGACGTGGAGGGCGGACAGCGGTTTCAGGAATCGGAGGTGCTCAGCCCGGGAGACCGGATCACCGTATTTGACACGGAGTTTGGAACGATCGGCCTGTGCATCTGCTTTGATTTCCGCTTTCAGGAGCTGGCGAAGGCCATGGCGGACCGGGGCGCCCAGCTGATCGTGGTGCCCGCGGCGTTCAACATGACCACCGGCCCGGCCCACTGGGAGCTGCTGTTCCGGCAGCGGGCGGTGGACAATCAGGTGTTCACCCTGGGCGCCGCGCCCGCCCGCAATGAGGCGGAGGAGTACGTTTCCTATGCAAACTCGATCCTGGCGGACCCCTGGGGCACCGTTCTGGCCCGGGCCGGCGTGGGGGAGGAGATCCTCACGGCGGAGATCGATTTTGCCCGGAATCAGGCGATTCGCCGGCAGCTTCCCATCCGCGCCGCCCGGCGCAGCGATCTGTACTGACCTGAAGACGGGTTCCGGATGATTTGCTGTCCCGGCGGCAGAGATTGAAGTATATATTCAGACCGCATCCCGAAAGGGATGCGGTCTGTTTTTTATGAAGGCCTTATTGTTCTGGCCGGGGACGGGAAAGAGGGCTTCGCTGAATGAGCCGCAGAGAGATCTGGAGATACAGCCTGTCGTCCTCGTTCTCCAGGTCGAGATCCACATAGCGCAAAATGCGCTCCAGCCGGGCCAGGAATGTATTGCGCTTGATATTCAGCCGCCTGGCGGTCTCCGTGGAGTTCATGCCGGTATCCAAATAGATGCGCAGGCTGTCGCAGTAGGAGACGGCGGCGTTTTCATCATGCTCGGACAGCTTCATGATGCACTCGGCGCAGATCAGGCGCACGGGCAGGACGCTGCACCCGAACCGGAGAAAAAACTCAAGGGTATACTGCTTGAAGTGGTGCAGGATCTGATTGCCGGGATCGTTTCCCGCCAGCTGCAGGGCGAATTCCGCCTGACGGTAGCAGTATTTCAGATCAAAAAAATCGGTGAATGGATTACTGCATCCGGCCGTGATTGAATACTTTTTTAAAAGGGCGCGGACCTCTTCAAAAAATGCCGCCGGTGTTTGCTTGGGCAGGTTGGCGCACAAAATGACGATTTTGGAATCAAATAAAACGCAGACCGATTCGGGCAGTGCGCGTTCGATCTGGTAGGCGATGTACTGTTCCGTGATCTCAGAATCCCGGCACATGCCGGCCAGACAGTACAGCCGCTGATCCTTTTTCAGTTTGGAAAAGGGACTGACCGTTTTCAGGTACAGGATCTTGTCTTCATTGGGCTCTTTTCCGCTCAGATATTCCAGCAGGGAGTCCCGGCGCAGATTTTTGCCCGACCCGGAAAATGCGGCGTAGGTCAGCGCCGCTTCCAAGTATTTTCCCAGATGCTGGACCAATACACTGTCCTGCGGAGCAAACGGCCGGGAATTGCTGGTGACCACAAGACAGCCGGCAGCTGTGTTGCCGTCAAAAAGATTCAGAAAGAAATACTCCTGATGGAAACAGTCCTCCTGAAAGTGGATAACATCCCTGGAATAAAAAATGGATTGACTGATCTGCGCGTCGACTTTCATCAGAAAATCGGGGTCAATGAAATCACGCTCGTGGGAGAGCGCGCGCTTTTCCGACGACACAGATTCCCCGACCCGGGCAAGATAGGCGAAATTGTTGTTATGGACGCTCATGGCGTTGCCGATAAAAGGATAGCTGCATTTCAGGTATTCTTCCAGCGGCGCGTTGTGGAAGACCAGGTCCTGCAGAGTATCATCCCACTGGGTGTACTGTTCGAATATGGTGATGACCTGATTGAACAGGGAGACCACGCCGGCGCCCGCCGCGGTGATGACCGAAATGTTTTTGTGATAGGCCTTGTTCTGCAGTTCCGGAGTGATCAGAAGGCAGGGACCGTCGGCGACAAAATTAGAGGGCAGCTGGTCCGAAGGGACAATATAGATCCGGTGGGAACGGAAGGAGAACGGCCCGTCATGGTAGTGCGGGCAATTCAGGGATAAATCGTTGTCATTTTTGCTTTTTTTATGCAAAACAGCCTGGGGAAAGGCCTCTTTTAGGGCGGAGAAAATAATGTTGACACTGAGCTTCACGGCAAAAACCTCCCTGAATAGGCGGGCTACATTTTTGTAGTGTCATTATAGCACAAAGGTGGAAGAATTGTCATCTAGTTTTTTCGTCAAAATGATGGTAGCATGGGGGCAACAGAGGAAAAGGATGGTGACGTATGAATGGCTGAAACAATCCTCGCGGTCAAAGGGATTTGCAAAAGTTTTGGGCCGACCCGGGCTCTTGCCAACGTGGACTTCATCCTGAAGCGGGGAGAGATACACGGACTGATCGGGGAGAACGGCTCCGGAAAATCCACGCTGTCCTCCATTATCGCCGGTATCCACGCCCCGGACAGCGGCGAGATGCAGCTGTATGGTGAGCAGTATGTTCCCAAGAGTGTGGCGGACGCGCAGAGCAAAGGCGTTGCCATGATCGTGCAGGAGATGGGGACCGCCGCTTCCATCAGCGTGGCGGAAAACATCTTCCTGGGCAACGAGCATCTGTTTACCAAATACGGCCTTGTCCGCAGGAAGACCATGCGCGAGGCGGCGCAGCAGGCCCTTGAGGCGGTCGGCGCGGGCGGGATCAATGCTGGAATGCCGGCCGGCGCGCTTGACCCGGAAGAGCGCAAGGTTGTGGAGATTGCCAAAGCCATGCGGCCCGGCCCCGAGGTCCTGATCGTGGATGAGACCACCACGGCGCTGACCCAGGACGGGCGTGAGCTGCTTTACAGCTGCATCGAAAAAATGCGCAGCGAAGACAAAGGAGTCATCCTGATCTCCCACGATCTGGAGGAGATCATGAACGTGTGTACCACGCTGACCGTGCTGCGGGACGGCGTGATCATCGGAACCCTGACCAGGGAGGAGTTCGACGCAGACCGGATCAAGGCTATGATGGTGGGCCGTGAGATTTCCGGAAACCTTTACCGCAGCGACTATGACGGAAGCTCCGGCGACGAGGTGGTGCTGACCGCGGAACACCTGACCGGCCACTGGCAGGTGACGGATGTCAACTTTGAACTGCACCGGGGCGAGATCCTGGGTATCGGCGGACTGTCCGGCGGCGGAATTCATGAGCTGGGAAGACTGTTGTTCGGGATGGAGAAGGCTGTGGTCGGGGAGGCCCGTCTGGCGGACGGCTCCAGGGTGACCGGACCCAACCTGGCCGTCAAAAAGGGACTGGGCTATGTCTCCAAAAACCGGGACGAGGAGGCCGTCATGCTGGGTGCTTCCATCCGCAACAACGCGGTGCTTCCCTCCCTGGGCAGGCTGGCCCGCGGCGGGATCGCCATCACCCGCAGGAGCGAAAAGAACCTTGCCAATCAGGTCATCGATAAGATGGAGGTCAAGTGCTCTTCCATGGAGCAGCTGGTGGCGAGCCTGTCCGGCGGCAACAAGCAGAAGGTCTCCTTCGGAAAGTGGCTGGGCTGCGGAGCCAAGGTCCTGATCCTGGACTGCCCGACCCGCGGGATTGACATTGGCGTTAAGCAGGCCATGTACCAGCTGATTTACGAGCTGAAGACCACAGGGTACTCTTTCGTTTTGATCAGCGAGGAGCTTCCGGAGCTCATCGGCATGAGTGACAGGATCCTGATCCTGAAAGACGGCTGCGTTGCAGGCGAATACGACCGCAGCGAGACCCTTTCGGAGCATGACCTGATCCAGGTCATGGTGTAGGAGAAGTGGTTATGAAGTTCAACAAGCAGAAATTAAATTCTCTCTTGCCGTTTGCCGCGCTGATCGTCGTGTTTCTGCTGTTCACGGTGCTGACGGGCGGGCAGCTGGCAACGGCCAGGAGTCTGAACCGCATGATGACCCAGGCCTACACGGTCATGCTCATCGGCCTGGGCGCCACATTTATCTATATGCACGGCGGAATCGACTTCTCGCTGGGCTCGGTGCTGGCCCTTTCCGAGATGTGCGCGGCCCTGTTGTTCGAAGCGACGGGGATGTCCTGGACCTTGCTTCCCGCTACCATCGTGGTGGCGGTCTTCTGCGGCCTGCTGACCGGCCTTGCCACGGTGAAGCTGAATGTGCCGCCCTTTATCGCGTCCCTGTGTATGCAGCTCGCCGGGCGGGGAGTTTTGACCACCATCCTGAACTCCCGGATGGTCAGTGTCACGCAGCTGTCCGTGCCGACGTGGGCCGAGCGGATCGTGGTCCTGGTGCTGATCATTGCGGCGGCGGTATTCCTGGCCGACTACAGCAAGGTGGGCAAGTACAACAAAGCCATCGGCGAGAACCGCAAGGCCGCGTGGACCAGCGGGATCAATGTCAACCGCTACCGCCTGCTGGCGTACCTGATCTGCGGCTTTACGCTGGGTATCGCGGCCTATTTTGACCTGCGCCGTGTGGGCGTCCTGGCGGGTAATACAGGCATGGGCATGGAGATGGACGTCCTGATCGCTCTGGTTCTGGGCGGATTGTCCCTGTCCGGCGGCTACCGGTCGTCTGTCCGCTGCGCCGTGATCGGCAGCCTGACCATCGTGATCCTGGAAAACGGCCTGACCATCATGGGATTGAATTCCTCGTACATGGGCATTGTGAAGGGTATTGTTTTCCTGGCAATGGTCCTGTTTACCTATAAGCGCAACAAAGCCAAGGGCGCGCTGCTGCCGCGTTAAAATACAGCAAAAGTTCCTGAGGAAAAATGAAATGGAGGAAAGAACATGAAAACGAAAAAACTGTTGAGCCTGCTTCTTGCCTTCTGCCTTGTGGCCGCGCTGCTGGCCGGCTGCGGGGACGATCCGGCGGGAAACAACACCCCCGTGAACAACAATTCACCCGCGACATCTGACGGCTCCTCGGAGATCGAGATGCCCGCCTACAAGATCGGCATCATCTCCCACACCAATTCCGGCGGCTGCTGGGAACGGATCCTGGACGCCGCCCAGTACATGGGCGATGAGCTGAACTGCGAAGTCTCCGCCGCCGTGGGCAGCAGCGCCGACGCCATCCTGACCGAAGCGGAGAATTTCATCGCCTCCGGTGTGGACGGCCTGATCATCATGAATGACGGCGGCGTGACCTCCCGCCTGGTGGATCTCTGCGAAGAGGCCGGCGTCTACATTGTGTTCAGCGACTGCGGGTTGAGCGTGGTCGGGGAGGACGATTATTCTACTTACGCGACCAGCGAGTATTACCTGGGCCATGTGGCCCATGACGAGTACGCCGACTCCTATGCCTGCGCGCAGGACATGATCGCCAACGGCGCGAAGAATTTCGTGATCTTCGGCCTGCCGCCCGGAATCTCCTCCAACTTTGACAAGCGCGCGGTCGGCGCGATGGACGCCATCAAGGAGGCGGGCCTGGATTACGTGGAGGCCCGCAGCTACGCCATGGCGGAGATCGCCAACAACCTGATGTCCCAGTATCCCGAGACCGACGCCATCTTCAGCTTCGTCACCACGCCGGATTCCTTCAACGTGGCCGACATGGCCGCCAAGTACGGCGGTAAGATCCAGATCTCCGCATACATGGTCGGCGACGTGTCCAATGAGTTTGACATTGGCTTCCTGACCCATGTCAGCGTCGGCTCCGAGGCCCGGATCCAGCTGGCCTTTGCCCTGCTGTACAGCGGCCTGCGCGGGGAGCGGATCAGCAACGCGGACGGCACCCCGGCCGAGATCGAGTTCCCCCACCTGTGGATCACCTCCGGGGAGGATTTCAGAACCTTCTACGCCGCCACCACCGGCGGTAACCACGCGTACAGCATCGATGAGATGAAGCAGCTGATCAAGGTGTTCAACCCCGATGTGACCCCCGCTGATTACCAGACCATTGCCGACGCCTTCAGCGCGGAGGACGGCTGGCTGGCCGGCAAGAAGTAATCGCCTTTTTTACAGCCTTTTGCCCGGCGGAGGGGGGACGGTTTTGCCCCCTCTGCTCCGGAAGGCGTATCTCGTTTGAACTGGGAGGCAGGGTATGACCAAACAGAAAAGAATCGCCGGAAATATCGTCAAAACGCTTTTGCTGCCGGTCGGCATGTTTCTGGTTATATGGATCCTGACGCGATTTATCGGCCGGGGACAGTTCGGCAACTGGGACAGCATCGTCTCCATCCTGAGAAATACGATGCTCGGTTCCTGCATCTCGTTGGCCATGGCCTGCAATCTGCTGAACGGCCGCTGGGATTTCTCCATCGGCATGATGGTCATCCTCTGCCCGGTACTGGCCATGCCGCTGGTGGAAAAGCTTAACATCGGGATCCCCGGACTTCTGATCGTGTGTATCGTGATCGGCCTTTTGCTGGGCCTGCTCAGCGGAGTGATGTATCTTGTGATCCGCGTGCCGTCTATCGTGATCAGCCTGGGCTTTTATGTGATCTACGAAAGCGTGATCACCGTCTTTAACGGCGGCTCCGGCGCGCGCATCAAGGACTACAGCATGCTGAAGCTGGCGCAGTTCCCGTACATCTTCCTGGTGGCGGGCGCGGGCTTCCTGGTATTTTATGTCCTGTTCACCCACACAAGATTCGGATACAATGTCCGTTCGCTGGCAAAGTCCCAGGCGCTGGCGGTCAACAGCGGGATCAATGAGCGGCGGAACGTGCTGGGCTGCTATCTGCTCTGCGGCTTCCTGGTGGCCATAGCGGGCATCATCTACGTCTGCATGACCGGAACCATCCTGGCGGATATGCGGCAGAACGGCTCTTCCACCATCATGTTCGAGGCGATCCCCCCGGTGTTCATCGGCTTTTTCCTGATGCGGTACACCAATCTGACCGTGGGCGTCATCGTCGGCACGCTGGCCATGAAGCTGCTGACGGCGGGCATGCTGGCAATGGGCATCCCCTCCGCGATGCAGAATGTGGGCGTGGGCCTGTTCCTGCTGATCTTCATCGCCTTTACCCACAACCAGTCCAAGATCTATGACGCGCGGAAAGCGCGGCACCGGATCGCGGCGGTCACGGCAAAAATCAATTCCGAGCAGAAAACAGCGGTTTGACGGCTCACCGGGAGGTAATCAATTTGGCTTTTTCGGAACAAACAATCAAAACCGAGGTGCTGATCATCGGCTCCGGGATCGCCGGCTCCTTCGCGGCCATCCGCGCGCGGGAGCTGGGGGCGGAGGTCCTGGTCGTGGAGCAGGGCGAGGCCGGCTTTGTCGGCCGGTCCTCCACCGGCACGAACATCAACCGCGTGGTCCTGCCCGAGGACGACCACGACGAGGCTCTGCGGGGCAGCGTTCTCCAGACCGACTACATGCTGGACCAGGAGTACGGCAAGGAGTGTATCGACGAAAGCTACGACCGTTTCCAGGAGATCCTGGCGATGGGCGGCGACTATGAGCGGGGCTGGGACGGCCAGATCAAGTGGATGATGATGGAGACCGATGTGGCCGGTTTCAGGCAGAGACAGGCGATCTGGAGCCCCTTCGGGTCCTACAAGCACCTGTATAAATTCGTCACCGCGGCCAGGGCCGCCGGGGCGAAGTTCCGCGACCGGACCCTGATCACGGAGCTGCTGACCCGGAACGGCCAGTGTGTGGGCGCTGTGGGCATCGACGTGCGGACTGGCGAGTTTTTGACCTTCCGGGCCAAGGCGGTGGTCCTCTGTACGGCGGACTACCACGCGGCCGGCTGTAATAACATCGGCCACACCGGCGACGGCATGGGCATGGCTCTGCGGGCGGGCGCCCAGCTGCGCGGCATGGAGTTCGGCCGCATCTGCTTCGGCGCCATCTGGCCCAGCTACGCGGAGCAGCAGATCAGCGCCAACGAGCGGATGGCCCGCACGTACCGCAACACCAATCAAAAGGTGCGTATCATCAACGCCCTGGGCGAGGAGTTCTGCGAGAAATATGAGTGGACCAGGACCCGCCCGGACCGTATGGTGGGCGGCCCCAGCTGGAAGAATTACATTCCCGCCATCATGAAGGAAGTCAAGGAAGGCCGCGGCCCCGTGTTCTATGAGGTCAACGGCATGAAGTTTGAGGTCGGCTTCTCCCAGCGCGCCAGCGCCCAGACCGGCGGCGTGCGCATCGACAAGCACGGCGTCACCTGCGTTCCCGGCCTGTTTGCCGGCGGCAACGGCTCTGATATGTGCGGCGGCATGCACTTCAGCATCCCCTACAACCTGATGGGCTCCTGCTTCACCGGCCGCCGCAGCGGCGAAAGTGCCGCGCTTTACGCCAAGGAGCACGACTATGTGGAGCCCGATCCCGCTCAGATCGCGCAGTACAAGGCCGAGGCTTACGCTCCGATCGGCCGTCCCACCGGCCTGACCGAGTCCGAGGTGCGCTGCCGGATGATCGACATCTGGCCCTATCTGGATTACAGAACGGAAGAGACGCTGACCACGGCGTACAACGCCTTCCGGAATCTGGAGGAGGAAGCTGCCGGACTGAAGTGCGGCGACGATGTACATGAACTGGCCAAATGCCTGAAGATCCGCAACGTGGTCCAGCTGGGCCAGGCGCAGGCTCTGGCCGCCCGCGAGCGCAGGGAGTCCCGTATTGAGCATTACCGGGCGGACTACCCCTACATGGACAACAAGAACTTTGCCAAGTGGGTCGTGGTTTCCGGTGTCGGCGGCGCGATGCACGCCGAGCTGGTGGAGATCCCCTTTGAGCGGTACAAGTATCGTCCGGAGCCTGAGATCGTGGACCGCTGCGCGCCGGCCCGGAAGGAGGGGTGAGTCCTATGATCAAATCCATCAATCCGATCGCCTGCACCGGCTGCACACTTTGCGAGCGGGTCTGCCCCGCCGACCTGTTCCGCATGGCGGACGGGAAAATGACCATCGCCTATCCCGCCGACTGCTGCAACTGCCTGCAGTGCAAGTATGTCTGCCCTGTGGACGCGATCTCGTTTACTTCCGCCGAGCCGAAAAAGCTCAATATGAACGGCGAGTGGAAGAAGATCAAAGAGCTGATGGGCGCGGTGGATCATCCCCAGGCGGCGATTACCCGCCTGCCCCCCTGGGAGCTGGCAAAATTGAAGGCAAAGCCCTGAAACCAAAGATTCGGAATATTGCTCACGGATTCAATTTAATACTGATTTCAAATAAAATGCTTTATTTGAAATCCCGCGTGCTGCGCACGCTGGTGGCGCACGTACCGTGCGCCACGGCGTCTCATAAAAACCTGACGCGCGTTGCGCTATAAAAAGCTTTTCAAGCTTTTTAACAGGTTTTAGCATAAATTGAAAAGAAAGCAGGGAAAAAGGATGAAAAAAATCTTCGCAATGCTTCTGTCCGCAGCAATGGCAGTCTCTCTGTTGGCAGGCTGCAACGGAACCGGCACACAGAACGTCAAGGTAACGGAAACTCCTGTCCCCTCGGAGACCTCCGCGTCGGAAGAAAAGAATCAGATCGAGGCCGGAACCTTTTCCTTTAACTATGTAGATGCTTACGGCGATGAAACTGTTTTTACGGTTACAACGAAGGAGACCGGGAAGGTCTATGTCAAGTATGAGGGTGCTCTGGGCAGCGCGACTTTGAACGGGGACGGCTGGACCGACAATGGCGACGGCACCTTCACCACCAACGCGCTCAGCGGGGAAATCGGCGTTGACTGGGTCGGCGCGGACGGCAAGGTGACGTGGAAGGTGGACGGCGAGAATGTGGTTCCCGTGGGGTATACCGCTCCCACGGAGTTCCTTGCCAAGCCCTATACCGATCCGACCACTGCCGCGGAGGCGGTCGGCGTCTATACCTTCGGCTTTGTCAACAACTACGGCGCGACGGTTCCCTATGTCCTCTGGCTGAATGCGGACGGAACCTTCCGGATCTTCATGAACAGCGACTGGGTCGGCCTGATGGAATACCACGGCGACAGCTGGAGCATCAACGGCGACAGCGTCGTGTCTCTCGGCGCCTGCTCCTATGAAGGGGAACCCCCCAAGACGGATGGCAACGGCGCGTACTGGTTTGCCGACGGCACCTATGAGAGCAACTGGAAGCTCAGCGGCGACAAGACCTGCGTTCCCGTGGAGTACGACGGCAAGGTCGGTGAGCTCGATCTGACCGCCCTGCCCGCCGAGTGCTATCCCGCGGGCGCGGACAAGGTCGGCATTTACACCTTCGGGTTCTTTAACAGCTACGGCGCCACCGTTCCTTACGTCGTCTGGCTCAATGCGGATCAGACCGCGAACATTTTCATGGAAAGCGCATGGGTCGGCACGCAGGAATATGTGGGCCATACCTGGACGGTCAACGGGGACGGCACAGTCACCATCAGCGACATGACCTATGAAGGCGAGCCTCCCAAGACGGACGGCAACGGCGCGACCTGGTTCGCGGACGGTACCTATGAGAGCACCTGGGAGCTCTCCTCCGACAAGACCTGCAAACCCGTCAACTATGACGGCAAGATCGGTGAGATCGACCGGACCACTCTGCCGGAAGCGATCTACCCGACCGCTACCTCGGTGGCGGGCACCTATTACTTCGGCTTTGTGAACCCCTACGGCGCCACGACTCCCTACGCGGTCAAGCTGAAGGATGACGGCACCGCGCTGATCATCATGGACAACTCCTGGGTCGGCGCCCAGAGCTATGTGGGACACAAGTGGGTCCAGAATGAGGACGGCACCATCACCATCAGCGATATGACCTATGAGGGCGAAGCACCCAAGACCGCCGGCAACGGCGCGACCTGGTTCGCGGATGATACATATGAGAGCACCTGGGTGCTGGAAGGCGGCAGCTGCGTCCCCGTCGGTTATGACGGGAAGACGGAAGCGATCGACCGTTCTTCCCTCTCGGACGGAGCGATCAGCGCTCTGGAAGCATTCTGATCGATCCATGGCGAAAAAAACCGGCAGACGCCCGGAACGAAAGGTAATAAGAGGAGGAGCACGATGGGGAAAGATGGGATGGAAAGAACGGTAACGACCGATGTACTTGTCATCGGCTCCGGTATCGCGGGCTGTTTTGCGGCGATCCACGCCTGCCAGGGCGGAGCCGCCGTAACCATCGTGGAGCAGGGCGAGGCCGGCTTTGTGGGCCGGTCCGCGCCCGGCCCCAATGTACAGCGTGTGGTTCTTCCCGAGGATGATTTCGACAAGGCCCTGGAGGGTACCGTACGCCAGTGCGATTACATGGTGGACCAGGAATACGCCGACGAGATCATCCGGGAATCCCAGGACCGTTTTGAAGAGGAACTGGCCCTGGGGGCTACTGTGGAGCGGGGCTGGGACGGCAAGGTCAAATGGATGATGATGGAGACCCAGTTTCCCGACTTTCAGCAGCGGGAAGCCATCTGGGACCCCTTCGGCTCCTACAAGCATCTGAACAAGTACAAGGTGGAGGCCGAGCGCCTGGGCGCCCGGGTGATCAACCGTACCGTGATCACAGACCTGCTGACAAAGAACGGCAGAGTGGTGGGCGCCGTGGGCGTGAACCGCAGAACAGGCGAGTTTCTTGTGCTGCGGGCCAAAGCTGTCGTTCTGGCCACGGGCGACTGCCATGCGGCGGCAGCGGGCAACAATCCGTCGCTGACCGGCGACGGCATGGCCATCGGCCTGCGGGCGGGGGCGCAGCTGCGCGGTATGGAATTCGGCCGCATCGGATTCAGCGTCATCTACCCCTCTGGCAAGCCCATGACCATGGCGGAGACCATGCGCCGCGGCCTGCGCATGCCCGGGCAGACCAACTTGCGCATCATCAACGCCCTGGGCGAAGAATTCTGCGAGCAGTACGAAAGCACCCGAAAGATTCCCGGTCGGCTTATCGGCGGCCCTCCCTGGGACTGCTATCTGCCCGCCATCCTCAAGGAATACAGGGAAGGCCGCGGCCCCGTATTCTGGGACGTCGGCGCCATGAAGTTTGAGATCGGCTTTACCGCGCAGCAGAGCGAGCAGAACGGCGGCATCCGGATCGACAAGAACGGCTGCACCACGGTGCCCGGCCTGTATGCCGCGGGGAACGGTTCGGATATGTGCGGCGCGGTCAACTTCTCCATCCCCTATAATCTGATGGGGTCTCACGCCACCGGCCGCAGGGCGGGCATCCAGGCGGCGCTGTACGCAAAGGACGCTGCCCTGGAGGAAGCCGACGCGGCGGAGGTCCAACGCCTGAAGGAACAGGTGTATGCCCCGCTGTCCGTGAAGGATGGCATCCGTGAAGCGGAGGTCCGCCTGAAGCTGATCGACGCGTGGAAGTACCTGGATTATCGCACTGAGGAGAACCTGACCAGGGCGTACGAACTGCTGTGCGGCCTGGAGGAGGAGGCGCAGCGGCTCAAGGCGGACGATTGGCATGAGCTGGTCAAGTGCCTGAAGATCCGCAACACCATCCAGGTGGGGCAGGCCAGCGCACTGGCGGCCCGGGAACGCAGGGAGTCCCGCCTGCTGCATTACAGGGACGACTATCCGCTGACCGACAATGTGAACTGGCTCAAGTGGGTCATCGTTCAGGGCACCGGCGGCGACATGAGGGCAACCGTCGAGGACATCCCCATGGAGCGGTACAAGTATCGTCCGGCTCCCACCATGGTCGATCGGTTGGCCCCGGCCAGAAAGGACGGTTGAGCCTATGATCACGAAAATCAACGAACTGGCCTGCATCAACTGCGGCTTATGTGAAAAGATCTGCCCGATGGACGTGTTCCGCATGGCGGACGGGCAGATGAAGATCGCCTACATCGCCGACTGCGTGACCTGTCTCCAGTGCGTCTCTGTCTGCCCGGTGGATGCCATCAGCGCTGTCCCCGGCAAGCCCGCCAAGTTCAACATGGACAACGAAATGGACACCGTTAAGAAAATGATGGGCTTTGAGGATCACCCCATGGCAGAACAGACCCGCATGCCGCCCTGGATGAAGGCGAAAGCAAAGGGCTGAGGCATCCCGGACTTAATATGAACTGAAGAGGAGGGGCCGCACGGCCCCTCCTCTGTGCCTTGGGGCACTTTACAAAAAATCTCATTTCGCTATAATGATTATAATGTCTGCTGAACAAACCGCGGCGCGGTTTGTCTGCGCGGCGGAAGACGCCCCCATGCGGACGAAAGGAGCGGATCGGGATGGAGAAAATCGCGGTATATGGCGCAGGAGTCATTGGCTCCTGTCAGGCCACCCTGGTGATCGGCCAGGGGCTGCCCTGTACGGTGATCGGACATTCGGAGCAGGGGCTGGAGCGCTGCAGGGCGGCGATCGGGCAGAACTGGGACGATTTGATCTGCGAAGGACTGGCAACCCGGAGAAACAAAGCCGCTGCACTGGATCTGCTGACCCTGACCTGTGATCCGAAGGCCCTGGAGGACTGCACCTTTATCTTCGAGGCGGTGGCGGAGGATGTCCAAATTAAGCAGCAGGTATACAGGACGATTGAAGAATACGCGCAGCCCAATGCCGTCATCGCCTCGTGTACCTCGTCCATTGATGCCGAAATTCTGGCTGGGCTGACCGCGCGGGCGGAACAGCTGCTGATCGCCCACCCCTTCCAGCCGGTGCATATGCTCCCGCTGGTGGAGGTTGTGCGCCACCGGGAAACCGCTGACTCCACGGTGGAACGCACACTGGCCGTGCTGGAGGCCCTTCACCGTAAGACTGTGGTGTTGAATAGAAGTGTGCCGGGCTTCCTGGTCAACCGCTTTGCCCAGGCCATGTTCCGGGAGTCCATTTACCTGATCGAACAGGGGATCACCACGGCCGCCGACATCGACCGGGCCCTGAAGTATACGGTGGGAATGCGGTATGCCTCCATCGGCCTGCTGGAATACTTTGACGCCGTGGGCTTTGAGCTGGAAAGCACCATCGCGGCCAATGTCTATCCGGACCTCTGCGACGCGAAAGAGGTGCAGAAGCTGGTGAAAGACGGACTGGCAAACGGAAAAACGGGCCAGGCGTCGGGCGTGGGGCTGTATGACTGGTCCCAAAAGGACGCGGACGATTTTCGCCGCAGAAAGCAGAGCCCCTATTTTGACGGCGTGAAAGAGTGGACCATGCCGGAGTGAGGACAGAGGAAGCAAAGAAGAACGCTCTGCAAGCCGTTCCATGCGGCCTGCAGAGCGTTTTTGCCGGAGAGAGTTATTCGCCGCCCAGGATCATCGTGGGACGGATCAGCGAGGCGGACATGTTATAAGGTGTAAGCCGGAACCGGGCGCTGTCATAGCGCAGGACGGTGAGCAGGCCGCTGTCCTGATTGGCCGCGACCAGGTATTTCCCGAAGACCGAAAAGTCCCGGGGCACCCTGCCGCCTGTTTTGCACACGCTCTTCTTTTCCAGCGTCCCGCCGGGGAAAATGCGGAATACGGCGATGCTGTCGTCGCCCCGGTTGGATACAAAAAGGGTGAGGCCGTCCTCCGACGTTTTCAGCGCCGCGGCAATGTTCGGACCGGAAAACCCTTCGGGCAGGGTGCTCAGCTCCTGCAGGAGCCGGGCGCCCTGTTCCTGCAAATGAAGCACATAGACCTTGCTGGACAGCTCACCCACGACGTATAGAATGTCATTGTTTGCCGGGGATGCGAGCAGATGCCGGGGTCCGGAGGCCGGGGGCAGGGAGATTCCCCAGCTCGGGGTCACTTTCCCGGTCTTCTGATCCAGCGTGTACCGAAACACGCGGTCCATGCCCAGATCGCAGACGAAGACCGCGCCGTCCACATGCACCGCGCAGTGGGGATGGGCAGACTCCTGCCGGGCTTTGTCGGGCCCGCTTCCGGTATGGGTGATGTGGTCTGTCATCTCCTGAGGGAGACCCGCTTCATCCAAACGGTACACACAGAAACTGCCGCCGGAATAGTTTACGGCAAACAAAAAGGTGCGGCTGCCGTCCAGAGAGAGGTAACAGGGGTCTTTCCCCCCGGTGGGCAGCGTACTGAGCAGGCGCAGGAAACCGCCTTCGGAGGCAAAGGTGCAGAGCGCCCCCTCCTCGGTCAGCTCCCGCACGGCGTATAAAATCCTTTTGTTGGGGTGCGAGAGCAGGTAGGAGGGACATTCGGCGGCGGTGCTGACCATGGTTTTGGTCAGACTCCGGGCGGCAAAATCCGCCCGGAACCGCACGATGCTCTCTTCCCCCATGTGGCCGTAGGAGCCCGTGTAGAATTCCACCGCCATCATTCCATCTCCGGGCGGCCCCAGCCGCCTGCGGCCAGACCGCCCTGCCCGGCGAAGCCCTCGGGCATGCCGGGCAGGATCAGACCGCCGTCCACCCGCAGGGTAATGCCGGTAATGTAAGAGGCTTTTTTGGAGGCCAGGAAGACCACGGCGTTGCCGATGTCCTCCGGCGTGCCGGCGCGGCAGAGGGGGATGGCCTCGCCCAGCTCGTCCCAGAAATCGGATTCGATGGGCTTGCTCTTGTCGCTGTACTCGTCCCGCCAGAAGTAGTCCGCGGCGGTGCCGCATTCCATCCTGGCCAGTTCCTCCTTGGTGCGGATGCGGGTGGCGCCGGGAGCCACGTTGTTGATGCGGATGCCGTAGGCGGACACGTCCAGTGCGAAGGCCTTGATGGCGTGATTCAACCCGGCCTTCAGGCCGCAGTAGACGCCGCACTCCGGATAGGCGCGCTCGCCGCGGGAGGAGGTGATGTTGATGATGCTGCCGCGGATGCGGTGGTCGATCATGTAGCGGGTGGCGCTGCGCATCATCAGAACGAAGCTGCGAAAGTCCAGGTTGAGCAGGTGGTCCAGCTTTTCCTCCGTAATGTTCTGGATGGGCTCGCAGATGGTCAGTCCGGCGTTGTTTACCAGCAGGTCCAGGCCGCCCAGATCGGCCACCGCCCGCGCAAACAGCTTTTCGCTCTCGCCGGGGATCTCCAGCGAGGCCTGGTAATAATAGCATTTCCGGCCGTAGGTCTCCTCAATGTGCCGGGCCAGCTCTTCGGCGGCGTCCTTCCTGTTGGCATAAGAGATGGCCAGGTCGTAGCCCTCCGCGGCCAGGGCCAGGGCGATGCCTTTTCCGATGCCCCGGCTGCCGCCGGTGATGATGGCTTTTTTACTCATGGTTTTCCCTCCAGATCCCGAATCAGGTTCGCGGTGGCCATGCGCCCCATGTTCCGGGCCGCACCGGTGGTGGAGGCGGCGCAGTGGGAGCCTAGAAGAAGATTGTCCAGAGTGTACCAGCGGGGATCGTCCGGGGGTTCCCTGACGAACACATCCAGGGCCGCACTGCCGATCTCCTTCCGCTCCAGCGCGTCCAGCAGGGCATTCTCGTCAATCAGCTCCCCGCGGGCGCAGTTGATCAGCACGGCGTCCTTTTTCATCATCCTGAGCTGTTCCGCGCCCACCATTTCACGGGTGGAGGGGATCAGGGGCACGTGCAGGGAGATGTAGTCGGAGCGGGTAAAGAGCTCGTCCAGAGAGACCCGCTCCACGCCGTATTGCCCGGCAAAGGCCTCGTCCCACATGGGGTCGTAGGCGATGACCTGCATGTCGAAGCCCCGGGCGCGGCGGACCATCAGCTTGCCGATGGCCCCCATACCCACGATGCCGAGAGTGGCGCGGCTGACGTCCTTGGTAGTGATCTTCTTCCAGTTCTTCCTGCGGCATTCGGCGTCAATGGCGACCAGCTTGCGCGCCATGGCGATCAGCATGCCGAAGGCGCAGTCGGCTACGGCCTCCGAGTTGGCCCCGGCGGTGACCGACACTTTGATGCCCCGCCGCGCGGCGGCGTCCAGGTCGATGTTGTCAACGCCGGTGCCGTATTTGGCGATCGCCTTCAGGCGGGGGGCGGCGTTGATCACGTCTTCGTCCATGGGGTCCACGCCGACGATGACGCCGTCGCAGCCGGCGATCCTCTCCAGCATCTGCTCCTTGGTAAAAATGTATCCCGTTTCGTTGCGCACCACGTCCAGCCCGGCCTGTTCCAGCATCTCAAACACGGCGGGGTCGGTTTTGCCGTAGGAGCGCGGCGTGATCAGCACTTTCATTTTGAGCACTCCCTGTTCATATTGTTCGTCATATCTTGTGATAGCAGTCCAGATACCTCTGGAATTTTTCCCGGTAAAGAGACGCCTTTTCGGGGTCGGGCTCCACGGTGCCGTTCGATTCCGGGGAGAAGTCCCGCAGGTCGCCGATGACGCCAAGCTTCTCCATGGCGACCACACAGGCGCCCAACAGGCTGCCGTGAACCGCATTGTCCAGGGTCATGGTGCAGCCGAAAATATCCGCGCACATCTGCAGCCACCGGGGCGAGTTCAGGATGCCGCCGGACAGCTTGATCTCCCTGGGCGTGCCTGCGATCTCCGTCAGGGTGGTGTAGCACTGGTACAGGTTGAACAGCACCCCCTCCTGCACAGCCAGGTACAGATCGGCAAGGCTGTGATGGGCCTGGCAGTTCACAAAGCCGCCCCTGCGCTGGCTGTTCCAGCCCGGACAGCGCTCCCCGTAAAGGAAGGGGAGAAACACGGGGGTGTCCTCCGGGTCGCTGACGCCCGCTTCCATGGCGGCGTAGTCGGTCCCGGGGGGAAACAGGCTGCGGCGGGCCCAGTTGATGCAGCTGCAGCAGCCGTTGGTGGCCGCTCCGCTGAGCCAGCCCTTGGGGGACAGGTAGCACCAGGTGCTGGGCGTTTCGGGGATGGCCGGCCGGTCGGTGGACAGGCGGATGGCCCCGCTGGTGCCGATGGACAGGGTGGCCACGCCGCCCTTCAGAGCGCCGGCGCCGGTCTGGTTCAAAGCGCCGTCGGCGTTGGCGGAGATGACCGGAATGCCGCTGGGCAGGCCCAGCAGACGGGCGGCCTGTGGGGAAAGCGGAAATGCCGCGTCGTACTCCACCAGGCGGCAGAACTGCCCGGCGTCCAGGCCGAGCTCATCCAGAAGCTCGGTGTCGTACTCCCGGGTGTGGGTGTTCAGCAGACCACTGCCGGAGAGCAGGCAGCGGGAGTTCACCAAAGCGCCCGTCATGCGATAGGTGAAGTAAGCGCCCAGGCTGAGGAACCGGGCCGTGCGCAGTTCGGGCCGCTCCCGCAGCAGCCATTTGAGCTTGAACGCGGGGTAAATGGAACTGACCATACAGCCGGTGCGGTGATAAAAGCTGTGCGTATAGACCTCGTCCCGGCGCAGCTCCTCACACAGCGCGGCGGCTCCGGTGAAATCCCAGAAGTATGTGGGGGTCAGCGGCTCCATGGCGGCGCTGCACGCCATTATGTTATGCCAGGTGCCGCAGAGGGAGATCATCTCGATTTTTTTGCCCGCCGCAAGCTGGCGGCCCAGGTCCATTGCCGCCCGATAGATCTCCTCCGCGCTGCGGTTTCCGGGGTCCGTGTGTTCGGAGTGTTCGCGGGACAGCACCTCAAAGCTGCGCGTATCCGTATGGTACAGCATGGCTTTTACCGAAGTGGTGCTTGCCTCCAATGCCAGAATTTCCATCGCGTCACCTGAGACCGGTCAGCTGTTGGCCAGCGCCGCGGCTTCGGCGGCCAGCCGCCGGATCTCGTCGAACTTTCCGGCGTTGATCAGGTCTTTTTTCACCATCCAGCTGCCGCCGCAGGCCGCAATGTTGGGGTAGGCCAGGTATTCCTTGACATTTGCCGCGCTGATGCCGCCGGTGGGCATGAACTTCAGGGCCGGGAAGGGGCCGTTGAGAGCCTTGATGGCGGCCAGACCGCCGTTCTGCTGGGCGGGGAAGAACTTGACCACGGGCAGGTCATATTGGAGGGTCATCATGATCTCGGTGGGGGTACACACGCCGGGGAAGATGGGCACATCCTGCTCCACCGCGTACGCGGTGACCTCGTCGGAGAAGCCGGGGGTGACCAGAAATCCAGCTCCGGCGGAAATTGCACGCCTGGCCTGATCCAGGGTGGTAATGGTGCCCGCTCCCACCAGCATGTCCGGACGCTCCGCCGTAATGGCGCGGATGGAGCCTTCGGCGGCGGCGGTGCGGAAGGTGATCTCCGCCGCGGGAAGTCCGCCGGCGATCAGCGCATCCGCCAGCGGCAGGGCGTCCTTTTCGTCGTCCAGGACGACCACGGGGATGATTTTCAGCCTTGCGATCTCTTCATAGATATTCATGCTGTGCCTCCAATTCATGATGGAAAAATGATGCCGCAGGATGCTTTCTTACAGGGGCTTCAGCGGGCCGGAGGACTCGCGGATCTGCATGGTGTAGGGCAGGCGGATCTCCTCCCCGCGCTCCGGCAGGGACCGGATCGCCTGCAGAAGAAGCTGGGCGCCGCGGCGGCCCATGTCATAGCAGGGCAGACGCATGGTGGTCAGGAAGGGATGCCACATGGTGGTGTAATCCACATCGTCGCAGCCCACCACCGACAGCGCGCCCGGGACGTGGATGCCCATTTCGCTGGCGGTCAGCAGAACGCTCAGGGCCAGCACGTCTGAGATGCAGAAGATGGCGGTGGGGCGCTCCCGCTGGGAGAGCAGCCGGACTGCGCAGGCGTGACCGCTTTTAAAGGAGTAGTCGCCGTCCGCCCGGACGCGCAGGGCGTCGTCAACGGGCAGACCGGCCTCTGACATGGCCTTGCAGTAGCCCTCATACCGCTGCGCGGTGGAGGGGTGGCGGTTGTCGGCGCTCATGATGGCGATGCGCCGGTGCCCCATGGAGATCAGGTAGCGCACGGCGTCGTAGGCCATGCCGAAGTGGTCCAGGCTGACCCGGGGCGTGTCCAGGCCGGGCAGACATTCGCAGCACTGCACCATGGGGTACTTGCCGGCATAGGCCTGCAGCCAGTGGTCGTCCAGGGTGCAGTTGAGCAGAATGGCGCCGTCCACCTCGTGGTTTTTCAGCATCTGCATCTGCTGCTGCGCGCGTTGGGGGTCGCCGCCGTTGTCGCACATCAGAACGCTGTAGCCGGACGGACGGGCTGTGTCGCTGATGCCGGAGAGAACGTGGGAGTAAAAGGGGTTGGTAAAGCTGCGCGCCAGGACCAGGATGACCCGGCTTTCCCGGCGGCGCAGGTTGCGGGCGGACGCGTTGGGGGTGTAGTTCAGCTCGCTGATCGCCTGACGGACCCGGGCCAGTGTATCGGGACGGACGTTCTGTTCCCCGTTCAGCACACGGGAGACCGTTGCCACGGAGACACCGGCTTTTTTGGCAACATCGGCTATGGTCATAACACACCTCGCTTCTCGAAAATGTAATCCTTTCCATTAATGTAACGATCTGCTTGACCCCTGTCAATTCAAATTCAGCGGCTAATTTTACGTTTTCTGTATTGTTCGAAAGTGATAAAAACGATTACATTTTTGCAATAGAAAAGGCGGCACGGACATTTTGTCCGTGCCGCCTGAATCGGCCGTTCATGTGGGAGTACGTCCGGTCAGAACTTTTCCCGGTTGATCCACAGTCCCAGGGCGGGATTGGGGATGTAGTAGATCTCCTCGCCGTCGGGGAGAGTGTTATAGCCGTAGTGCAGCTTTTCCGGGTCGTAGCGCTTCACCATCTCGTCGTAGCCGGCTGCCTGGAAGCCCACGCCTTCCACTTCTTCTTTGGTAATGTTCTTCACCGCGTAGGTGATGGTAAAGCGGCCGTCGGAAGAGCCGTGGATCAGATGGGCGGCGGCGCCCATATTGTCCCGCAGGTCCTGGTTTTCCGGCTTTTCAAACTGCTCCAGGACCTTCAGCCGGCCGCAGTATCCGTACTTGCGGATCAGCTGGTCCACCTGGGGGTCCTCGCCGAAACGCTCCACCCCGGGGGCGAGCACCAGCAGCTCGCCCCCGTCGGCAATGGCCATCCGGGTACGGTAGACAGACTTGTTGCCCAGCCAGGTGCTCTTGAATTCGTCGGGGGTCAGGTACACCACGCACTTTTGGATGCCGGTGTCCACAAAGTCGATGTTCTTCTTCTGCGACAGCTCGATGGCGGCCTCCAATACCCTGCGGGTGTCGCCGATGAACAGGCCGTGGGTCTGGATGCTGCCGCCGGGAGCCGTACAGACGGTCAGCACGAACAGGATGGGGCGTTCGTTCAGATAGTGCTCCATCCCATAGTCCAGGATCTTGCGCACGGGAGTGTGGTCCTTGCCCATCATGCGCTCCATGCCGTAGACGGCACCCACCATGTGGCTCTTGTTGATCAGGTCGCTGCCGCCCACGCCCACAAACAGGTTTTTGGCGTGGTTGGCCATGCCGATGACTTCGTGGGGCACGACCTGACCCACGGAGAGGATCAGGTCATACTTCCCGTCCATGACCAGCCGGTTGATCTCCACATTGATAGGGTCGTGCCACAGACCTTCGGTGATCTCCTCCAGATATGCGCCGGGTACCTGGCCCAGCGTCACCACGTCGGTGCGCCAGTTATGGGGAATGAATTTTTCGTAGGGAATATCGCCGTACATGGCGGCGGCCTCCGCCTCGGTCACGGGTACATGGGTACCCAGCGCGGGGAGAATATCCACATCACAGCCCCTCTCCGTCAGGGCGTGATAATAGACATTGGTGATGAATCCGGCGTTGGAGTGGAACCGGGTGAAGTCGGGCGGGATGATCAGCACGTTTTTCAGCGTGCGGCCCTCCAGGCTGGCCAGCAGGGCGGTGCGGATCTCCTCCGGGCTTAGGCCCTGTTCATTTTTGGCATAAACAAAGTTTTCCATGGGGACCTCCGTGATTTTTTAATTCCGTTTCGCCGGAGTCTCGGTTCGCCACAGAATTATAAAGCATCCGGGGAGGGAGCGCAACCATGTTTTCTGATGGGCGCGGAAGTTTTATGAGATTGCCCGGCGCAAAATCAAGTCAGGACACTGCCGCCCGCGTGGTCGATGGTGTACGCCATGCAGCCTTCATTATTCACGAGCTCACCGCCTGTAATATCGTCCTGTTCATTGCATGGAACAAGATGGGGAGTGGATAAGCTTATTTCCTTGACATCGTACTGTAACAGGGAATATAATTCAGCCATATAATGGAATATTTTGACGAATATAAATTTTCCTCCAAAATGGAAACATATAGTGTAGGAATGTGTTGTTGCAAAAATTTAAAACTGGGGGATGGATCAATGGGTGAAAGAAGTCATTTGAAAACAAGAAGCCGGTTGATAAGGCGGCTCCTTTCCGGCCTGCTGGCATGCATTCTGCTGTTTTCCGCGGCAGGGATATCGGCGCTGGCGGTGAATGGGGTTAAGAACACGACATCCCGGGCCATTGCCATCGTGTTCGACAACTCCGGCTCCATGTACATGAACCAGAACAAGGCCTGATGCCGCGCCACCTACGCCATCGAGGTGTTCGCTTCCATGATGAATGAGGGCGATACCCCCATCGAAACCATCGGGGACGCCTACAACGGCCTGCGGAAGACCGCCGCCGACGAGAAGTGGCTGATCGTGCTGACCGACGGCGCTGTGCTTTACGAAAACGACGAGGAACTGAAGGGCAGCCGGACAAAGGAGCGCCTGGAGGAAGTGCTGGCCGAGTACAATCAGGATGTCAACGTGCTCTATCTGGGTATCGACCCCGTGGCCGTTATCCCGGAGGTGGACGCCGACAGCGCGTACCAATACTACACCGACAAAGCCGCCGACAGCGCGTACACCCTGACCAAGCTGACCGAGATGTGCAATATGATCTTCGGCCGCGACGTGCTGAAAAACGCCGGAAAGCAGCTGACCTTCGACGTGTCCATGAAGAAGCTGATCCTGTTTGTGCAGGGCAGAGACATCAGCGGTGTGACGTTGAAGAACTCCTCCGGCGCTTCCGTGGGCAGCCCCAGTCAGGAATACTCTCCGCGCTACGGCACAAGCGCCTGCCGCGCGCTGGATGTGAGAGGAATGCTTGAATGTGTTGACCCGACGGTCTCAAAGCCCGTCCTCAGCGCTTTGAACCTGCTGGGTGTGGAGGACACCAGCGAGACCTTGACCGACTTGATTGGCGTTCTTGGTTTTTTCGGCGATACCGACCAGGTGACGCAGGAGTTTATCCAGTCGATCCGTATTACTCCGAATGACTACGCGTTCAATGCGGACAAGGACGAGGTTCCGTGGTCGCGGCATTGAGCTATGGAGATGATAACAGTGAAACGATCACCATTTACATGGTGTGCAGAGACGATGTCTGGTACATTTCCGATTTTGACTTCTGAGACTGGCTGGCCCGGTGCAGCAGAAAATCTGCAAATCACGCTGCGGGCGAAGGGAGAAGCACGATGAAAAAGAACATGAAACCGCGGGAATACCTGAGCCTGCAGATCGCAAAGTATCCCCGCAGGATGATCCTGCTGGTCATCCTTCTGATCAACGTCTGCCTGATCGCCCTGGCGGCGCTGATCATTTCCCGGCTGGCGCCGTCCACCCTGCAGAACCGCGGCTTCTGGGCCTCGGTATTTTACACCATTACCATGATCCTGGACGCCGGCTGCATCGCATCGGTCATTGAGGATGTGGGGCAGGCCAGCGTGGCGGTGATCTTTACCTGCCTGCTGACCGTGATCATCGGCATGATCACCTTCACCGGCGCCGTCATCGGCTATGTGACCAACTATATTTCCAACTTTATCGAGAACTCCAACGCCGGCGCCCACCGGCTGCGGCTGTCCGGCCACACGGTCATCCTGAACTGGAACAACCGGGCATCCGAGATCGTGAACGACCTGCTGTACAGCGGCCGGAAGGAGAACGTGGTGGTGCTGGTCAGCGAAGGCAAGGAGACGGTGGAGCGGGACGTGGCCGAGCGTCTGGCCGATACGCTGGCGCGGGAGAGAACGGCCACGGCGGAGGAGAGCAGACACATGGGCTGGCTGCAGCGCGTACACTACCGGCGCACCCACCGCCTGCGCAACAGGGTGTGCGTGGTGGTCCGCCAGGGCGACACGTTTTCCACCAAGCAGCTGAACGACATTTCCCTGGGCCAGGCCAGGACGGTCATCATTCTCAGCCGGGACGTGATCCACTCCGTGTGCAAGATGGAGGTGGATTACCGGCAGGAGATGTACACCAGGGGGAATCCGCAGACGGTCAAGACCCTGATCCAGGTGGCGGAGATCACCGCCGCCGAGACCTCCGCCGACGACCAGAAGATCGTGGTGGAGGTGGAGGACGACTGGACCGCCATGCTGGTGGACCGTATCATTGAGCACAAGGAGCGCCTGGGGAAATGCAACATCGTGCCGGTGCGGGTCAACAAGGTCCTGGGGCAGATCCTCTCCCAGTTCTCCATCATGCCGGAGCTGAATCTGGTCTACAGCGAGCTGTTCTCCAACAAGGGGGCCGCCTTCTATGCCGCACCCCTGCCTGCCGACCGGGATGTGGACGCCTACTGCCAGACCTTCCTGCGGGATCACCACCACGCCATTCCCCTGTCCGCCCTGGAGACCAAACAGGGCTGCCAGTGCTTTTACGTGTGCGATACATCGGCCGACCTGAAGCGAAGTGCTGATGTTGCCGTGCCCAGGATCGAGGTAAAGGTCAACGAAAACTATCTGATGGATCGGCACCGCATCATCATTCTGGGGCACAACAGCAAGAACAAGGCGATCATGGACGGCTTTGACGCCTTCCGGGCAGAGTGGAACACCGACCGGGAACTGCTGGACATCCTGGTCATTGATGACAAGACCAGCCTGGAACGGCTGGATTATTACCGCCAGTACCCCTATGTGTCCGCCGTGGTGGAGGCTGAGGTGTACGACCGGGATGTGATCATCCAGACCATTGACCGGTTCATCCGGGAGAGCGAAGGGGACACCAGCGTTCTGATCCTCTCCGATGATATGGCGCTGAGCGAGGAGCTGGACGCTAATGCCCTGACATACCTGATCTATGTACAGGACATCATTTCCGCCCGTCTGAAGGAGAATCCCAACTTTGACCGCGCCAGTGTGGACGTGGTGGTGGAGATTCTGAACCCGAAAAACTACGATGTGGTCCACAGCTACAGTGTGGATAATATCGTGATCAGCAACCGCTATATCAGCAAGATGGTCACGCAGATCGGCGAAAAAGAGGCTTTGTTTGAGTTCTACAGCGATATTCTGACTTACGATGACAATAACTCCGACTTCGAAAGCAAGGAGCTGTACATCAAACCAGCGGTCAAGTTCTTTGACGGACTGCCCGGGCCCTGCACAGCGGAGGAGCTGATTCGCGCCGTATACTATAACTCGCCGAAAGAGAACCGGGCTGTTTTGCTCGGCATGGTGACCTCTGCTGGTGAGATGCGCATTTTTGTAGGCGACCAATCAAAGATCCATCTGGAACTGACGGACAAAGACAAATTGATCCTGTACAGCGCCCATTAAGGGGATCGGAAAGGACGGGGAAGGCTTGATCTGGTATATCTGCTTTCTACTCTGCGTGCTGATCGGGTGCGCCGCTGTGAGGCTCGCCCTGGACCGGAAGCGCGGCGGTATGCGCATGGCGAAGGTAATGTCTTTTGTGCGGGGATTCGTCAAAAAGAATGTGGTCATGACCGTGGCTCTTGTGGCCGCCGTCATCACCAGCTTTTTCATTCCCCCCAGCAGAGAGTATCTCGGCTATTTTGACTTCAAGACACTGACCTGTCTGTTCTGCGTGCTGGCTGTGGTGTGCGCGCTGAAAAACATCCGCTTCTTCTATATCCTGGCCAAAGAGGTGGTCCAGCTGTTCAAAAACGCCCGCATGAGCGTTCTGGCCCTGGTGTACATCACTTTCATCGGCTCCATGCTCATCGCCAACGACATGGCCCTGCTGACCTTCCTGCCCCTGGGCTACTTCGTGCTGACCACCACCGGCAAGGAAAAGTACATGGCCTTCACCTTTATTATGCAGAACATCGCCGCCAACCTGGGCGGCATGCTGACCCCCTTCGGCAACCCCCAGAACCTGTACCTGTACACCAAGTTCAACATCCCTACGGGAGAGTTCATGGGCATCATGGCCCCGCCCTTCGTGCTGTCCGTGGTGCTGATCACGATTTGCTGCATCGTGTTCGTCAAGCCGGAGCCCCTGCGGGTGGAGGACGAGCCGGTCCGCCTCCCCCCGGCCCGGACGGCGCTGTACCTGTGCCTGTTCCTGCTGTCCATCATCATCGTCTTCCGGGTGATCCCCTACTGGATCGGCCTGATCGTCATCCCTGTGGTGCTCCTCTTCGCCGACCGCAAGGCGCTGAAGATGGTGGACTATCCCCTGCTGTTTACCTTCGTGTTCTTCTTCATCTTCGCGGGCAACCTGGCCCGCGTCGAGCCCATCCGGGCGTTTTTGTCCATGCTGCTGGACAAGAGCACTCTGCTGTTCAGCGTGCTGTCCTGCCAGTTCATCAGCAACGTACCCTCCGCCATCCTGCTCAGCCAGTTCACCGCCAACTACCAGGAGTTGCTGGTGGGCGTGAACATCGGCGGCACGGGTACCCTGATCGCCTCCCTGGCCAGCCTGATCACCTTCCGGGAATACACCAAAAACAACCCGGGCAGGACTGGCTACTATGTCAAGATGTTCTCAGCGTTTAACTTCGGCTTTCTGATCCTGCTGACCGTGTTTATGCTGGCCTTGTATGCTCTGTAGCGTCTGAAAGCGGGAAACTTACTAAATTCTCAAAATATCCGTTGGAGAAAGAGACAAAAGGAGCGCTGCGGGGAGTGACCCGCAGCGCTCCTTTATCCTTTATTATGTGTTTACAGTACACCATCGGCCGCACCGGCCGATGGTGTACGCACAATTCAGCGGAAGCTGGAAACGCCTTTAAGTGACGGGGAGACGGCGGGGTGAGAAAATAGACTGTACCGATTCCATATAGAAGTCCCGAGGAATCCCGAACTTCCTCGGGATTCCTCGGGACGATAAGCTCATTCTGTATGAGTGCAATTAATCCGCTCTCAGATATGACGCTGACCTCAATTGTGCAAATCATTTTGAGACAGCCCCAAGTTCGGCCTCCTTCAAAACTTTCCGAGACGGTGGTCGGAGAAAATGTCGCAGAGAATATACGCCGGGTCCTCTTTGCCGATGAGATTCTGCCGCATGCCGTCGTTGTCAAAGAACATGCAGGCGGGGTTGGCATCGGTGTAGGGCTCCCACCGGGGCAGGTCCGGCTCGTTGGGATCGCCGGTGCGGATGAAATTGGCCCAGTAGCGGGTCATGGCCTGAGACAGCATATAATCCCAGCCAGTAAAGCAATGCTTCTTGGCGCGCCAGCTGCGGTTCAGTGTGCCGAACACATACCAGAGCTCTCCGGCGTGGTAGGCGCCCATGTCGTCCCCGGGCAGGTGACGGTCGAAATGGTAGATGTAAAGGGGCTTGTTGCCCAGCTTTTCCTCCGCCATGGCCCAGGACAACGGCTGGGAGCGGGGGAAAACCTTCTTGGCCTTGATGTAGGCGTCTGCCATCTTGTCCGGATGGTCCGCGCCGAACAGCTGGACAATGTCGTCAGCCCGGTCGCCGCCGAACTCCTTTGCCAGCACGGCGAAGCGCTCCACCACTGTGGGCTTGAACTTGGTGATGATCCCGTCGCCGCTGACGCCGCCCACCAGAATGTCCACGTTGTGGTGCTTTCCCTTGGCCAGAGACTGCCAAACCTGCTCGGTGAACACCACGTCGTCAATGACCGGCATGAACTCCACCTCGCCGTCGGCGATGGCCGCCTGCATGATCAACTCATGTGCTTCGTCCGTGGGGAGCTCACGCAGCTCGTCAATGGTCTTGCCCAGCCTTTTGCATATGGTTTCGCCGATGGACATGGCTTTTTCCCGGGAGTAATGGGGATCGTGGTCGAACAGAATGCCGGTGGAGTGAACGCAGGCCCGGCGAAACAGTCCCTCAGACTGGGGAGAAACCAGCAGGGCGTCGGTCATGTTGCCGCCGGAGGACTGGCCGCCCACCGCGATGTTGTCCGGGTCGCCGCCGAAGGCCGCGATGTTCTCCCGCATCCACTTCAGGGCCTGGATCAGGTCCAGAATACCCATCGTGCCGGTGGCGCCGATAGCGCTCTCCTGTGCCAGCTGCGGATGGGCGAAATAGCCGAAAACGCCCAGACGGAACTGTACGCTGACAAAGATGACGCCCTCACGGCAGAAGGCCTCTCCGTCCACCTCAATGTTGGAGCCGCCGCCGTTGGCGTAGCGCCCGCCATGGATCCACATAAAGACAGGCAGCTTAGCCTGGGGGTTTACCTCCGGGGTCCAGATGTTCAGATACAGGCAGTCCTCGCTCTGGGACGCGGGCGGCGGGCTGTTCTCCGGGCCGGAGTGAAAGCCGGTCACCCGCACGATCATGTCCCGGTCGCGGTCAAAGCGGTAGATACTCTGGGGCGCGACGGGGGGAAAGTGGAAGCAGTCCAGTGTCCCGCTGCGTTTTTCCGGGGGCTGCGGGTCCTTCCAGCGCAGATCGCCCACCGGCGGCGCGGCGTAGGGCACGCCCTTAAAGACGGTATAGTGGGGGTCACCACAGGGCATTCCCCGCACGGGACCTTCTAGGGTATTTGCAATGCGGTTGATATCGGCCATATTGTGTTCCTCCCATCAGACGGTCCAGAATGTGATGTTGGCGGGCGCGTGGAGGCCTTCATATGTTGTGATGGCCTCGCCCAGGGTGCCGTCGGCGCCGATGGGCATGGCGATGACCCGCCCGCAACCCAGCAGCGTGACGTGCAGGAACCGGCCGTCCGGGGACAGCGCGCAGCCGCGGGAACCGGCCTTTTCCCCGTCCGCCACCATTTTTCTGGTCTGGAGTTTGGTCAGGGTCCCGGTCTCCTCATTGATCGCGTATACTGTGACGATATCAAGACCGCGCACCACGTTGTACAGCCACTTTCCGCTGGGATGGATACGCAGGTCAGAGGATTCGGCCACCCGTCTGGAGGGGACCCCCTCCGGCATAATGAAGCCCTCGGGCAGGATGTCCTGGGTATCGGCCAGGGTCAGAACGCCGGTTTCACTGTAACGGAAGGCGTGGAGGATGGGTTTGGTTTCGTAGTTTGCGAAGTAATAGGGCTTGCTGGGGTGAAATACACCATAGCGGGGGGAACTGCCGGGCAGATCCCGGTAGGGCGCGTCGCCCTTCAGAATCAAATGATCGCGTTCCCGATCCAGGTTGAACATATAAATGGCGTCGCCGCCCTTGTCGCAGACCGCGAACAGGCTTCCGTCCGGCGACATGGCAACCTGATGGGGGTGGGGGTTGGTCTGGGAGGGGTGCGCAGTGATGGTGTGGCGGAAGACATCAACCGCTTCCCCGACGCTCCCGTCTTCCCGGAGGCGGAACAGAACCGTATTGGCTTCGTCGTACTCAGTCAGAAGCTGGATTTTCCCGAAGCAGTCGCGCACCGTTTTCGTGATGGGCTTGCGTCCCGCGTGATTGGTGACGATCAGGTGCCTGCGCTCCTTGTCCGTGGTCAGGCCGCTTGCGCGTACGCCGTAGGAAGGGCTGGAACTGAGCAGCGTCATCCCACCGGTTTCCCGGTCCAGCGAGAAGGCCAGCACCCGGCCGCCGCCGCCGGTGACACCGGGCAGGTTTTCGTTTTCATCCGTGCAGTACAGCACGCCGCGGGTCCCGTCCAGCCAGACCGCGCCCACCATGATATCGGTGATATCACTGCTCCCTACAGGGGAAAGCGCGCCGGTTTGCGCGTCATAGGAAAAGATCTGGAAGCCGAGCTTTTCGGTGCCCAAATCATGCTCCCATTTCCCCACATAAGCATATATTTGATCCATTTTCATCAGCCCTTTCTAGCTTCTGAACGGTTTAGAAAGATATTTTGGTATACAATAGCACGCCTTCCACGCCCTCAGACGGACTGACGGATGGAATATTTCAGCCTGCGTTCAATGGCGTAGGACGCGAAAGCTGACAGGCCCCCGGGGATTTGCAGCAAAATCAGGGCTGCAACCGCAGCGGTGAACTCCCCGGTGGCAGCCATCAGTGCGAGATAAACCAGGAAAAGCGCCAGACAGGCCAGGGCGCAGAGCAAGGAGATATTGCGCAGGCGCTTGGGGCCGCGTTTATAGTCCCACTCCCGCATTTCCAGGGGAGAGAGCCAGTAAAAGACCAACGCGAAAAAGCGCAGAACCGTCAGGAAGATCAGGGCAAACATGGGGGCCGCCGCGATCTTTGAGAGGTTGAGGGCGGCGGGGGACAGATTGCTCAGCACGATACACAGCAGCGTGACGCAGAACAGCGCGCTGTGAGCCAGCTTCAGCCTGATGTGGGCGCCATGGGAAACGGGTACGCCATAGAGCTTGCCCCCGTAGACGAATTCATTGCGTACAATGCCGTCCGGCCCCAGGACCTCTGTCAGCGTGTAATCCTCGTAGTAGGAGCGGAAATAGTCGGTGCCAGCGGGCGCCTTTTCCTCCTCCTTGACCTGAGCGTTCATGGACACACCTCCGTGTTTTCCGAATATCCTGCGGAATTGGCAGGAACTCAGCCGCCGATCTCCTGGATCCGGCAGCAGGCGACAAAATGATTGCTTCCGCATTCCGTCAGCTGCTGCGGCTGGTGGCAGGCCTCGCCGGCAAAGGGGCAGCGGGCGGCAAACCGGCAGCCCGGCTTGGGGTTGATGGGAGAAGTGATCTCCCCCCGGGTGATGATCCGCTGTCTCTTGTGGGCAAAATCAATGGAAGGGACTGCGCTCAGCAGCGCCTTGGTGTATGGATGCAGAGGGGCCTTGAAGATCTCACGGGTGGGGCAGAGCTCCACCACCTGGCCCAGGTACATGACGCAGATGTGGTCGGCCAGGTGATGCACCACCGACATATCGTGAGTCACGAACATGTAGGTCAGGCCCTGCTCCTCCTGTAGGTCCTGCAGCAGGTTCAGGATCTGGGCCTGGATGGACACATCCAGGGCAGAGACCGGTTCGTCGCAGGCAATGAACTTGGGACCCATGGCCAGGGCCCGGGCGATGCCCACGCGCTGCCGTCTTCCGCCGTCCAGCTCATGGGGATAGGCCCGGCGCATGCGCCGGTCAATGCCCACCATGGTCATCAGGTACTCGATCTTTTCGTTCAGTTCGGCCTTATTGGCCCTTTTGTTGGACAGCTTCAAGGGCTCCAGGATGGTGTCTTCCACGTTTTTACGGGGGTTCAGGGAGGAGTTCGGGTCCTGGAAAATGATCTGCATGTCATGGCGCAGCTCTTTCAGCCCGGAGGAGGAAAGATGGGTCACGTCCCGGCCCTCGAACAGGATCTGTCCGTCCGTACTCTCCAGCAGGTGGATGATGGTTCGGGCCAGCGTGGATTTGCCGCAGCCGGATTCGCCCACCACGCCCAGGGTTTCCTTGTAGCCGATGGACAGGGTCACGTCGTCCACCGCGTGGAGCTTTCCGTTGGGGACGTTGAAGTACTTTTTCAGGTTTTTGACTTCCAGCAAAGCTGACATGTTCTCACTCCTCCTTTCGAATGCATTTGTATTTGTGCCCGTCCGCCAGGACCACATCCGGGACAGGCTGGCTACAGGCCTCGGTGGCGTAGGGACAGCGATCCTGGAATTTACAGCCGGCGGGAAGCTTGGTCGGATCGGGAGGCAGGCCGGCAATGGGCTTGAGCCGCTCCACCTCGGTGGAAGTGTCCGGGATGGAGTCGAACAGGCTGATGGTATACGGATGCCGGGGTTTGGAGTAGACCTGCTCGATGGTGCCGTACTCCACAATTTCGCCGGCGTAGACGATGGCCACGTTCTTGCAGTTCTCCGCCACCACCGCCAGGTCGTGGGTGATCAGGATCATGGCGGTCTGCTTCTGCTTCTGCAGGGCGGCGATCATTTCCAGCACCTGGGCCTGGATGGTCACATCCAGGGCGCTGGTGGGCTCGTCGGCGATCAGCAGATCGGGGTTGCAGGAAAGCGCCATGGCGATGACCACCCGCTGCTTCATGCCGCCGGAAAACTGATGGGGATACTCGACCCAGCGGGAGCCGGGGATGCCCACCAGCTCCAGGATATCCATGGCCTCCTTCCGGGCCTCTTTTTTTGAGCAGCCCTTGTGCAGGCGGATACCGTTGGCGATCTGGTCGCCCACCTTGATGACCGGATTCAGGGCCGTCATAGGATCCTGGAACACCATGGAGATACGCTTGCCGCGGTATTGGCGCATCTCCTCGTTGGAGAGCTGGACCAGGTCGATCTCATCGTCCAGCAGGATCTTGCCGCTGACGATCTTGGCGGGCGGGGTCTGCAGAATGCGCAGGATGGATTTGGCGATGGTGGTCTTACCGGCGCCTGTTTCGCCCACAAGGCCCAGGGTTTCGCCGTAATTCACGTCAAAGGAGACGCCGTTGACGGCCTCCACAACCTCGTCACGGGTGATGTACTTGACCACAAGGTCTTGTACGGAGATTACATGTTTCTGTTGTTCCATGTCGTTCCCTCCCTCAGGACTTCTGCTTGGGATCCAGCGCGTCGCGCAGACCGTCGCCGACCATGTTGAAGGCGAGCACGGTGACGCAGACGAACAAGCCGGGAATGATGATCAGGTGGGGATAGAAGCGGAACCACTGCCGGCCCATGGCGATCATGGCACCCCACTCGGGCATGGGCTCCTGAATGCCCAGACCCAGGTAGCTCAGGCTGGCGGAGGTGAGGATCTTGCCGCCGATGCCCAGGGAAGCAGTGACGATCAGGGGGGACAGACAGTTGGGAACGATGTGGCTGAACATGATGCGGAACTTGCTGCAGTTGATGACCTGGGCGGCTTCCACAAACTCCTGCTTTCGCACGTTCAGCATCTGGCCCCGCAGCAGACGCACCATAGAGGAAATACCGCCGAAGGACAAAGCGATGACAGTTGGGATAAAGCCGCCGCCCATGACCTGGGAGATGCAGATGGCCAGCAGCATGCCGGGGATGGACTGCAGAATATCGCAGAAGCGGAGGATCAGCGTATCTGCCAGGCCGCCGAAGTAGCCGGCGATGGAGCCCAAAATGATGCCCACCAGCACGCCTGACAGCTCCGCTGTAAAGGCCATGAGCAGAGAATAGCGGCCGCCGTACAGAATGCGGGAGAGGATATCACGGCCGTAAATGTCCGTGCCCAGCAGGTGGGCGAGACTGGGGCCCTGATTGGAGTTGATGGGATCAATCATGGTATAGTCATAGGGGGCGAGGATCGGGGCGAAAACGGAGATCAGGATCATGAACAGCAGAATGCAAAGTCCGATGATGGCCGTCTTTTTCCGCACGAACTGCTTTGCGACGGAATACCACGTCGTGTCCTTCCATGACTTTTTCGGCAGACCGGAAGTCTGCGCCTGGGCAGCTTTCGATGCAGAACGACTCATTTCCTCACCCTCCTCTTTTTCTGCTCATACTGGGCTTTGATGCGGGGGTCGATGAACGCATAACAGAGGTCCACGACCAGCATGACGATACAGAACATGATCGCGAGGACCACGACGCCGCCCCGGACCACCGGGTAGTCACGGGCGGAGATGGCGTCCATGACGTAGGTGCCTACGCCGGGGATGGCGAACACCGTTTCAATGACGATGGAGCCGCCCAGGGCTGAGCCGAAGTGGGTGCCCACGCTGGTGATGATGGGGATCATGGCATTGGGCAGCGCGTGGCGGTACAGGATCGTCCGTTCACTGATGCCCTGGGCACGGGCCGTCACGCAGTAATCGGCGTTCTTCACCTCCAGCATCTGGGACCGGGTCAGCCGGCCCATCTGGCCGATGCCGGAAAGGCCCGCCGCGATGCAGGGCAGGATGTAGCTCTGCCAGCTGGCCACGCCGGAGGAGGGAAGAAGGTCCAGCTTCAGGGAGAAGAGCAGGATCAGCAGCAGGGCGATCCAGAAGCCGGGGAAGGAGGTGGTGAACATGGCGATGAAGGTACAGAAGGTGTCCTGCCACTTGTCCTTGTGGGTGGCCGCCGACATGCCCAGTGGGATGCCGAAGACCACCTGGATCAGCAAGACCATGACGGCAATGATCACGGTGCGGGGCATACGCGCCAGCAGCTGCTGCATGACCTTGGTGCCGTCCATAAAGGCAGTGCCCAGGTTGCCGTGCAGGAACAGCTGGGACAGGAACTGCCACAGCTGCACCGCATAGGGCTGGTCCAGACCCAACTGTGCCCGCTTCTCAGCCAGCTGCTCCGCCGTGGCCGTGGGGCCCAGCAAGGACTCTGCCGGGTCGCCCGGTGTGAAGTACAGCAGGGTGAAAATGACGATGGCCACACAGATGATCACGGGGATCAAAATCAAGAGTCGTTTGACAATATATCTCCACATATGTATACCTCATTGTTCTGTGTCAGGCTCTTAAGAGCGGAACCGGTGTGCGGATGAACAGACACATAGCGCAGGGATACGGAAGCTGCGCCGCATCTGCCTGCGCTATGTATCAGTTCAGCTTATATTACGCGTCGGGAGCAATCGTGCAGGCGCCCAGGATGAAGTTGCCCTGCGGCACGCGGACGATGTTGGTAAAGCGGTCATTGGTAAAGGCGGGCTGGTAATACACGCTCAGAGCGTAGCTGTAGCACTGCTCCTCAACATAGTTGCAGAAAGCAACGTAGTCTTCTTCGGTGGCGCTGGACATGGACATCTGATCGTAGAGGTTCTGGAGAGTTTCATCATAGATGAAGTTGTGGTTTTTGCCGCCTTTGTAGGTGTTGACAGAGAACTCACCCAGAGCACCCCAGGCGTAGTAGTTGGCGCGCTGGTTGCGGAAGTCGATGTCGTAGTGGGTGCCGGTCTCGTCGCGGGCTTCCTCGTTGTAGACGGCGCTGTCATACTCCAGCAGCTCCATGTTGATGCCGATGGCGCTGCAGTAAGACTGAATGGCGGTAGCCATGATGCGGGCGGAGTTGTTTTGGCAGACCAGCATCTTCAGGGTCTCGCCCTTGTAGCTGGACTGGCTCAGATAATCCTTGGCCAGATCCACATCGTAGTCAAAGTAAGAGCCGTCGTCGATCTTGTCGGTGTAATCCAGCCACACGGGGTTGGCCATACCCACCGCGTTCAGATACTGACCGGCGCCGAAGCCCAGATAGTTGATGGCGTTGACGTCGATGCAATGGCAGATGGCCTTGCGCAGATTAATGTCGGACAGGGGGCTGTTCTCGCCGCAGTTAAAGGTCAGGTAGTACAGGGCGTTGTTGGTAATGACGTCGATATTGTAGCCTTCGTTGGGCTCGAAGGTGTCGGGGTTGCAGAAGGTGACATAGTCAGCGTAGTTCAGACCGCCGGTGCAGTCAGTCTCGCCCTTTTCCAGGGCGATGGCCTCGGTGGAACGATCGGTGTAGACCACGAAGCGGATCTTGTCCACGTTGTACATGGAGCGGGTGGAGATCAGGGACGTGTCGGTCTGCCAGTAGTTTCCGGTGTACTCATACTCGAAATAGTTTCCGCTCTCAAAGCTGCTCAGGGCATAGGGAGAGGTGCCCACGGGAGAGGTGGTCATGGGAGTTGTGTCATTGGCGTTGTCCGGGCTGTCGTTCCAGGCCTTCTCGGTGACGATCATGCACTTGTCGAACAGCTCCTGGGCGGAACCCTTCAGGTCCTTGGAGAAGACAAAGCGAATGGTGTACTCGCCGGTGGCCTCGTAGCTTGCCAGATTGGCGACCTTGGAGGCGTTGTTGCCGTCCTCGATGAACTTGTCGTAGGAGAAGACGACGTCGGAGGCGGTCACATGGTTGCCAGCCTGGTCAAAGACGTAGTCGTAGATCTCCACGTCGTAGACGCAGGGCTCGGGAGAGGTGACCTCCCTGGCGATGACCATTTCCCACTCACCCTGGGAGTTGGTGTAGGTCAGGGGCTCAAAGCATGCGGCACGGGTGTACTCGCGTCCGCCGCCGTCCGAGGCGTAGGGGCACAGGGTGGTGGCGTTGCTGGACAGAGAGATAACGACGCTGGTGTACTCGTGCTCGGTGTTGATGACGGCGTCTTCCTTGTCGGTGTTAGAAATTTCCATGGAAGTCTGGGGGGAATTGGAGGCCGCGGGAGAACCGCTGCCGCTGTTGGAGTTGCAGGCACACAGGCCCAGGGCCAAGGCCAGCGCAAGAACAAGGGCGGTTGCTTTTTTCATGGTATCTCCATCCTTTTCATTCGATGTATTCTGAATCAGCCTGGGGCTGGATCAGTCATCTTGATCGGCCGCCTTTTGGCAGGGCGGCACTGAGAAATGCCGTATAGTATAAATATCACGGATTGAAGCGAATGACAACAGGTTTGCTTACATCAGTCTGGGCCAGGCAGTCGCCGTGCCACTCTTCGGCCGAGCCGGCAAACTCCACCGCGTTCTCCACTACGGAGTTGGGGCCAATGGTCAGCTTGGTGTTGGTGGCCCGGATGGACTGGGGAATGGACGAGCCGATGACCGTGCCGCCGGTGATGGTAATGGCGCCGTTCTCCTGCTCACCGTATTCCGCAGCGAACAGCCGGCCACCGGCGTACACTGCGCCGGCATTGCGGCTGCAGGGGCCGCAGTAGGCCTCGATCCGGCCGCCGGTGATGGTAATATTGCCGTAGCGGGCGCAGATGCAGCGACTCCACAGGGTAGTCTCCACCGAGGTGTGGGTGGCATCGTTGATCAGCGTGCCCTCGCCGCCGGAGAAGGTCAGGTTGCCCTTGGTGTACAGAGTGGCTGTGTTGGCGTTGGGGCCGTCCGGCAGGACGCGCAGGATGCTTGTGCCGCTCTCCAGGACAATGGTGGTGCCCCCGGGAACCACCAGAGCTATATCCGCGCTGGTCTCAAAATGCAGTCCGGTCAGGATCAGGTTGTTCCCTTCGCCGCGGTAGCCGTCGATCTCAACGGCCTCGCCGATCTCCACGTCCACGAGGGTTTCTTTTTCCTCCCGGCAGGAGCCGGCGTACATTTTGCAGTCCTCTGCGTTATAGAACAGGGTATAATTTTTGATTTCTGCCATAGCTTTTCACCTCGTAATTCCACGCAAGGTGTAATCAATTACTTGCTGTGTATGCGCTTATTATACAATTATTTGGGATGGAATACAATTCGTTTGTTGAAATATGCCATTCCAAAACGGAATGGAGAAAATGCTGCTGGTAAAATGGCATTGCGCGCTCTCTTGACTTTTCAGGTATAGTCTTACATAATGTAATAAAATGAAAGTAAAACAGCGGAAAAAGGGTAATACAGATGAAACTTGAAACATTGAATGAATTTGTGGTCCTGGCGGATTTCAAGAGTTACACCAAGGCGGCGGAGGCCCTGTTTATCGCCCAGTCTACCCTGACCAAGCACATCCAGCAGCTGGAGGCGGAGCTGGGCCTTACCCTGATCAACCGCGGGCAGTACAATTTTTCCCTGACGCGGGACGGCATCTTTTTTTACGAATATGCGCGCAAGATTGTCGCCCTGAAGCAGAATTATATGGCCCAGCGCTTTTCGCCCACCGCACTGAATGAGATGGGCTTTGACTTCGGCACCGGGTACCTGTCCGATGATGAGCATATGATTCTGACAGACGCGATCAGCGATTTTTCCGCCCTGTATCCCTACTGTCCCATTAATACCTTTCGGTTTACCCATATGAGCCACTGCCGTACTCTGCTGCGAAACGGCGATATTTCCCTGGCGGTGGTCAAATACAGCGACGACTCCTCTGTGGCCTTTTCCAATACCCCCCAGTCGGAGTATGAGCGGATTCCCCTGTTCCGTGTACCCATGGTGGCCGTCCTGCCGGAAAACCACCCTCTGACGAGCAAGACCATCTTCATGACCGACTTGGCTCAGGAGAGCTTTCTCTTCGGTGCACGCAATTCCTTCCGTTTCCATAACTGCTATTCCGCCTGTCTGGGTGCGGGCTTTGAGCCGCGGGTGGCCTATACCTTTGACAAGCCGGAGGCCATCATCACCTTTATCGAGCGCGGAAAGGGGGTTTCCATTGCCCCGGAGACCCTGATGACGAAGTTTCCCGAGCGGAAGGTCCATATTGCCCACTTCGATCCGCCGATCGAAGAAAAAACGGACATCATCTGCATTAAAAACACCTCTTCTTACTCCCTGGAGAAGCAGTTTGTGTCCTGTATCATGGATGCCGTCCGCAAGAGCGGGTACAGAAAGTACTTTGTACCGCAGGAGGGGCAAGCGTGAAACAACGTAGTTCAAAAAAATCCCTCACAAGGCTTGTGAGCCTTGTGAGGGTCAGTTTTTTTCATCTAACATCGGCAGAGTCACCTTTGAGCAGGTGCTCATCCGGACGTTTGCTCATACCAAGATTTTGCTGACAAAATCCGCCAAAGCCTCAGATATTTTGATCTCCTGGGGACACACGGTCTCACATCTTCTGCAGCCGATACAGGAAGAAGGCTGCTTCTCCGCAGGAATCTTAGACAGATGCATTTTCGGAAGGAATGCATCATTGGAGAAACTGAGTTCATTATAAAGGCTCAGCAAATCAGGGATCTCCAGCCCCATAGGACAGTATGCCGTGCAATAGCGGCAGGCCGTGCAGGACACGCCGCCGCGCATTTCCGTGGCGATTTCCGTCAGGACAGACATCTCATCCTCGGTCAAAGGTCGATTGGTCTCAAAAGTATGCAAATTGTCCATCACCTGATTGTAGTCGGACATACCGGAAAGGATCATAGTCACGCCGGGAATGGACTGCAGGAAGCGGAAGCCCCAGGCAGGGATGCCTTCCTCGGGACGCAGATGCTTCAGCTTGGCGGTATTCTCCTCGGAGAGAGCTGCCAGCTTTCCACCGCGCAGAGGCTCCATGACCCAAATGGGGATATTCAACTCATTGAGCAGGGCCACTTTGTCGCAGGCTTTCTGCAGGGACCAGTCGATGTAGTTTAACTGAATCTGGCAAAATTCCATCTGTTTGCCCCATCTGTCCAGAAAGCGCTTCATAGTCTCAAAGGAACCGTGAACAGAGAAACCCAAATGGCGGATGCGGCCATTTTCCTTCTGCTTCAACAGATACGGGATGACATCGTTATCTTCATCCAGATAGGCATCGATGTTCTTTTCACACACGTTGTGGATCAAGTAAAAATCAAAAAAATCCACCTGGCATTTTTCCAGCTGTTTTTCAAAGATTTCCGCGGCTCTATTCATGTTGGCAGGGTCCATGCCGGGAAATTTTGTGGCCAGATAATAGCTTTCGCGAGGGTACTTGCTGAGGATTTTTCCGATGACAACTTCGGAGGTGTAATCGTGATACATCCAGGCAGTGTCAAAATAGTTGATGCCATGTTCGATTGCCGCGGCAACCATCTTTGCGGTAGCTTCTTCATCAATCTGACCGTTGTTTCCGCCCATGACAGGTAAGCGCATGGTGCCCATGCCCAGACTTGATAGTTTAAGCTCTTTAAACTGTTTGTAAATCAAAGCCAATATCTCCTTTCCTTTTGCAAAAATTGCCAGATCCTAAGGAACTCTTTATATGATATTACTATATACCTGTGATCAAAACAAGCAGAAATGTACATTTAAATGTGATCGTGTGCTCGCTGCGGAAGCCCAAGTTCTCGCGTTCCGCGACTTCCATGCGTATGGCGGCTTTGCAGACTACGGTTCGCAGTTTCCTGTCGGAGCGCGCCATCTATGCCGCGTCGGAATATCGCTTTGAAGCGGACCGGGCAGTCGGCTTGCATTGGATCGGGATTTACAGCAGCGCGATCCCCAATGTCCGAGGTATCCACATCTGCTGCTCTGTGTGGGTATGACCGGCGGTTTGATTGGAGAAAAGCCAAGCATTGTTACAAGGCGGGGCGAATCGCAATAAAATGACAATAGCATCGAAGAAAAAGCACCGCGATCGGGGACCGGAAAGAAGTCCTGATCGCGGTGCTTATATTTATATTCGAATGGTGCAAGAAGGGGAACGAAAAAACTCATTATAAGGGAGCAAAAGGAATCCGTTATCCGATTTTGACAACTGCTTTGACGATATTGGCCTTATCGGCTATGCTGCGGTCCATGGCATTCTGAATGTCATTGAAGTCAAACAGGTCGGTGACCACACCTTTTAAATTGACCTTGCCTGCGGCCACCGCCTCGATAGCCATGGGGTAAATGTGGCGATAGCGGAACACCGTTTTAAAAGTCAGTTCCTTGTCCAACGCCAGGCTCATAGGCAGATTCATCTCGCCGCTTTTGGAGTAGCCCACCAATACGATGGTGGATCCCTTTTTAGCCATGCGGATGCACTGGCGGGTGGTGATTTCGGTTCCGGCGGTCTCGATGGACAGGTCACAGCCTTTGCCTTCAGTCAGGCGCAGGACAGCCTGTACGGCATCTTCCTTTCCTGCGTTGATGACGCCGTCTGCACCCAACTCCAGGGCTTTGTCCAGGCGCTTTTGCATCAGATCCACCACGTAGACCTTGGACACGCCTTTGGCTTTCAGCGCCATCATAGAAACCAACCCGATGCAGCCTGCGCCCATGACCACAGCGGTCTGCCCCACGCAAGCGCAGCCTTGATTGGCGGCGTGGAATCCCACGGCCAGCGGTTCAATCAAAGCGCCCTCCAAAGTGCTGACGTTGTCAGGCAGTTTGAAGCATAGGGCTGCTTCATGAGCCACGTACTCCTGAAACACGCCGTCCACAGGCGGGGTGGCGAAAAAGATCACATCGGGGCAGAGATTGTACCGGCCGGTACGGCAAAACTCGCAGCGGCCACAGGTCTTACCCGGCTCCAAAGCCACGCGATCACCCACTTTCAGGTGCGTGACATTCTCACCCACCTCCACCACCACGCCGCCGGGTTCATGGCCCAGCACGAAGGGAGGCTCCACCACGTAATCACCAATGGCGCCTGTCTCGTAGTAGTGCATGTCACTGCCGCAGATGCCCACGTATTCCAGCTTGACCAACACTTCGTCTGCCTTGGGCGTGGGGATGGGCCGCTCGGTGTATCCCATCTTGCCGATGCCTTCCATCACGGCTACTTTCATCGTTCCTTCCATTATCGCAGCCTCCTGTTAAAAGCTGTATCCAGAATAACGGTTATTCGATAAAAAGGCAAGTCATTTCCCGCAAAATGAACATCTGTGCACTTCCTGTATGCGGATGCCATTTGATTTCTGCAATTCATTTTCAAATTTCCATGTTCTTTTCCTCGCCGGTGTACAGGGATACCTAAAAATATGAGTGGTTCGGATTTAAAAGGCAACAGGAGAGGATCGTCCCGCAATTTAATCGGCTTTTTTGCGGTCGTGGGACGAACTGTCTTGAGCCTGAAAAATTTTTCTCACCCAATTCAGGAAATCTTTTGAGGCGGCAGACAGATTATCTTCCCGGAAGCATACGCTGACGGCGGTGGTGATGGGCGGCTCGATCGTGACCAGCTTCACATTGTCGTGCGGGGGAAGATGGTTTTGGGCCACAATGCCGATCCCCTTCTTTTTTTCCACCAGGTGAAAAATATTTTCACAGTTTGCGCTCCGGAATACAATGTTTGGTTCAAAACCGGCTTTGCGGCATGCCTCCATGGAAAGGTCGTATACGACGGTGCCTTCCGGCAGAAATAGGAATTGCGCGTCACGCAGTTCGCTCAGCGCTATGGAATCCCGGTCGGCAAAGGGATGATCCGGCGGGAAGACTGCCGCGAAATGGTCCAGCTCAAGCAGTTCTTTTGTAAAAATGTCCGAATCATTTTCTATGGTGTCATGGATAAAGATGAAGTCGCATTCCTTGTTGATCAGACTTTTTTTCAGGGGAGGCACATCCTGATCGCACAGGGTTACCTGATACTGCGGAAAGCGTTCCTGAAACCCGTTCACGGTGGTGGTCAAAATATGTTCAAACAATCGGGGGGTAATGCCGACAGAGATCGTAGTCCCGGCCAAAAGGGGGGTCAAAAGTTGCTCGGTATAGGTATCCTGGACCTTGGCGATCTGCTCGGCATAGGGGAGAAACTTGGCCCCGAAGGGGGTGAGTTCAATCTTGCGCGTGGTCCGCTTGAACAGCGGATGCCCCAATTCCAACTCGAAATTTTTGATGTGCTTGGAAAGTGTGGATTGTGAAATAAAGAGCCGTTCAGAGGCCTCAGAGTATGAGTTGGTTTCGGCCAGTATGACGAACTCACGGAAAAAATTGATGTCCAGATCCAACGCCTCCCATCATTTATGCCAGTTTGGAATAAACTGCGACAGGAAATTGAATTGCTCGAAACATGAGCATGTACTACAATATCGGCAGAGAAAACCAAAGCGGATTTTGGATAATATGACGAAGAATGCGCCGGGCGCACGGAAACGATTCGGATACTGCTTCCCGGCGTGAGCTGCATCATATGCATCATTATTATATCATGCAGGAAATTGTGTTTCAACAACCACAGATATCATTTTCCATTGGGTTAAATCCCCGACAAGGATTCTCCTGTATCAATTTTGTAATATAGACACGCAGTGTCTGTATTAATAAATTTTGGGAGGTAAAAAAATGAAAAAGATTCTTGCAATGTTGTTGGCTCTTGCACTTTGCGTCGGTCTGCTCGCGGGCTGCGGCGGCGACAAAGGCTCCGCTTCCAAAGACGGAAAGACGGTTGTCAATGTTGCTGTCGGTGCAGATCCCGGCTCTCTGTCTCCCTGGGTGGGCAACAATCTCGGACGTATCAACACTCTGGGTTCCATCTTTCAGCACCTGGTCGAAACCGACGGCCTGGGCGGCGAGATGGTCGGCATCATCATGAAGTCCTATGAACAGGTGGACGAGCGCACCTTTGACATGACCATCCGTGACAACGTGTACGATACCGCCGGAAACCACATTACTGCTTCCGACGTCGTGTTCAGCTACCAGACCGACATCGACATGGGCTTCCACGCCGGCCGTCTGGGCGTGATCGAGAGCGTCGAGGCGATCGACGAGTATGTGGTCCGCTGGACCTTCAAGACGGTTCCGAACGACGGCGACCTGTGCAATGTGTGGATCGAGACGTACATCGTCTCTCAGAAAGCTTATGAGGCGAGCGACGACGAGATGGCCGTGGATCCTGTCGGCACCACCCCCTATAAGCTGGTCAAGTACACCCCCGGTACCGGCATTACCGTGGAGCGCGCGGAGTCCTACTGGCAGGACCCGGCCGAGACCTTCGACCTCTATGGTTCCAATGTTGATGTGATCAACTTCAAGTTCGTGACCGACGTTTCCCAGATCGCCACCGGCCTGAAGACCGGCGAACTGGACATGACCAACTCCATCTCCGCCATGGATCTGCCCGCGTTCGAAGAAGGCGGTGAGTACGCGGATGACTTCAATGTTGTGGAAGAGATCGCGAACCCCGCGTACATGCTGGTCTACAACTGCAGCGATGACTCTCCCTGCAGCAATGCCAATCTGCGCAAGGCCATTGCCTATGCGATCAATGCCGATCAGCTGGTGGAGAGCGTCCTGGGCGGTGCCGGCTTCCGCTTCAACGCATTCGGCAATCCCAAGTACGGCGACTATAACGACGACTGGGGCAAGGACGGTTACTTTGAGTATGATCTCGGGGTCGCAAAGGAGTACCTGGCGAAGTTCACCCAGGAGACCGGCCTGCAGCCCGGCGACGTGACTCTGAATCTGGTCATCAAGGAAGGCACCTATTCCCACGAGCGCGAAATGACCGAGGCCATCCAGGGCTTCCTGCTGGGTCTGGGCCTGAACGCCACCATTGATTCCCGGCCGAACAATACTTATACGGACTACATCAACGACTCCACCACCTGGGATCTGGGCCTGCTCTACGACAACGGCGCATCCACCGACTATCTGATCTCCTGGCTGCAGAACGTGCTCCTGCCCGACTACTACACCCATGAGGGCGGCCAGACCTTCATCGTTGACCAGTACCTCTTTGACCTGGTGAACGAGTGCCGCACCATGGAAGGCCACAACAAAGAAAATATGAACAAGCTCAACGATTACCTCAACGAGAACTGCTACATCTATGGCCTGTGCGGTTACTATGATTACTTTGTGACCGCCGACTGGATCACGTCCATCGCGCATGAGAACCGTAACTGCATCAATCCCGGCGGCTGCACCTACGATTGGAGCCTGAAGGACTGATTTTTCCGCACTGCAGTTGTGAATTACATGATTGAATAGGATTCGCGGCGCTGTCAACAGATGGATATTGTGGTCTGTTTGGGCAGCGCCGCGAATCATATCAAGGCAGAAGACCCTTCGTTTTACGCATTGAGGTGAGCAAATGCTAAAGTATATCATCAAACGTATTTTACTTTTGATCCCCGTTCTGCTCGGCGTTTCGCTGGTGATCTTTACAATTATGTACTTTGTCCCGGGCGACCCTGCGAAGATCATTTTGGGGACCGCGAATGTGACCGAGGAGATCCTGGAGGCCAAACGCGTCGAGCTGGGCCTGCGCGATCCGTTCATCGTCCAGTTTGGCCGCTTTTTGAAGCAGACCTTCATTGATTTCGACTTCGGACAGTCGTATATCACAAGAACGCCCGTTGCCACAGAGATCATGGCGCGCTACCCCAAGACCCTGCTCCTGGCAGTCTGCTGTATGGTGCTGCAGATCGTCATCGGAATCCCGCTGGGCATTGTCGCCGCCACCCACCGCAACGGTATCGCAGACCGCTTTTGTATCCTGGTGACCATCCTGGGCATTTCTCTTCCGCAGTTCTGGGTGGCGCTGATGCTGGTCATGCTGTTTTCGCTGAAGCTGCACCTTTTGCCCGCGTTCGGATTCGGCGGCATCAAATATCTGATCTTGCCTGTGATCTCGCTGGCGCTGAATGGAATATCGACGATCGCCCGCCTGACCCGAACAAGTATGCTTGAGGTGATCCGTTCCGACTATGTCACGACGGCGCGGGCCAAGGGGCTGAAGCAGAACCGCATCATCCTGGTCCATGCCCTTCCCAACAGCATCATCCCGGTTATCCAGTCCCTGGGCACCTCCTTCGGCAGCTGCCTGGGCGGCGCGGTGGTGATTGAAAACATCTTTTCCATTGCGGGCATGGGCGCCTATCTGACCACGGGCATCAACAACCTGGACTACCCCGTGATCAGAAGTACGGTCATCGTGCTGGCGCTTTCGTTCGCGGTCGTCATGATCCTGGTGGACCTGGTGTTCGCCTTTATCGACCCCAGAATCAAGGCGCAATATTCGTCGCAGGGCAGGAAGCGGGGAAAGAAGGTGACGGCAAATGCCTGAAAACAGCGTCATCCTGGCGGAAGACGAACTGGAGGGTAAGAAGGAAAACCAGTTCGTCGCGGTGATGAAGCGCGTGTGCAGCAATAAGCTGGCGCTGGTCGCGCTGATCGTGTTCGCCGTCATAGTGCTTGCCGCGATCTTTGCGAATTTTATCGCTCCTTACGGGTACGAAGAGATGGATCTGGGCAATACATACCAGCCCCCCTCGCTCCAGCATTTGTGCGGGACCGACCAGCTGGGCCGGGACATCTTCTCCCGCCTTCTCTACGGCGCCCGCTATTCTCTGGCGCTGGGCCTGCTGGCCCAGGTCTTCACCCTGTTTTTCGGTGTCCTGCTGGGTGCTGTCGCCGGTTTTTTCGGCAACAAGGTGGACCTTGCCGTCATGCGTTTTCTGGATATCTTTGAAGCCATCCCCGCGATGCTTCTCGCCATTATTATCTGTACCGCGCTGGGGACCGGATTTCTCAATACGGTCATCGCCATGGGCGTGGGCGGCATTCCCATGATGAGCCGCCTGCTTCGCGCGTCCATCCTGACCGTCCGGGAGCAGGAGTACATTGAGGCCGCGGCCTCTATCAACTGCTCCAAGCCCCGGCAGATCATGCGCTACGTCCTGCCCAACTCCATCTCTCCGCTGATCATCGCCTTTACCACAGGCATCGGCGCGACGATCATGCAGGCGGCGAGCCTGAGTTATCTGGGCCTGGGAGTGCAGCCACCCATGCCGGAATGGGGCGCCATGCTCTCCGACACGAGAAAATGCTTCCAGCACTATCCGTACATGGCCATTTTCCCGGGCGTTGCCATCGCGGTCACCGTTCTGTGCATCAACATCGTCGGCGACGCGCTGCGTGATGCGCTGGACCCGAAACTGAAAGACTGACGAAAGGAGAAACGTGATGGACCATATCAACAATCAGAACGACCTTCTCCTTTCGGTCAGAGATCTGGTCGTGGAGTATTCCTCCAACAAGAAGATCATCCACGCGGTCAACGGCGTCTCCTTCGACCTGGAGCGGGGCAAGACCCTTGGCCTGGTGGGGGAGACGGGCGCCGGAAAAACGACCATCGCAAAGTCCATTCTCCGCATTCTTCCCCAACCGCCCGCAAAGATTTGCAGCGGGCAGGTCCTGCTGGACGGCGAGGACCTGATGCAGGTCAAAGAAGAGCGCATGCGCTCCGTGCGCGGCAGCAAGATCTCCATGGTGTTCCAGGACCCTATGACGGCGCTCAACCCCGTCATGCGGGTGGGCAAGCAGGTGGCTGAGGTCGTGAAATTCCACGAGGGCATCAGCTGGGCGGCGGCGAAGGATAAAGCCGCTGAGATGCTGGGAATGGTCGGGATCAGTGAGGACCGCTTTCGCGAGTATCCCCATCAGTTTTCCGGCGGTATGAAGCAGCGGATCGTCATTGCCATGGCGCTGGCCTGCAGCCCGGAACTTCTGCTGGCGGACGAGCCGACAACGGCCCTTGACGTGACCATTCAGGCCCAGGTGCTGAACATGATGAAGCGCCTGAAGGAGGAGCATGGCACGTCCATGATCCTGATCACCCATGATCTGGGAATTGTCGCGGGGACATGCGACTATGTGGCGGTGGTCTATGCGGGGAAGATTGTCGAGTACGGCAGCCGGGAAGAGATCTTTGATCACTGCAGCCATCCGTATACCAAGGGGCTGTTCGGCGCGCTTCCGGATATCAGCCGCAGCAATACGCGCCTCGTCCCCATCAAGGGCAGTCCGGTCGATCCGTCCGTGGCGGTGGAGGGGTGCGCATTCGCGCCCCGCTGCCCGTATGCGGCCGCGGACTGTACCCGGGGTACCATCGACCCCGTTCACCTGGGCGGAACACATACCTGCAGCTGTATCCATACCGGCATGATCCGGGACGGAAAGGAGGCATAAGCGTGGCTGCTCTTGTAGAAATCAAGGGGTTGAAGAAGTACTTCAACCACCCCCGCGGCTTGCTCCACGCTGTGGATGATGTGTCGCTGAAGTTTGAACGGGGAAAGACAATGGGCGTCGTCGGAGAATCCGGCTGCGGGAAATCGACTCTGGGACGCACGATCATCCATCTGCATGAGAGCACGGGCGGCCAGATCTTCTTTGACGGGGAGGACATCACCACCGTCAATGCCAGGAAGCTCAAAGAGCTGCGCCAGAACATGCAGATCATTTTCCAGGACCCGTATTCCTCGCTCAATCCGCGCATGACCGTGGAGGATACGATCAAGGAGCCGCTGGTGCTCTCCAAAAAGTACAGCAAGGCGGAGATCCGGGACGAAGTCAGGCGGGTCATGGATCTGGTGGGCATCGCCCGGCGCTTCCGTATGGCCTATCCCCATGAGATGGACGGCGGAAGGCGGCAGAGAGTGTGCATCGGCCGCGCGCTGGCCACGAATCCGAAATTCATCGTCTGCGATGAACCGGTGTCCGCGCTGGATGTTTCCATTCAGGCGCAGGTCATCAACCTGCTGCAGGACCTGCAGAGCGAATACGGTCTGACCTACATGTTCGTGACCCACGACCTGTCGGTCGTGCATCATATTTCCGATGAGATCAGCGTCATGTATCTGGGCCAGCTCGTGGAGACCTGCGCATCCGATGAGCTGTTCAGGAATCCGCTGCATCCGTATACAAAAGCCCTGCTTTCCGCCATTCCCTCGGTGGACATCCACAATCAGAAGGAACAGATCCTGATCCAAGGGGAGCTGGCTTCTCCGATCAATCCCAAACCCGGCTGCCGCTTTGCCTCCCGGTGCCCGTACGCGTCGCAGGCTTGCAGTCAGCCTCAGGAGCTGCGTGAGACCATGCCGGGACATTTCGTCTCCTGCTGCAGGGTGGCGGAGATCAACGCCTGCCCGTAAGACATACGGTTTGAAGAAGGAAGAATTCATGTTGAACGAGCAGAAGTATACCCTTTTTGCCGGTGCGGGATCGGCCGCGATCTCGTTTCCGGAGAGCGCGTTTCCCACTTTGGGTGAGAACTATACCGGCGTGCACGATGATCCTCATGTCCGGGTCCTGATCCTGAAAAGCGGGGACACATCGTTTGCATTGGCAAATTTTGAGCTTGTTTCGGTCAATGATGATGTGGACGCCTTTAAACGGTTGATTTCCGCCGGAGCGGGGGTGCCCGAAGAAAATGTGTGGGTCTGCGTAACCCACTGTCTGGAGACGCCGCACCTGTTCAGGCCTGCTGCCGACGCTCCGGAAGCGGACCGAGTGCGATTTGACATCCTGCATGAGACGGTGGTCAACGCGCTGCAGGCAGCGCTGGAGCAGGCGGCAGGCTCGCTGCGGGAGGCAAGGTTTGCCGCCGGCGCGGGGACATGCCGGATCAATGTGAACCGGAACATTTCCACCGACAAGGGAATGTGGCTGGGAAGCGGCGATCATGCGCCGGCCGATCCGTCCGTACTGGTGTACAAATTCGAGGATGTAAGCGGCGGGACCATCGCGGTCTTGTTTCCGTACAATGCCCAGTGCTCCGTCATGGACGGCTCGAAAACGAGTACCGGGGAAAGGCTGGTCTGCGGGGACCTCTCCGGTTCGGCGACGGCGTTTGTAGAGCGGGAATTCGGCGGTGACACGGTCGCCATGTACCTGCTGGGCGCCGGAGGGGATCAGGCACCGGGGCTCAAAGCCCTGCGGACGGTGCGGGGCAAGGGCGGCATTGCCCGCACGGCCGACCTGCACGAAGCGGGATACCTGCTTGTGGAGCTGCTCGGCGAGCGGCTGGGGCAGGAAGTTGTCCGCGTCGCGGAAAGCCTCGTGTGCAGAGAACTGACCGCCCCGCTGAAATGCGCCCACCGCAGTTTTGCCTATTCCGGCCAGGTCATCCCCGACATGCGCTCCATCCGCCCGTGCAGAAGCTATGACTTCCTTCCCGCAGAGGATGTGACGACGCCGGTCGAAGTGCTGCAGATCGGCGACGCCGCCATCGTCGGGGTGAAGCCGGAGCTCTGCGTGCGCACGGAGATGGAGTTGAAGGCGCGTTCGCCGTATGAAAGAACCGGATTGATGACGTTTGTGAACGGTGGAGCAAAGTATATGCCGGAGCGCGACATGTATGACAGCATTACGTTTCAGGCTATGAATTCACGCTTTGCAAAAGGCTCTGCGGAACAGTTCCTGGAGGACATCCTCAACCTGTTGAACGAAGTGAAAGCGGAGTAGCAGCTTTTGTGTAAAGGAGAGATTTTCATTGGACAATACACACATTGTAAAGGTGACTGCGATCACCGAAGTCTTTGGAGAGGGGCAGAAAACGATCGCCGCCGCGGTGGAATATGATACCGATATGGACCCCAACAGCCTTAGTCCGGACAAGTTCCGGGTCGAGGGAAGAACGATTGTGGATCTTTACTGCAGCGGCAGCGCGGCAAGAATAAACACCGGGAAGGGTCCATACGTGATCCTGGAGCTTGACCGGTATGATCCGGGCTGTAAGACGGTCGTGACGTGTCCCCGCACGGACGGAGGAGTGGGCAGTATCGCTCATATCATAACGCCCAGACCGGTCGTCTCTCAGGTCGGGACCGTCAAAACGGCGGACGGGGCGGAGTACCCGGCACAGGCGCCTGTTTCCGGTACGGACGTCATCAACTTGGTCGCGGACGATTTTAAAGTATGCACCTATCATCTTGCGGATGGCAGGAAAGTCGATTATAATTTGTTTGTGCCGAATCAGCTGGAACCGGGCCGGGAGTATCCGCTGGTATACTTTATTACGGACGCCGGCATGTTGTCCCAGGACATGGGTGTGGCGTTGGCGCAGGGCCTGGGCGCGACGGTATGGGCGACGCCGGAGGAGCAGGCCAAACACCCATGCTTTGTCCTTGCCCCGCAGTTTCACGGCCCGGATTCCATCGTGCAGGACGACTTCAGCTGTACCTGGGAGGTCGATGCGGCGTATGAGCTGGTCAGGCACATCATGGAGGTATACCCCATCGATCAAAAGCGCGTTTACGGAACGGGTCAGTCCATGGGGTGCATGACCGCGTGCGAACTTAATATACGAGATCCGGAGCTTTACGGCGGCTGCCTGCTGATCGGCGGTCAGTGGGATTCAAGCAGGATCGCCGCGGCTAAGAAAAACAACTTCTGGATCTGCGTTTCCTCCGGCGACCGCAAGGCCTTCCCCGGAATGAACGAAATTACGGCAGCGTTGGAAGAAGCCGGAGAGACGGTCGTCCGGGCGACCCTGGACGCGACCGATATGCCGTCCATGAACCGGATCGTAAAAGAGCTTTCCGGAGACGGACATCATATCCATTACACGTGGTTCGAGGGTAATACGGTCATCCCGGACGGGGTCGAACCGAACGGAGAAACACATCATATAAACAGCTGGCGTGTCGCGTACGCGATCGAAGCGCTGCGCGATTGGCTTTTCGAGCAGCACAGGCCGTAAGGCGGATAAAGGGGCAGGGGAGCGATGGATCACGAAAGAAATTCCGGGTTGGACGGGAGCAGCTGGGTCAGTCTGTTCAGTAAGCTGGATCAGGGCTATTACCGTCAGGAGCTGCCGAAAAAGCAGCGTGTGCAGGTCCGCGCCCTCTATATTTGCCTCTTTCTGGCCTCGGCAGCTCTTTTCCTGGCGGCAGCGGCACAGGGCCTTAAAGCAAATAACGTCTGGTATGTCGTGGTGCCTGAAATCATTGTGCTGATCTGCATGTTTCGGATCATGGCGGCGTTTATTACCTATATGTCCGTGGGACAGGAGATGTCATCCGCGGACCACAATCGGTCATCCTTTGCATTGAAGCGCACGTCATTGGGGGCCGCTATATTTCAAACGCTTGCCTGTATAGGCGCGCTGGTGTACATGTGCAAAGACGGCGGTGTTTCCGGGCAAGGCGTGCTGGCCAGCTGCCTGTTTTTTGCGTCCGCGATCCCAATGGTGATCATGTTTTTGGTTGAGAAAAGTATTCTGTACACGAGGATCTCCGACCCTGCCAAGGAGTGAAGCTCTCCTGCCTCTTGACGAAATGAAAACATCTGATTCGTGTTTTACATGAGAATGGACAGTGAGAATTCAGTCCGCCAATTAGTTAATGGAATACCAAAAGGCTGCCCACTCCGATGCTTCGGAGTGGGTATAGCTTTCTGAATATCAAAACCTTCGGTTAATTCAGATACATACTTGAGATCCGTATATGCTGGATCGTATATATCATTTCATAGACCATTTGATTTGCTTAATCCCTAAAAACTCTGACTTACTGGGGGTAGGCCGCAGAGAGAAGCGTGCAGTATAGGGTTTATCCCCGGGGCGCTGGCTATGGAGTATTTAATAGTCTTGAAAAAATTGGCTATTGGGCATTAGGCGCAGAGATTCTCCGTAGCCCCGTTTTATGCAGAAAATCCCGGCGAGTTTGGTCTATCCAAATTCGCCGGGATTGTATTAAGATTTCTGAAATGGTCGGGGCCTTTGTTTTTGGGAAGATCCGTTAAAGGGGGAGATGTGATCTATTGGCCTGAGGGATGTGTTACTGTGTATTTGCCGGGCACTGGCGGCCGGTGTGGTCGATGGTGTACTCGCAATTCAGCAGAAGCTGGGAAATAGGGACGAAGGAGTAGCCCTCCTGCAGCAGTGCCTCGATGATGCCCGGCAGGGCCTCTGGGGTGTGCAGAGCGGCGTTGTGGAACAGGACGATGGAGCCGGGCTGCACCTTGCTGGTTACCCGCTGGGTGATCTCGCTGGCGGGCAGCTCCTTCCAGTCCAGACTGTCCACGTCCCACTGAATGGGTTCCATCCCCATGCCGCGCACGGTGGTGATCACATGGTCGTCATATTCGCCGTAGGGCGGGCGAAACAAGGTGGGGCGTACGCCGGTGATCGCCTCGATCTTATCACTGCAGGCGTTGATGTTGGCCACAATCTCTTCGGCGGAGAGGGAGTTGAAGTGGGCGTGGTCGTTGGAGTGGTTCATGACCTCGTGCCCTGCGTCAGCGAGGGCCTTTACGGACTCGGGGTATTTGTCCACCCACGCGCCGACCACGAAGAAGGTCACCTTAATATTATATTTTCCCAGAATGTCGATGAGTTGCTGGGTGTCCTCGTTTCCCCATGCCGCGTCAAAGGACAGGGATACCACCTTCTGATCCCGTTGGACGCAGTAAATGGGCAGTTGGCGGGTGGTGGCGGCGGCGCCGATCACGGCAGGGTGGTTGACGATGTAAAACATGGCGGCAGCGCAGAGCAGACAGGCGACTAGGGTCAAGAGCTTGCGCTTAAAGAGAAATAGTTTCATAAGAACCCTCCTATTCTGAGCTGCTTTATTCTATGAACTCAAATGCTTGTTCAGAAGGAATGGGGTGATTAACTATAAAAAGTCAAGCCTCTGAGGAGAAAAAGTTCAGAAAGCGAAAAAGGCACACAAAGCCAGACACTCCGAGGAGAGCCTGAAAGATAGGATAGAGATTAGCGGATCAATGCCGGGCCATAGCGGATGTTTTTCGCCTGGAGGGTATAGATTGCCCGCAGCAGTTTCTTGGCAACGTGAGTTATGGCCACTTGGTGCGTTTTGCCTTCGGCCCGCATCTTTGCATAGTATTCGGCAAAGACCGATTCGTTGGTAACCAGCGGCAAACAACAGTTCATGAGAGCGTATCTGAACTGGGAGGAGCCGAGCTGACCATGTGACCTGTAAACTCAGACTGTCCCGATTGGAAATAGCCGGGCTGCAGGCCGGCAAAGGTGAGCATCTTAGATGGGCTGTCAAATTTGCTGAAGCAGCCAAACTCAGAGAGGATGACAGCAGCGGATAGCTCCCCAATACCCGGCAAAGAAAGGCACGGCAGGTCAATTTCCCAGATGCACTCCTTGATTTGTGTTTCAACTTCGTCCACCCTGGCATCCAACCAACTGTAGTTTCTTACTCATGTGCATGAGCGAAGAATGTGCAAAACAAAAGGAGTCTTGGTTGACGAGACTGTGCGCAGATATCTGCGGGGGAAAAGGTGCAGGTGCTGTCTCCGTATAACTTTGCAACTGATTTGTCCGCAGCGAAGTTGAATTATACGATTCGGGAGCTATAGAGTTTCTGTCAGCTGACTTGATGATAATAGAATGCATTGTCCTTGTTGTGGCGGATGCTGCCGCGCGGCACCGGATGGTCCCGTATATGGCAAAGGGCCTTGAAGCAAACTTCAAGGCCCTTTGCTATATATAGGTGGTGAAGGTGAAAAAGCGAAAGAAGATATACGGCAAATCAGAACACATTCAATCCGTAGGATTCGAAAATTTCTTTGGCGCTGGTCACTTCCGAGGGAGACGGAGGTTGGACATGTTCCAGAGAATAAAGGGTGTTCAGCAACTTCCACTTGTGGCTGCCCAGCTGGTGGAAGGGCAACAGTTCCACGCGCTCGATACAGGTGTAGGGCCGCAGGTAGTCGGCCAGCGCGATCAACGAGGCGGCCTCCAGCGTGCAGCCGGGCACCAGCACATGACGGACCCAGACGGGTTTGCCCTTTTCCTGGCAGTAGTCCAGCAGCCGCTTGGCCTCCCGCCCGTCCTGCCCAGTGACAGTTCGGCATAGCTCGGGGTCAAATGCCTTGATGTCCAGCAAAAGCAAGTCCGCGGAATCAACGGCCTCCTGACACTTTTCCAGCGGGATGGACCCTGCGGTGTCCACGGCGGTGTGGAAGCCCTCCGCTTTCAACCTTTTTAACAGCGCCGCCGCGAATTCCGGCTGGGCCAGCGGCTCCCCGCCGCTGAGGGTGACGCCGCCCTTTTGATAGAACGGGCGCAGGGCCGTGATTTTGGAAACCAGCTCTTCCACCTCCATCTGTGTTCCCTGGCCAAAGGCCCAGGAGTCCGGGTTGTGGCAGAAGATGCACCGCAGGGGACAGCCCTGGAAGAACACCACAAAGCGGATACCGGGGCCGTCCACCGCGCCGAAGGACTCCAGAGAGTGGACAAGACCGCTTACCGCCATGTTACAGCGCCTCGTGGAAGGTGCGGCTGATGACGTCCAGCTGCTGCTCCCGGCTGAGCTTGACGAAGTTCACCGCGTAGCCGGAGACCCGGATGGTCAGCTGGGGGTATTTCTCGGGGTGGTCCATGGCGTCCAGCAGGGTCTCACGGTCCAGCACGTTCACGTTCAGGTGCTGGCCGGTCTGGCCCATGTAGGCGTCCAGCAGCGCGATCAGGTTGTTCTCCCGCGCCTCCTGGCTCTTGCCCAGGGCGGAGGGGCACATGGAGAAGGTGTAGGAAATGCCGTCTTGGGCGTCCTCGAAGGGAATCTTGGCCACCGACAGCAGAGAGGCGAGAGCGCCGTTGGTGTCCCGGCCGTGCATGGGATTGGCGCCGGGGGCCAGGGGTACGCCGGCCTTGCGTCCGTCGGGGGTGGTGCCGGTGTTCTTGCCGTACACCACGTTGGACGTAATGGTCAGGATGGACTGGGTGGGGATGCTGTGGCGATAGGTCTTGTGCTGGCGCAGCTTGTTTATGAACAGGGTGGTCACCATCTGGGCCAGGGAATCCACCCGCTCGTCGTTGTTGCCGTACTTGGGGAAATCTCCCTCGATCTTAAAGTCCACGGCAATGCCCCGCTCGTCGCGGATGGGCTTCACCTTGGCGTACTTGATGGCGGACAGGGAGTCGGCCACCACGGAAAGTCCCGCGATGCCGCAGGCGGTGGTGCGCTTGATCTTCTCGTCCATCAGGGCCATTTCGATGCGCTCGTAGTCATATTTGTCGTGCATATAGTGGATGCAGGTCAGGGCCTTGATGTAGACCTTGGCCAGGTAGCCGGCCATCTGGTCAAAGCGCTCCATGACCTCGTCGAAATCCAGGTATTCGCTGGTGATGGGCGCAAACTTGGGGGCCACCTGCCTGCCGGTGCGCTCGTCCACGCCGCCGTTGATGGCGTAGAGCAGGCACTTGGCCAGGTTCGCCCGGGCGCCGAAGAACTGCATTTGTTTGCCGATGCGCATGGGGGACACGCAGCAGGCGATGCCGTAGTCGTCGCCCAGCTCCGGACGCATCAGGTCGTCATTCTCGTACTGGATGGCGGAGGTGCGGATGGAGATACCGGCGGCGAACTTCTTGAAGTTTTCAGGGAGACGCTCGCTCCACAGGACGGTCAGGTTGGGCTCGGGCGCGGGGCCCAGGTTGATGAGCGTCTGGAGGTAGCGGAAAGTCATCTTGGTGACCATGTGCCGGCCGTCCAGGCACATGCCGCCCAGGGACTCGGTGACCCAGACAGGGTCGCCGGCGTACAACTCATCGTACTCCAGAATGCGCAGGAAGCGGACGATGCGCAGCTTCATGATGAAGTGGTCCACCATCTCCTGGATCTCTTCCTCAGTGTATTTGCCGCTGGCCAGGTCGCGCTCGGCGTAGACGTCCAGGAAGGTGGAGGTGCGGCCCAGGCTCATGGCGGCGCCGTTCTGCTCCTTCACCGCGGCCAGATAGCCGAAGTAGAGCCACTGGATGGCCTCCTTGGTATCCTCGGCGGGCCGGGAGATGTCAAAGCCGTACTTGGCGGCCATTTCCTTCAGCTCACCCAGGGCGCGGATCTGGTCGGCGATTTCCTCCCGCTTGCGCAGCAGGTCCTCGGTCATATCGTCGGCGTCGTACTGGGCCTTGGCCTTCTGCTTCTGCTCGATCAGGAAGTCCACGCCGTACAGAGCCACCCGGCGGTAGTCGCCGATGATGCGGCCGCGGCCGTAGGCGTCGGGCAGGCCGGTCAGCAGCTTATTGCTGCGGGCGGCGCGGATCTCGGGGGTGTAGACATCGAAGACGCTTTCATTGTGGGTCTTGCGGTACTGGAAGATCTTCTTCACCTCGGGGTCCAGGTGGTAGCCGTGCTCCTCCAGGGACTGCTCCACTGTGCGCAGGCCGCCGTAGGGCATGATGGCGCGCTTCAGGGGCTTGTCCGTCTGCAGGCCCACGATCTGCTCCAGATCCTTGTCGATGTATCCGGCCTCATGGGCGGTGATGGTGGAGATGGTTTTTGTGTCCGCGTCCAGGACGCGGCCGGGGGTGTTGCGCTCCTGCTCCAGCAGCTGGCTCAGTTCGTCCCACAGCTTCTTGGTGCGCTGGGTGGGGCCGGTCAAAAAGCTGCCGTCGCCGTCATAGAGCGTATAGTTGGCAACGATGAAATCCCGTACATTGATCGCATTTGGCATATGGGCAGACTCCCTTTGGCCGAAACGGCCTTTATTTTTCTGTGGTTATTGTATCGGGAGTACCGCCTGTTTTGAAGGGGACAATTCGGCATAGAGCTCTATGAAAAACGGAATAGCACGTCAGGGGGTGGACTGCTGTTGAAGCCGCTCCACCTGCTCCTCTACCTTGCGCAGGAAGGTCTGATCCTCACCGGTCAGCCGGTAGCCCTTGCGGTAGATCAGGGCGTCCGTATAGCGGATATGCTCCGCGTCACAGCGCTTCTGCACAAGAGAGAAATTGTCCAGAATGTTTTGCGGCGTGGGAGAGGCCCACATATACGTCCGGGGAATCTCACACAAGAGTTCAAACTGGCTTTGCCGCTCATAGACCACGATCTCCCGGGCGCTGGCCTCCCGGCGCTTCATCTCCGTCATCACGGAAGCCGGCAGCGAGGGGACCAGCGGATCGCCGTGGCTGATCTCCAGCAGGTTTTCCAAGTCTTCCGACCGCACCAGCTCCTTTTGGGACAGAGGGTTGCTTTGCGACATGATCAGACGGTACTCAAACTGCCAGATCTCCTTCGACACCAGATCCTTGCTCTCGATGTGTCGCAGAAAGTAGTCCGCATACTGGTTTTCGTAACGGATAATGCCGATGTTGCTGTCGTGCCCCACCACCCGGTCGATGGCGGTCATGCTGTTGGTCTCCAGGTAATCTACTCTGACCCGCTCCCGGTCCAACAGCTCCTTCACAAATTCCACGAAGGCCTGCGCGATGTAGCACGCGATGGGCACAGTGACGTCAAACCGGTACTCTTTGTGGGGGGTTACCTTGTAAAGAGCCTCTACCTCCTCCACATGATCCAGGATGCTCCGGGCATGCATCAGAAATTTACTGCCGCTTTTGGTAGGGATAACGCCCTTGGAGGTCCTTGTAAAGATGGCGAAGCCAAGATCATCCTCCAGCTCCCGGATCGCTTTGCTTAAGAAAGGCTGGCTGACGTACAGCTTTTCTGCGGCCTTTGAAATGGATTTCGCCTGCGCGATCTCCAAAGCATACTTTAAATGCAAGAAATTCATCTGCATTCTCCTTGTTTGTTTTACGTGGATGCGGAAAAAACAACACGAGGAAGCCCGATGCCGGCTTCCTCGTGTTATTTTAATTACCAGTTCAGATGGCCCACATCGGTGACTTTGGGACTCTGCGGACGGGCGGGATCCTTGGGACAGAAGATTTCCAGCACCTTCAGATCCACGGTGCTGTCGGTGCGCTGCTGGATGCCGTGGGGGACATGGGGGGGAACTACCATGATGCAGCCTTCGGACAGCTCGTAATACTCATCGCCGCACCAGAAGTTGGCCTTGCCCGCCAGGATCATGATGATCTGCTCGTAGTCATCATGAGTGTGAGTTGTGCTAATGGGGTCAGAAAAGATTTCAGAGTACTGCATGGTCAGCCCGGCAGCACCTTGGAAAATCCAGCTGCGGCCGCCGGCACGGCTGGTATCGGGCTGGGTCTCGCGGGGATCAAACAAAGCAGGTTTATTGGACATAACAAAGAACTCCTTTCAAATGTTGGGGGGGAAAAGAATTATCCCTCCATGGCTTTACGGTTGAACCAATTTCGCAGAGGCTCATCTTTTAAAGCACGGTATACCTCATCGAGGGCGGACTGCATCAACTGGGGCAGTGACTCCTCGGAAGCGGAACCTTGGTGAGCGGTAAGTACAGCTTTGCTCTGGCGGCGCAGGGGACTGTCTGCGGGAAGGGGCTCGGTCTCGAACACGTCCAGACCGGCACCGGCGATCGTACCGTTTTCCAGTGCGTCGCAAAGGGCAGCCTCATCAATAACCGCTCCGCGAGCAGTATTGATCAGAATGGCGGTGGGTTTCATCTGGGCCAAGACGGAAGCATCGACCAAGTGATAAGTTTCCTTGGTTAAGGGCAGATTCAAGGAGATGATGTCGGCGTTGGGCCACATATCACCCAAATCAAGGACACGCTTGACACCGTACTGTTCGAACACCTCGTCAGACAGATAGGGGTCATAGGCCCAGATCTCTTTCATAAAGGGCTTAGCGCGCAGTGCCAATTGGCGAGCAATGTTGCCAAAGCCGCAGATGGCCAGAACTTTTTTAGAAAGACGGGGCAAGTAGCAGTCATAAGCTACCTCAGGAGGACGCCAGGCTCCCTCCTTGAGAGCCTGATTGCGGGGGGGAATGTTCCGAACGATGCTTAGGATTAAGGCCATGGTATGTACGGCAACTTCTTCCCAACAGTAATCAGGTACATTGGCCACGCGAATACCCTTGGCAGTAGCAGCATCCACATCAATAGTATCCACACCGATAGCAATGCGGATGATCAGCTTGCACTTCTGTAAGGAGTCGATAAATTCCTTCGTAACGGGGGTGAAGGCATTGATCACAACATCGGCATCTGCACCCTCCCGAATCAGGGCATCCGTAGTGTTTTCGGTTGTATTGAAAACTTCCAGTTCCAGGCCGTGGGCACGTCCCTGTTCAATAATTACTTCGTGCGCAGGAAACTCGATGGGAAAAGTCACATCGGTTAAAAAGACTTTAAATTTTTTCAAGACGATATTCCTCCAACAACTATGCGGCAGAAAATCCCCCGGGACACGGGGATAAGTGCCCCGGGGGACATCTGGAAGATTCGGTGCGTATTACTTCAGGGTGGAAAGCAACCTATCAACGACATCGTTGCCTACATTTTCGCGGACCATTTCTTCAGTTTTGGCAGTGGCAGCACGGAATTCCGCAAGAACTGCGGGATCCAGGGTGATGAACTCTGTGCCGGAGTCAATAATGGTCTGCAGGGATTGCTCATTGCGGACAGCGGCGTCATCCCAGTTTTTCTCAAGGACCTGACGAGCAGCGTCATCTACCAGCCCCTGCAGCTCAGGGGACATGGAATCATAAACATCCTTGTTCATGACCCAACCAATCAGAAGGGCGATATGGTTGGTTTCGATCACATAATCCTGCTGCTCATACAGTTTAGCAATGACGATGTTCTCGTAGGGATTTTCCTGGGCATCCACAGTGCCCTGCTGGAGGGCTAGGTACAGTTCGGAGAAGGCGATGGGAGTGGGGTTACAGCCCAGAGCTTGCCAGGTGGCAATGTGATAGGGAGTTTCCATGGTGCGAATTTTCAAACCCTTCAGATCGTCCAGAGTATAGATGGGCTTGTTGGAGGTGGTCTGACGGAAACCTTGGGTGCCGAAGCCTAACAGGTGATAGCCGCTCGCCTCATATTCCTTCGCAAGCGCATCGTAAAAGTCGCCAAAAGCGGCTTCCCTCAGATCTTCCATGTTGTCGAACAGAAAGGGAATGTCCAGAACTGCGGCAGCAGGAACAAAGTTTGCCTGCACAGCAGTGGCGGAGAAGGTCATCTGATAGTCGCCGAACTGTACACCCTCGACCATCTCGTATTCGGTGCCCAACGTGGCATTGTTATAAACTTCCACGGTAATGCGACCACCGGAGGTCTCCTCGATGATCTTCTTGAAAGGCGTGTTGTAGTAGTCGGCATCTTCGTTTGCGGAAGCGCCGCTGATGAGCACGAATTTCTCATCAGAAGTAGTGTTGCCGGGAGCTGCGGTACTGGGGGAGTCGGAAGTACCGGCGTTGGAACTGCCGCTGTTGCCGGTGTTGTTGCCGGTGTTGCTGCCGGTGTCCTTGTCAGAACCGCCGGAGCACGCTGTGACGAGAGACAGTAGCATAGCTGTGGAACAGAGTAGGGCAAGTAGACGCTTTTTCATGATTTCTCCTCCTTAAATAGATAACATGTTATTTAGCCCACTAGCGCAAGGCTAAGCTGGGGCACAAACGTGATAACGAGTAGCGCGAAGAAGAAAAAGATCAACAAAGGGATCGCTTTGCGTGCGATAGAAAGTACAGGGATTCCGGTCATCGAACTGCCAACATAGAGGTTGGCACCGACGGGAGGCGTCACAAAACCAATAGCCAGGTTGACGACCATAATGATGCCCAGGTGGACCAAGTTCATGCCGATTGCATTCGCGATAGGAATAAAGATGGGAGTCAAGATCATAATGCAGGAGACGGTGTCCATCAGCATACCGGAAACCAGCAAGATTAGGTTGATGACGAGGATAATGGCAATGCGGCTGCTGAAGGCGGAGGTCAGGCCGGTGGCGACCATCTGAGGCACCTGCATGAGAGCCAGGATCTTGCCGAACACCACGGCCATGCCGACCACCAGCATAGCGGGGGCGGTAGAGGCAATGGATTCCTTTAGACAGGCGGGAATCTCGCGGATCTTCAAATCCTTATAAATAAAAATGCTGACAAATGCGGCATAAACTACAGAGATGGCAGAAACCTCTGTGGGAGTGGCGACACCGCCGTAGATACCGCCCAAAATGATTACGGGGGTCAGAAGAGCCCAGAAGCTCTCCTTGAGAATCTTCCACAAGCCTTTAGAACGCAGAGCCTTATAATTCTCATCGATCAGCTGGCGGTCTTCACCATGACGCTTGCAATAGATGAAACAGTAGGCCATCAGAAACAGCGCGATGAGAATGCCGGGGAGAACGCCGGCCAGAAACATGTCGCCGATTGACTCGTTGGAGGCCAGACCATAGAGAACAAAGGGAATACTGGGGGGGATGATGACACCCAAACCACCGGCTACTACCACCAGGGAAGTGGCAAACAAGCGGTTGTAACCAAGCTTGGTCAGGATTGGAATGGTCATAGCGCCGACAGCGGCCACAGTGGCAGGGGCGGAGCCGGAGATGGCACCATAGAACAGGCAGGTGACGACCACGCACATCGGCATACCGGCGGGAACCTTGCCGATGAAGAAGGAGAAAAAGTCGAACAGTCGTCTGGAAATGCCTCCCCTTGCCATGATGACTCCGGACAGAACGAACATCGGGACCGCCAGAATAACATAGTTGTCAAAGGCGCTGATAATCAGGCGGTATACATATGTGGGGGTGACGGACAAAGAATCAACCGCAAAGCCGGCGATAAAGCATATGGCTGCAAGAGAGATGCCAATGGGAGTTCCGCTGAACAGGATGATTAGGAAAATAGCCAGCAGGATCAGGGCAACAGTTGTGGTGCTCATGCTTCCTCACCTCTCTTTTTGGCTGCCAGAAATTTTTTGATCGTTACCTCAATGATGCGCAACATCATTAGAATAGAGCCCACAAACAGAGAGACGTAGACATACTGCATAGGCATACGCATCGAGGTGCTGGTCTGGCCATTGGCTGCGGCACGCAGGAAAAGTCCGGGACCGCCGATAATCAGCATAATGGCAAAGAAGGACTGCAGCACAGTGGACAATGTTTCCATAGCGATCTTGATTGGCTTGGGAACCACGTTCTCCAGCATATCAATGCGCAGATGGTTGTTCTGGCTGACGCAGTAGGCAAGGCTGAAGCAGGAGAACCAGATGAACACATAACGGCAGGCTTCCTCGGCCCAAGTCAGGGAGTTGTTGAGGCCGTAACGCATGATAACCTGAACGAACATAATCAAAGTTAATACGACCAGAAGAACGGACATCAGGAAGACCTCAAAGTTCTTGTCTAACCATCGAATAAATTTCACCGGTGACATACCTCCTTGCTAATGTTGCTTAACATTGAAACCACCTGCTTTAAATGAAGTATAGCGGAAGCAGAACCAATGTGTCAAAATTAATACAACATGTCGAAAATAGCTGGGTTTTGTTTACGAAAGGCGTGCTTTTTCAGGAACTTAAAGACAGTGGGCGGCGGTATAGGCCGCCTGCATGGCCTGCTCCACAGTGGCGGCGCGGACGCAGTCGCCGATGGGGAACACATACGGGGCAGTGTACAGCAACGCATCCACCACATCGGTGCGAGCGCGCATGCCGGCAGCAAGGACAACGGCGTCGGCAGGTAAGGAACGGATGGAGCCGTCAATTGTCTGGCCTTCCACGGTGCTGTCAGTCACCTGCGTACAGCGTAGATTGACGGCAATTTTCAAATTGAGCGTTTTCTCCATTTCTTGCATCAACTCGGCGCGGTGTGTGGGGGATGCATCAGGAGCCAGACGGTCACACATCTCTACAATAGTAACATCTTTGCCCAAGCGGGCCAAGTGAAGAGCAGTCTCACAGCCCACCTGCCCGCCTCCAATGACCACTACTTTTCCGGAAACCGTGTCTTCTTTTCCGTACAAAGCTGTGGCGGGAATAGCACGATCCAAGCCTGGAATCGGGGGGACGATAGGAGCAGCGCCTACCGCGACCAGAACTGCGTCATAGCATTCTGCCTCAAGCAATGCGGCGGTGGCGGTGGTGTTTATCAGAACATTCACATTGGATTTTTCCACCTGGTGGACCAGATAGTTCTTAAAATTCTTAAGAGGGTACTTGAACGGGACGTAGTCGGCGAATTTCAGGGCGCCGCCCAGCGCGGGACTCTGCTCATAAAGGGTCACGTCGTGCCCACGGCGGGAGGAAATCAAAGCGGCCTCCATGCCGGCAGGGCCTCCGCCCACTACAGCAATTTTTTTAGCACAAGGCGAGGAATCAGTTAATCTTTGAATGTTTGCTTCCAGCCCCACCAGCGGATTGACTGTGCAAGTAAACTGCCGCTCGTACACCACGCTGTCGTGGCAGCGCATGCACTTGACGCAGGGCACCACATCGTCGGGACGGTTTTCATAAGCTTTTCGCACCAAATCCTCATCGGCGATGAGGCCGCGAGCCACGGTCAGCACATCGGCCTTGCCGTCAGCCAGGATACCCTCGGCTTCATCCAGGTCTTGAATGCCGCCTACTGTAGCCACAGGGATTGTAAGACCTGCTTTTTTGACCTGCTCAGCCAGATACACGTTGGGAATAGAAGGGAGAAAACCGCAGGGATGAGTGGTGGTCATCCACTTGGGGTTGTGCATGCCGGCGGAGATTTGTATCAAATCAATTTTGTTCTGGATCATACGGGCAAACTCGATGGCTTCATCAATCTGGATGCCGCCCGGTTCATACTCGGTTCCGCTGATGCGGACTTCAATAAGTAATTTCCGCCCCACAGCGGCACGGATAGCGTCAATAATCTCGATGGCAAAGCGGGCTCGGTTTTCAAGGCTTCCGCCGTATTCACCGGTGCGGCGGTTCGTCAGAGGGGAGAGGAACTGGCCGACTTGCAGGCCATGGCCGAAATGGAGCAGGATCATGTCGAAACCTGCCTGCAGCATAACTTGGGCGCCTTTGACATAGGCTTGTGTGATTCGATGAATATCGTCAAGCGTCATTTCTTTGCCGGGTGCGCCCCAGATGGTGGGAGCACCCTCGCTGACCACCAGACCTTCATTTACTACACCGGAAATACCCAGCTCCATGGAAGCTTTGGCACCGTAAAAATGGATTTGACGTGCCAGCCTGCCCAAGGCGTTTACTGAGCGGAGATCGTAGATATCCCAGTTGGTGCTGTTGGGGGCCAGAGGAAGGATACTGGCTCCGCCGCAGGTGACACAGGCGGCGCCGGATTTGGCCCGCCCTGCGAAGTGCGCAATGGCGGATTCGGAAGGAACATTAAGTCCTTCCTGGCAGGCCTGCAGACCGGTGGGGGCGGCGAAAATACGGTTTCGAAAAAGCACTCCCCCGATGCGGATCGGCGAGAGCAGCCGCTGATAAGGATGATTCATTACGGGTGCCCTCCTTTACAGAGACGGGTCGATGAGAATCTTCAACTGACCGGAGCGGTCCTTGCGGTCCAAACCTTTTTCCACGCACTCGTCCAGAGAAATGATATCGGTCACCATACTGGAGAAATTCAGCTTACCCGCTTTGAGCATTTGGAGGTAACTGCGCACTTCAGAAGGAGTGTAGACGAAGGAGGTGTTGAAATCCACTTCCCGGGTGGAAAACTTGTTGGGGATCAAGCCGGACAAGGGAGCGGCGCTGGTGCCCAGAAGCATGACCTGACCGCCGGGTTTCACGCAGTGATAGATGCAGTTTTCGATGGAGTTGTTGTTGCCGGCGCATTCAAATACAACATCAGCGCCCACGTCGGATTCAAAGATATCCAGCAGAGCTCCCTTTAAATCAGGAGTTTCGTTGGGGTTGAGTACATAGTCGGCACCATAGCTGCGAATCAGGTCGAATTTGGAGTTGGTAGTGCCCAGAGCCACAATGCGGTTGGCTCCTGCGGCCTTCAGCAGACGAATGGCGGATAGGCCGATGGATCCGGTACCACTGACGACAACGTTGTCGCCCAGCTTAAAGTTGGATCTGCGGATGCCGTGAAAGGCAACACATACCACGTCAAACAGGACAGCCTCCTTCAAGTCGGTGCCATCTTCCACCTTGATAAGCATGGTGTGAGTTACATTGTGTACCAACATGTATTCGGCGTAACCGCCGTCAAACTGACGAATGCCGGCGGTGCGGCCCAAGCCGTTCAGGCAAAGGTTGGTTTGACCGCTTTGACAGGGAGTGCAATCCTCGGCGCAATGGGTGGGGGGGCCGCAGAGGATATGGTCACCAACCTCAAACCCGGTAACGCCTTCTCCCAGTTCCACAACAGTGCCAACATTCTCGTGACCAAACACGCGAATGGGCGGGATCAGGCCAGTTCGCTTATAGGATTCCATGTCTGTTCCACAAATACCGCAGTAATCGATCTTTACCAGCATCTGATTGGGACCGGGGGTGGGAATTGGACGCTCCTCGATCCGTACATCATAAGGACCATAATAAACTGCTGCTTTCATAAATTGTACCTCCTGCATTTTTAATTGGGCATTCAGGTGAAGTAATCAGCCGCCCAGCTGGGCTTTGAAGCCACGGCGTTCGAACATGACGCGGATGGTCTCCTGCCGCTCATCGCTGACGGGGCAGGGCTTGAGCTTGTATTCCATGTCCAGCTGCTCATATTTCACCCGTCCGAACTCGTGCTCGGGGAGAATGTCCACCCGCTCCACCGATTTCAGGGTGGACAGCAGGTCGGCCACGGCGTTCAGGTTCTCGGCGGAGTCGTTGTAGCCGGGAATGACAGGGATACGGATGATCATGGGCTTGCGCGCCTCACTGAGCATGCGCAGGTTCTCCAGGATGACATCGTTGGACTTTCCTGTGTTGATCTCGTGGCGGACGGGATCGATGCCCTTGATGTCGAACAGAAGCAGGTCAGCGGCCATCAGCACCTCCCTGCCTTTAGGGGAGGTGGTATAGCCACAGGTGTCCACCGCCACGTGGATATTTGCCTTATGGCAGAGGTCGATCAGCTCCAGCATAAAGTCAGGGTAGCAGGTGCATTCGCCGCCGCCGATGGTGGCGCCGCCGCCGGTGTTCTTGTAGAACATCTCATCGCTCTTGATGATGTCAAAAACCTCCTGCGCGGTATATTTGACGCCAAAGGGCTCCAGGGCGTCGGTGTAGCAGTGCTCCGCACACTCCATGCAGCCGTCGCAGAGGGCACGGTTCACCTGTACGATGCCGCCGGCCAGGGACAGAGCGTTTTTGGGACAAGCGGCAACGCAGTTGCCGCAGCCGTTGCAGTGTTCCCGGGTCACTTTCAGCTCGGGCTGAAAGGATTGACCCTCCGGGTTGCAGCACCAGATGCACTTCAGGGGGCAGCCTTTCAGAAATACGGTGGTGCGGATGCCGTAGCCATCCACGAAAGAGCCGTGGATGATGTGGAATACAAGGGCTTCGTGGCTCATGAGGGGGGCCTCCTTCAGCGCACGCACTCGCTGCGCTCGATAATGTTGTTCTGCAGGTCGGGAGACAGCTCGGTGAAGTAGGCGCTGTAGGTCGCCACACGCACCAGCAGATCCTTGTACTTCTCGGGGAACTTCTGCGCCTCACGGAGCATTTCATTGCTGGTGAAGTTGAACTGCACCAGGTTGCCGCCGTTTTCGCAGAAGGTGCGCAGCATCATGGCAAAATTGCGCAGTCCGGATTCGTTTTTCACCAGCTCCGGGGAGACGCGCACATTCAGAATGCTGCCGTTGGCCAGAAGGACCTGGTCCAGCTTGGCCACCGAGCGGAAGGTGGAGGTGATGCCGGAGATGTTGCGGCCCTGGTGGGGGGAGATGCCGCCCTCGGCAATGGGCTCGCCGGCTTTGCGGCCGTCAGGGGTGGCACCCAGGATGGCACCGTAGGGGATGTTGGCGGTCATGATGATGCTGGAGCAGGAATTGCGGGCGTTCTTGTAGATCTTGAACTGCTTGATGAAGTGACACATTTCGGTAAGCACGTCCCGAAGCAGGAGATCTACATAGTCGTCATCATTGCCGAACTTGGGGGCCTTGTTCAGCAGATAATACACGTCGTCATAGCCCTCAAAGTTGGCGTCCAGGGCGTCGCAGAGACGCTCCATGGTGATCTTCCTGTCGTCAAAAACCACCTTCTTGACGGCAGCCAGGCTGTCACCCACGTTTGCCAGACCGCCCAGACCGGTGGTATGGCTCAGCTGGGGATAAGTGCCGCCCTGATAGATGTCGATGCCCTTTTCCAGACACGCAGGGTAGAACGAGGACAGCAGCGGACAGGCGGAGTGTTCGCCGAACATCTGCATATCGGCATTCTTGAACAGGAAAGTGGCGCGCATCAGATAGCGGAACTGCTCGAGAAATGCCTCGCGCACCTGCTCATAGGAGGTGAAAGCGCGGGGGTCGCCGGTCTCGGCACCGATTCGCTCGCCGGTCTGGCGGAAGACGCCGTTGTTCAGCGCCAACTCCACCATCAGGGCGCAGTTGACCACATTGCCGTTGGGGTCGTGGGCGCGGTAGGGGATAGAGGGGTTGTGGCAGCCCACGGAAACATAGTCCCGGGCGTCCTCCAGGGGAGTGCCCATCTGGAGCAGGGACGGGATGGTGGTGTCATCCGAGACAAACTTCAGTTTGCCGTGCAGGTCGCGAGCCACCTCGCAGGCGCGCACCACGTACTGGTCGGGGTTATACCGGCTGATACGCACTACCACATCTTCGGCGGTCAAGCCCACATCGGCCTCGGCATCCAGGAACAGGTAGGTTAGCTCGTTGACTGCGTCCCGGCCATCGGGAGTCAGACCGCCGATCGTTAGGCCCTGCATGACGGGATAGCCGGCGAAGGCCACGATCAAAAAGCCCTCCTGCAGATTGATGGCGGCATTCAGCTTGATCAGCAGTAGGGAGGCCAGCTCCAGCGCCTCCTCCCGGGTGATGCGCCCGGCGGCAAGGTCGGCCTGATAGAAGGGCAGCAGATACTGGTCGACACGCCCCAAAGACATGCCGGCACCCCAGCACTCGATCATCAGGGGGACAAAGACTAGCCAGATGGATTGTACAGCCTCACGGAAAGTGCGGGCAGGATGTTCAGGCACCCGGCGACAGTTGGCGGCGATCTCTTCCAGTTCAGACTTGCGAACGGGGTCGCTTTCATGCTGAGCCATATCTTCTGCCAGATCGGCGTAGCGGTTGGCGTGGCGGATAACGGCCTCTTGGACGACCTTCACGCTCTGGTAAAAATGATAACGGTCCAGGTCCTCCGGGGTGAAGGGATCGGTGCTGGCCAGCTTTTTCTCCACCTGGTCCAGGGAGGTGCGCAGTCCGTACTTCAGGATGGACTCGTAATCGGCCACGGAGTGGGCCTGATGGTGGCCGTTGCGGCAGAAACCGCCGGTCTGCAGCACATTTTCCAGTTTGGCGGCCCAAGAGGGCACTGCGCCAATCCAGTAGTCGGATAGAGTCCTGCCCTGCCAATAGGGCACAATCTCTCGGATCATGGCCTTTTCTTCCTCACTTAGGGGCTGGTATTTGTCCCACTCCCGATCCTGTACGGTGTCCAGCTCCTCCATGATCCAATCGGAGCGCATTTCAATGAGCAGGGCACCGCCGCGCTCTTTGCTGGTCTGCCAACCGGCGATTAGTTCTCCCTCCTCGATGCGGATGGTCATATTGTCCAGAATGTCGGACAGGGCATAGGCACGGCGCAGGACGGTGGGCAGGTTCTCGGTCTTTTGATAAGACTTGGTCATGTAGTAGGCGCGCTCCACACAGATGGCGGGCGTGACCAGCATCCGTTCCCGCAGACGGGTAACACGTTCATTAGCAGCCATGATGGTCATCCTTTCTTCGCCTTAGCGACGGTATTTCAGTATGACCATTATAGAGGGGAAGAAGAAAGCGGGTCAAAACTTGTGCGCTTTGCCCCGATTTACCCTCCTTGTGTTCTTTTGAAGGACAATCAAAGGGGCCAAAGTGAAAAAAATGTTTTGCAGCGATCCCACAAAAAATTGCTCTTATAATGTTGCACAGAACACGTCCAGCTTGATTTTCCCAACGGAGAAAAACCATTTTTCCCGGTTTTGCGGGCACTGTGCATACAAATTGACACACTGAAAGCAAACTTATTACAATATGCTCAGAAAAGAGCCTCACACAGAGACTGTTGAAAGGATGAAACTACATGAAGAAAAATCTGGTGCTGGAGAAGCTGACGCGCGGCGAACCTGTACTGGGCACCTTTTTCCATAGCGGAAGCAGCTTGGTCATGGAGACTATCGGCCTGGCCGGAATGGATTACGTCATCATTGACAAGGAGCATTCTCCCATAGGTGTGGAGACGGCCACCGACATGATTCGGGCAGCGGAGGCCAGAGACCTGACCCCTTTCGTGCGCGTCAAGGAGATTTCCCGCCCCTCCGTGCTCAAGTTACTGGATGTGGGGGCTAAAGGTTTGATCGTCCCCGCCGTGGGTGGTGTGGAGGATGTCAAAAAGCTGGTGGAATACAGCAAGTATCCCCCCATGGGAAACCGGGGGATGGCCATGGGCCGCGGCTCAGACTTCGGCATGAACACCCTGCCCCTGCCCGAGCACTGGGCGCAGCACAACCGGGAGACCTTGATGATTCCCATGTGCGAGACTTGCGAGTGTTTGGAGTCCATTGAGGAGATTACGGCCATGGATGGTGTGGACGGTATCTTCATCGGCCCGTGTGACCTGTCCATCGCTTTGGGCAAGCCCGGCCAGTTTGATGACCCGGATGTAAATGCCGCGTTCCAGCGTGTGGTGGACGCCTGCCGGGCACACGGAAAGTTCTGCCTGATTTATGCACCCAATACCGCTTTGGCGAAGCGTTTTATCAAGATGGGTTTCCACGGATGCGCCTGCGGCATCGACGTAAATCTAATGCTGTCATCGTATCTGCATCTGGTCAAGGAAGCCAAAGCTGTATTTGAGTAAAAAAGACCCCGGGTGCAGCAGGTAAACTGCCGTATCCGGGGTTCAGTATCTTGTGGGGGTCAATTCTGACGCTGCTTATTGATAAACGAGCCCAAGTCAAATAAGGTGCGGTAGGTATAGGCAATGTGTTCCTCCATCTCGTTCTGTGCCACTGAGCTGTAACGGTTTTTAACGGCGCGGAAAATGCAGGTGTGCTTGGCCACGGCGTGGCTGGTGTCCTGTTCTGCCGTGCTGCGACAGTAGGTAGAGATAATATAGCGGTAGCGGTTGATGCGAATCTTGATGGGCTCGTAGACCTGCAGAAGATAGCGATTGTTCGCGGCCCGCAGCAGCGTTTCGTGGAAAATCGTGTCCTGCTCGGCAAAGTCATCGAAGCCCTGGCGTCCCAGGCACTCCTTGGCGTCAATAATGCTGCGCTCCAGAATCTCCAAGGCGGCGGGGGTGATGTTGTTGGCGGCCATGGCGGCGGCGGTGCCCTCCAAGATCTTACGGGCGTCGCACAGGTCGAAGCAGTCGGCCATGCCGATGGGGGTGACCTGATAGCCACGGTCACTGACACGCTTGATCAGTCCGTCTTCCACCAACTGGTCCATGGCGGAACGGATGGGCGTGCGGCTGACACCCAGCTGCTCGGCAATCTTTGTGACGTTAATTCGTTCACCGGGCTCCAGCTGCACCTCAATAATCTGGCGCAGGATGTAGTCGTAGACCTGTTGACGCAGGGCAGCGGCATCCTGCGCGGGGACAAACAGGCTTTTTTCATTCTTTTCCATTTAGCATCCCTCGTTTTTTGCGGGAGAGCAGGTAACCAGTCCGCCATCAAACAGGACCCGGTAGATGTGATGTAAGTGATTGGTCATCTCAGCCTTAGCGACCAGGGAGTAGCGGCTCTTAATGGCACGGTAGATGACGGCATGTTTGTCCACATTGTGGGCCTCGGCGTCATACTTTCCAGCGGCAATCAAAGCGCGCTGATACCGGCGGATCCAGATCTTCAGGGAACTGTACATATCGATCAGATAGCTGTTCCCGCTGAAATGGACGATCAGTTCATGAAATAGGTTGTCTGCATCGAAAACTGCCAGAACATCTTCCCGCTCCTTAGCGCGTTTTGCCATGAAGATGGTTTGCCTGAGCTGTTCCAGCTGGGCGTCGGTGATGGTGTTGGCGGTGATGTAAGCAGCACTGCCCTCGACCATTTCACGGATGTCGTACAGGGCCATGCAGTCCTGCCAGTCCACCTGACGGACCTTAAAGCCCTTTTCCCCTACCTGCTCAACTAACTGTTCCTGTACCAAACGTTCCAAAGCGGTGCGTACAGGAGTGCGGCTGATGCCGAGCTCTTCGGAAATCTGCTTGGTGTTGATCTTGGAGCCGGGAACGAACCGAACGTCTACGATGGAGTCTACAATATATTGATAAACTAGGTCGCTGAGCACGGCGAAGGGATGGTCTTTAATGTACTGGATCAATTCTTGCCGGTTCATGTTGTGGCCCCCCTCTGGGTTAAAAGTATACCATAAAAAGATGGATGCGCAATAAAAAGTTTTCAAAGATAGTATTGTATGCATATGTAATGATTCCCATTAAAATTTAGAAGCAAGAAGGGAGCCTTTTATGGCAACAAGAAAAGGAAGTACGGCGCGGGTGGCCACCTGCGCTGGGAGGATTTTTACGCTGCCTGAGATCTGTGTGGAGCGGGAGCGGTATTACACCCGCTCCTACCAACAGACGGAGGGAGAATTGCCCGTGCTGCGTCAGTCCAAGGCCTTTGCTGAGACCTTGGACTATATGAGCGTACGCATTGACGAGGGTGAGCTGATTGTGGGTTGCCCCTGCAGCAAGGCCCGCGGCGGCGCTGTGTTGCCTGAGCTGAACGCACAGTGGCTTCGCAGGGAGGTGGATGACATGTCCGTGCGCCAGTGGGACCGTTTCCAGTTCCCGTCAGAGCAGGAAAAGAAGGAGATGCTTTCCCTGCTGACTTACTGGGAGGGAAAGTCGGCCTATGACCGCTGGAAGAAGCGGGTGCCCGAGCCCATTCTGAAGATGCACGAAAGCGGCTTCATCGGCGGGGTGACCTTCAGCAATAACGGCTTTTATCCCTGCCACATAGCAGTGGATTATGAGATGGTTCTCCGGGGAGGTTTGAAGGCGCGGTATGAGGAGGCGCTGAAGCGCCGGGAGGAACTGGACCTCTTCCTGATTGAGAATCTGGAGAAGAACCATCTGTATACGGCTATGACCATTGCCCTGGACGCCGTGCGCCGGTTTAGTCTGCGCTACGCCCACCTGGCGGAAAACATGGCGGTGGGGGAAGAAGATCCCGCACGAAGGGCGGAACTGCTGGAGATCGCCCGCATCTGTGCCAAGGTGCCCTGGGAGCCTGCCGAGACCTTTCACGAGGCAGTACAGGCGGCCTACATGACCTGGGTGGTGCTCATGATCGAGGGCTGGGGGCACGGTATGACCTTGGGCAGGCCGGACCAATACCTGATTGAATACTACCGGGCTGATTTAGAGGCGGGACGCCTGACCCGGGAACAGGCCAAGGAACTGCTGGAGCTGTGGTTTGTGAAGGTCAACGGCACGGTTACCCTGGATGACCGCGATACTGCTACCTGTTTTGCCGGCTTTCCTCAGGCGGTGAACTTTACTTTGGGAGGTGTGGACCGGCAGGGAAACTGTGCGGTCAATGAACTGACCTATCTGCTGATGGAGGCCGAGGAGAACATTGGCATGACTGCCGAGGATCTGGTCATTCGGATCGGAGAGGAGAGCCCGCAGGAATACCTCCTGGCGGCCACACGGCTGGCCAAGACGCTCAAGGGTAAACTGAAATTTGTTTCCGACCCAGTAGCCATCGAGCAGATGCTGGCGGACGGTTATCCGCTGGAGCTGGCCCGGGACTATATTATTACTGGCTGCAACAGCCCCTCCATCCCCGGCATTTCTCTGGACGTGCCCGGCGGACTGTTCAACGCGGCCCTGATGCTGGAGCTGGCACTAAACAATGGCGTATCCCGTATGACAGGCGAACAGGTGGGCCTGCCCACCGGCGATCCCCGCAAGTTTACGACCTTTGAGCAGGTGTGGGAGGCATTCTGCGCCCAGACCCGCCATTTCCTGGGCGCCGCCGCCGTTATGACCAATGAAGACCGGGCCATTTTCGCCCGGTTTCTGCCGATCCCCCTCCAAAGCGCCCTATTCCATGGGCCGATGGAGCGGGGACTGGATCTCTTCAGCGGCGGTACAGGAGAATATGCCCGGCAGTCCATATCCATTGCGGGTGCGCCCAATGTGGGCGATGGCCTGGCCGCGTTGAAAAAGGTGGTCTTTGGGGACAAAAAGCTGACCATGGAGCGGGTCATCGATGCCCTGGACGCCAATTTCGAGGGTTATGACGATGTGCGCCACCTGTTGGGAAAGGCACCCAAGTTCGGCAACGGCGATCGTTTCGTGGATGAGCTGGTGGATCAGGTCCTGGTCTTCTGCAGCGATGTGCTTCACTCTTACAAGGGCGAGTGCGGCACGCCCCTGATTACTGCGGCGGCCACGATTACCGCCAATGTGCCCTTGGGGTACGGCGTGGGCGCGCTGCCCGGCGGCCGGCTGGCAGGCACCCCCATCGCGGAGGGCGGCATCTCCCCCCAGCAGGGCCGCAACAAGAGCGGCCCCACCGCCACCATGCGCTCGGTGGCCGGACTGACCCACAGAAAGCTGACCAACGGCTCCGTGCTCAATATGCGCTTTGACCCGGATGTGCTGAAAAATGAGGCCGGGATGGAGAAGTTCACCGACCTGCTGCGCGCCTATCTGCTGAACGGCGGATTTTTCGTTCAGTTCAACATCATCGATACCGACACGCTGCGCCGGGCGCAGCAGGACCCGGAGCGCTTCCGGGACCTGCTGGTGCGGGTAGCCACCTACAGCGCGTATTTCGTGGAACTTTCGCCCGAAATGCAGGAAGATATCATCAGCCGCATGGAGTTCAAGGCGTTATAAAATATTCTGAAGTAAGGTGGACCTTTGCTTGCCTATTCCGGGCCGGCTATCTAAGGTTTTGGTTTACTTTGAGATCAAAAAATAAATAAATAACAAACAATGTACTTGTTTTGACATACCAGAAATCCCTTTGCTATACTTTTGGCAATTAATAGGGTGTGAAAAGTCTATATCAAACTAATCACTGGTTTAGTGTTTAAGTCGAAGTATACCGTTCACAATTTGCTCCATGAGATGGCAAGAATTAATTAAGGAGAATCACTATGTCCAACCAAAACAACTATGTGAACTGGGACAAGGTCCACCGCCTGAGCGAACAGTACGGAAACGGCGCAATCTTCCAGTTTTATGCAGACTTTGAGGGTGTGGATCCCACCCATTCAGCGCTGTTGACCGACGATGTGGACATACAGCCTCCCTGGAAGATTCCCCATAAGGTGGCGGTGACTACGGCCATTGTGGGTGCCATGCACAACAAGCGTTTCAATCCCAACCACCCCATGAGCCCGGAAGAAATCTACAACTCTGCCCGGGAGGCATGCTTGGCCGGCGCGCCCAGCATCCACCTGCACGTGCGCGATGAGAATGGGTACAGCGTGTTGGATCCCGACCTATTTCACCGGGTCATCGATCCGCTGAAGGAAGAATTCCCTGATGTGGTCATCGACGGGTGCATGGTGTGCGAAAATAAGAAGGAATGGGAGATTATGAAGGTGCTGCTCAAGGAGAAGCTCTTTGAGACCACCCCTGTGAACACCAACGCCACTTACAACGGCGACATGCTCTTCTGCAAGCCCGCCCATGTGATGATTGAAAAGTGCCGCCTGGTGCAGGAGGCGGGGGTAATCCCGCAAGTGACCTTCTATTCCTCCGCCGATGTGGATCACGCTAACCGCTACCTGATCCGCTCCGGCCTGTTGGAAAAGCCGTATAACTTCCTGCTTCTGTACGGCCTGCCCGGGTGCAGCCCCATGGACGATCCCATCGCCATGATGCACACCATGATGAATACCTACCACCAGCTGAAGACCATCGACCCGGATTGCCGCATCACGGTATGCGCCGCGGGCCGTGCATCCAGCTATGTTGCCGCCCAGGCCCTTCTGATGGGAATGAATATCCGGGTGGGCATGGAGGATGCCGTGTGGAAGTACCCCCACCGCAACGACAAGATTGTTTCCAATGCGGAGCAGTTTGCGCAAGCGCGCACCATGGCCGGCCTGCTGGGCCGCGATGTGATGACTGCCTGCGAGTACCGCAATTACATGGGCCTTTCTCAGAAAACGTAAAGAAAATCAGGACACAAACGACTAAGCAGGACGGCTGTATTTTGAGGAACATCAGCCCAATACTAATGTGCTTGGTTTAGCGACGAGGATTTCCGCGTGATCCAGTTGATAGCGCCCGAGAGGACGCTGTGGAAAGTCCCTGCGTCAAAAATATTGGCCTCAAAGGAGGACCTGCACCGTAATCTTGCATGGACTCTCTCTTTTCTCTTTTTCTTGAACGTGTCAACAGCCTCCCGGATTTTTGGGAGGCTGTTGACATAAAGATGTTTCCTATAGAGGTAATGGCGTAGCAACGGCACAGATGAGGTATTTTATTGAAGCGGCCAGATGTCTGAACTTTACAAAGACTGTGGATCGCCTATTCATTTTTCGGCTTGCACCTATCCGACATATCTTCCCGATGGAAAGCAAATTAAACGTAAGGCTTTTCTAGCGCAGGTGAAATACGGTTCAGTTATGCGCCCAATGTGGATTTACTTTCTCTGCGGGCAACGACCGGGCAGCGGGATAGTGGTCACATGGCTACCGGAGGGAGAGGACTCTGCTGTTACATTGTTCTTGGGTGTTTGGGAGGGGAAAAGGTTGGGGGCTTATTCGGATCTTTTTTGCTTGGCCTGTGCCATTTTTCTGCACTAAAGGAAAATCGCTAAAATGCGAAAGGAGCTTTATGATGACTGAAAAAGAAAATGTCCTGTCTGTATTCCGTCACGAAATACCTCAGTGGCTACCTCGTTTTGAATTTTGTTTCTATAAATATTTTCCAAAACTGATCAATGAGCGTCCGCTGGTTACCGAAGGGGATGACTGGTTCGGGATTCACTGGATCCCCGACACAAAGACCAATAATTTAACCGCGCCCGCCTATGGACAAAAGATCATCAGGAATATCGAAAGCTGGCGTGAGGAATTGGTTCTTCCCGATTTGGACGCTATCGACTGGGAAGCGGAGAAGACCCGTTTCTGGGAGGGGCGTGACGGGGACCACCTGTCTGTGTTCCTAATGGAAGCGGGTATCTTTGAGCGGTATCAGCTTTTACTGGGGGTTGAGGACGCCCTCTGTTCCTTCTATGAATATCCGGATGAGGCGGAGGAAATCCTGGAGACACTAACACAGTTTAAAGTCGACCTGATCAGCAGGATTATGACGCACCTGAAACCCGACGCCATACTGTATATGGATGATGTTGGGACACAGAAAGGGCCGTTGATTTCTCCGTCTATTTGGAGAGAGTTTATCTTTGAAAAAGACCGAAGGATCTTTCATGCAATCCGCAGTCACGGTGCACTGAGTATTTACCACAGCTGCGGAAAGATTGATTCCTTCTTCGATCAGATTCTGGAACTGGAAGCAGATGCCTACCACCCGTTACAGCCTTGCAATGACTTGGCTCTCATGAAGCGGATCTGCGGGAAGCGCGCCGTGTTGATGGGCGGTATAGATAACCAGAGAGTTACCAATCAGCCTGGGGCTACTGATTCCGTCATCCGCGCCGAGGTGCGGCACGCGATCGATTTGCTTGCCCCGGCGGTGGATATATCTGCTGTGACTCGGACGGAGTGTGTATAGATAAAAAGGTTCTCTCCATTATTCAGGATGAATACGAGGTATACGGACGCAATTTCTATCAACATTTTTGATATTCTATAATTGGAAGCACCATACAGGAGATGGACCTGTATGGTGCTTCCGGCATTGTGCGCCCGTTGGCCGCACCTACTGAAGGGGAAAGCCCCGAATTTGCCCGGTAGCGGAAGGATATAGTCAAGGGTGTCCATCGCAAGATGGAATCGAAAGGAAGACGGTGACAAAACTCTGACCCAACGAACAAAATCTTTTCAGGCCAAAGACGAGGGTAAAACTGCAACGAAAGGTAAAGCCTAATAGCTATGCGGAATGTTTCCGATGAAACCAAATTATTAGTTGAAACTAGAAATGCAAGCATTGGGAATCGAGCAGCTTTCCGGGACGCACTCTGGAACTGATTGCGGGGCATATTCGTTACCTCACTTATTAAAATTTGCGCACAAAAAACACACAGAGCTCTCCCAATACCACTGACCAAAGAAAACCATGTTCCGTGATCGGATTTACGTGCAGGAGCACTACGTGTGTCATCATGTGCAGTATGAAACTGACCGTCACAAAATATCATAAATGCCAAAAATGTCAAGGAACGAGTCTTGCCTTGACGGAATATTTTGTTGGTTGATATAATAAAGAAAATATGTCAGTTGTTCTGCCGGAAAGGAGGGAACGGTCATGAAACCACTGCTGGCGCCGCTGGTGGGGGACGCCGCCATGGTGACGGTCATCGGCCTGTGCAAGAACGCGGGCAAGACTACGGCCCTGTGCCGCCTGATCGCGGAGATGACGGACCAGCGGCTGGCTGTGACCTCCGTAGGGCGGGACGGCGAGCGCACCGATGTGGTCACCGGCACGGAAAAACCGGAGATCTGGGTGCGCAAAGGCACGCTGTTCGCCACGGCAAAGGGGCTGCTTCCCTTGTGTGATGTGACGGTGGAAGTGGCTGCCGTCACCGATGTGATGACCCCTCTGGGACAGGTGGCGGTGTTCCGCGCTTTGTCGGACGGGTATGTGCAGCTGGCCGGCCCCTCTGCTGTGGGGCAGCTGGAACCGTTGAGCCGGATATTTTGGGAACTGGGCGCACAGCGCATCCTGATCGACGGCGCGGCCGGGCGCAAGAGCTTGGCATCGGCAGGAGAGAACGGCTGCGCCATTTTGTGTGTGGGTGCGTCCATGGACGGCACGGCGGAGGAAATCGCCGCAGAGACCGCCCATTTTTGCGCTCTGTTTGCGGCGGAAGCGATCACGCTGGAACATCATGGGGCGAGGTATGCGTTGTTTGATGCGCATGGAAATTCGCTGCCGTTGGAAGTGGGAGCGGATGGTCAGCCCACATGGAAGAATCTGCCCCAAAGTGAATGTGTCCTTTGGGTACAGGGCGGCGTGACAAGTCCCCTGCTGCGCACGCTGGCACAGCGGAATGTGCCCGTTACGCTGGCCGTTCCGGACGCCACGCACTTTTTGTTTGACCGGGCCACGGCGCAGCTGTTTATCCGGCACGGGGGCAAACTGCGGGTGGAGCGGAACCTGAAAATCGCGGCCGTGTGCGCCAATCCCCGGTCGGCTTACGGAAAGCACTTGAACCGGGAGGATTTGCTCAGCGCGCTGTGCGGGAGCATCAAAATCCCCGTGGTGGACGTGAAGGAGGGGGAAGTGTGAACCTGAATCAGCAGATCAAACAGGACAGCGGCTATGCCTGGGTCATGGCAAAGCTGGAACCGGCGTCCCCCTTTGGCGCGGCCCTGGCCCGGGAGCCGGAGTGGTACGGCCCCGGACGGGAAAAGGAGCTGCGCGGGGAGCTGGAGCGGGTAGAGCAGGTGCTCGCCTGGGATGACACCCACAGGGATGCCCTGATTCACCATCTGTCCCGGTTCCGGGACATCCGCAACTCCTTTGCCCGGTCGTATAACGCGCCCATGGACGTGGTGGAGCTGTTTGAAGTGAAGCACTTCCTGCTTTGCCTGGAACGGCTGGCGGAGGAATATGCGCCCACACCTCTGTGCGGGGTGGAACTGGCGGCTATGGACGATGTGCTGGCTTTGCTGGATCCGAGCGGGCGAAAACTGCCGTCCTTCCACGTGGAGAACGCCTTTGATCCCGCATTGGAGCCCATTCGAGCCGAGAAGGCGCAGGTGGAACAGAAGCTGCGGGAAGACCGGACGGAAGAATTGCTGGCCCTTCGGGCCGAGCTGGCGCGGAAGGAGGATGCCGCTGAGCTGGACGCCCGCCGCAGGCTGACGGCGGCGCTGCTGCGGAACAAGGAACGCTTTTTGGCGAATATGGAGGCGCTGGGACGGCTGGATCTGGTGCTGGCGAAGGCCAGGCTGGCCCGAATGTACGGCTGTGTGCGGCCGGTGATCGGCAGCGCGGTCAAGGCGGTCAAGATGACCCATCCCCAGGTGGCGCAGGCGCTGGGGGAAAAGGGACTGGAATTTACCCCTGTGGATCTGGAACTGGAGCGGGGAGCCACCGTGGTGACCGGCGCCAACATGGGCGGCAAGAGCGTTTCTCTGAAGACGATCACCCTGAACCTGCTGCTGATGCACACCGGCTTTTTCGTGTTTGCCAAAGGGATGACGGCGCCCTTGTTCCACAGCGTGGGACTGATCGGAGCCGACGGCCAGTCGGTGGAACGCGGCCTGAGCTCCTTTGGCGCGGAAGTGAAGGAACTGGATGAGGTGCTGAAACGGGAGAAGGGAATGTTCTTTTTCCTGGCCCTGGATGAATTTGCCCGCGGCACCAATCCAGGAGAGGGTGCGGCGTTGGCCCGCGCACTGGTGAAATACTTGAACGCTCTCAACTGCGTGGCCATGCTCAGCACCCATTACGACGGCGTGGCGCAGGCCGCCGGGCGGCATTATCAGGTGGCCGGACTGGACGAGCAGGCACGAAAAATGGACTATCGGCTGGTCTTGACGGCTCCCGATGCGCCCTGTCCGCAGGACGCGTTGAAGGTGTGCCGTTTGCTGGGGTTGAGCGAAGATCTGATGACCGCCTTTCAGGAAAATGGTTGACAGGGGCCTTGCTCGCAGAGTATAATATTTCCTGTAAACAAGTTCATATTGTGAATAGAGGCGCGGCAACTTGGGTAGCCATGTGATGATAAGAGCGGTCAGGCTCGATGTGTATGGTGAATGGGGTGGCCGCCGAAGGAGCGGGGAGCTGACTTAAACCGTATCCTGATCCGCAGGCCCAGAGCTTACGGATTGTCATGGAAACATGAAGCGCTATTTATATTTGTGCATACGCGCAAATATAAATAGCGTTTTTATTGTTTGCGTGGGGCGCTGTTCGTTTTGCCGAAAAGGGGCGGAACGAACGGCATTTTTGCTTTTGTGATCAAACAATGAACATATACGGGAGGAAAAACAAATGGAAAAGATGACTTCGATGATCCGGGTGCGCATGGGCGCCGAGGACGCGCATTACGGCGGCAATCTGGTGGACGGAGCCCACATGCTCCACCTGTTCGGCGATGTGGCCACCGAGCTGCTGATCATCAGCGACGGCGACGAAGGCCTGTTCTGCGCCTATGACAACGTGGAGTTTCTGGCTCCCGTCTACGCCGGTGACTTTATTGAGGCCGTAGGTGAGATCACCCACATGGGCAACACCTCCCGCAAGATGGTGTTCGAGGCCCGCAAGGTCATCGCGCCCCGCCCCGATGTAAATGAATCCGCCGCCGATGTGCTGGCCGAGCCCGTCGTGGTCTGCCGCGCGTCCGGCACCTGCGTGGTTCCCAAGAATAAGCAGAGAATCCCGCGCTGAGGGAGGCCGGTCATGGAGAAATTGATCATCACCGCCGCCATCTGCGGCGCCGAGGTTACCAAGGAGCAGAATCCCGCCGTCCCCTACACGCTGGAAGAGATGGTGCGCGAGGCCAAAAGCGCCTACGACGCCGGCGCGGCGGTCATCCACGTCCATGTGCGCTGGGATGACGGCACCCCCACGCAGGACCGCGAGCGGTTCCGTGAAGTGATGGATGCCATCCGGTCAGCCTGCCCCGGCGTGATCCTGATTCCCTCCACGGGCGGCGCGGTGGGCATGACCCCTGAGGAGCGCCTGCAGCCCACCGAATTGATGCCCGAAATGGCTACTTTGGACTGCGGCACCTGCAACTTCGGCGACGACGTGTTTGTCAACGATATGCCCACCCTGCGCGCCTTCGGTCAGCGGATGTTGGAAAACAACATCAAGCCCGAATACGAGTGCTTTGAGATCGGCCATGTGGAAACGGCGCTGGCTCTGGCGAAGAAGGGTCAGGCGCCCGGTGCGCCCATGCAGTTCAACTTTGTGCTGGGCGTACCCGGCTGTACCCCCGCCACAGTGCCCGACCTGTGCTGGCTGGTCAGCCGCATCCCGTCCGGCTCCACCTGGACGGCCACCGGCATCGGCCGCAGCGCCTTTACCCTGGCTGCCGCCGCCATTGCCATGGGCGGTCACGTGCGTGTGGGCTTTGAGGATAACCTGAATCTGGCCCGCGGCGTCCCTGCCAAGTCCAACGGGGAACTGGTGGCCAAGGTAGTCCGAATCGCCAAAGAACTGGGCCGGGAGATCGCCACCCCCGATGAAGCCCGTAAGATTTTGAGCCTGAATCAATAGGAGGAACCAAATATATCAATAGGAGGAACAAAATATGAAGAAAAAAGGTAACAAGTACGGTACGCACCGTGTGATCGAGCCCAAGGGCGTTCTGACCCAGGCCGCTTATAAGATCGACAACAACATGGACGAGATCTGGTCCAACGAGATTCTGTGCGATGTCAACGCCCTGAACATCGACTCGGCCTCCTTCACCCAAATCGCCGAGGCCTGCGGCCACGACAACGAGAAGATCGGCCAGATGATTCTGGACATCGTGGCCGAGCGCGGCAAGCAGCAGAACCCCGTCACCGGCTCCGGCGGCATGTTCATGGGCAGAGTGGCCAAAATCGGCGACGATCTGAAGGGCAAGATCGACCTACAGGAGGGCGACCGCATCGCCAGCCTGGTGTCCCTGTCCCTGACGCCGCTGAAGATCAACAAGATTCTGGCCATCCACCCCGAGATCGACCGCGTGGACGTGGAGGCTCAGGCCATTCTGTTTGAAAGCGGCATCTACGCCAAGCTGCCCGACGATATGCCCGAGCCCCTGGCTCTGGCCGCTCTGGATGTGGCCGGCGCCCCCGCCCAGGCCCGCAAGCTGCCCAAGGAGGGCGACAGCGTCCTGATTCTGGGCGCCAACGGCAAATCCGGCGTGCTGTGCGGCTATGAGGCCTTGAAGAAGGTCGGCCCCAAGGGCAAGGTGGTGGGCGTGGTTCGCAACCCGGCTCAGGTGGCAGGCTTGATCGAACTGGGCGTGTACACCGACGTGGTGGTGGCCGACTGCACCAAGCCCGTGGAGGTCATGGAGGCCGCGCTGGCTGCCAACGGCGGCGAGGAGTACGATATCTCCATCTGCTGCGTGAACATCGAAAGCTGCGAAATGTCCGCCATTCTCCCCGTCCGGGACGGCGGCTTGGTCTATTTCTTCTCCATGGCCACCTCCTTCACCAAGGCCGCCCTGGGCGCCGAGGGCATTGGCAAGGACGTGACCATGATCGTGGGCAACGGCTACACCAAGGATCACGCCGACATTACCCTGAACGTCCTGCGGGAAAATCCCAAGCTGCGCAAGCTGTTTGAGGAAAAGTACGTCTGAAAGGAGGAGGGGACGGGATGAACAAATCCAGACGGCATATTTTGTTCCCCGGTGTCGCCGATGAACAGTGGAACGACTGGCACTGGCAGGTGTCCCACCGTGTCGAGACGCTGGAGGACCTGAAAAAGTACATCGCACTCACTCCCGAGGAAGAGGAGGGCGTCAAGGTCTGCCTGAACACCCTGCGCATGGCCATCACCCCCTATTACCTGTCCCTGATCGACCCCGAGGATCCCTATGACCCTGTTCGGCGTCAGGCCGTCCCCACCGCCGCCGAGCTGCACCGGTCGGAGGCCGATCTGGAGGACCCGCTCCATGAGGATGCCGATTCCCCCGCGCCCGGTCTGACGCACCGCTATCCCGACCGTGTGCTGCTGTTGATTACCGACCAGTGCGCCATGTACTGCCGCCACTGCACCCGCCGCCGCTTCGCCGGACAGAAGGACACCGGCCTGCCGGCGGATCAGATCGACCGGGCCATCGACTACATCGCCGCCCATCCCGAGGTCCGGGACGTGCTGCTGTCCGGCGGCGACGCCCTGCTCATGAGCGACGAGCAGCTGGAGTACATCATCCGAAAGCTGCGCGCAATCCCCCACGTGGAGATCGTGCGCATCGGTTCCCGCACGCCCGTGGTCTGCCCCCAGCGCATCACCCCCGAGCTGTGCGCCATGCTGAAGAAGTACCATCCCATCTGGCTGAACACCCACTTCAACCACCCCAACGAGATCACCGCCGAGTCCGCGGCCGCCTGCGCCATGCTGGCCGATGCCGGAATCCCTTTGGGCAACCAGAGCGTGCTGCTGGCCGGCGTCAATGACTGCGTCCATGTGATGAAGAATCTGGTGCATGAACTGGTGAAGATCCGCGTGCGCCCCTATTACATCTATCAGTGCGACCTGTCCATGGGTCTGGAGCACTTCCGCACCCCCGTGTCCAAGGGCATTGAGATCATCGAGGCTCTGCGCGGCCATACCTCCGGCTTCTGTGTGCCCACCTTCGTGGTGGACGCTCCGGGCGGCGGCGGCAAGACCCCTGTTATGCCCGATTACGTCATCTCTCAGGCCACCAACAAGATCATCCTGCGCAATTACGAAGGTGTCATCACCACCTACACGGAGCCAAAGCATTATACGGAAACCTGTCATTGCGAGGTGTGCAGCGGCAGGAAAAAGACCAACCTGATGGGCGTGGCCGCCCTGGAACAGGGCCTGATGATGAACATGGAGCCCGCCAATCTGGAACGCCACAAGCGCGAGATGTGAGGTGCGGCATGGAATCCAAACTGAATTTGAATTTTGAACTGGTGGAGAAGGCCCGTGCCCACGCATCCAAAGTGGCCGACGACACCCAGCGGTTCATCGACCGCCACACCACCGTGGCGGTGGAGCGCACCGTCTGCCGCCTGCTGGGCATGGATGGAGTCAACGACTTTGAAGTGCCTCTGCCCAACGTGGTGGTGGACCATCTGGCGGACAAGGGCGCGCTGGCTCAGGGCGCGGCCTTCTGGATCGGAAACGCCATGGCGGAAACAGGGAAGAGCCCGCAGTCCATTGCCGGGGATGTGGCCGCCGGGCTGGACCTGACCTCCCTGACCGTCCACAGTGACGAGGAGATTCGGGCGGCTCTGGCTCCTGTGGTGCAGGACGCCCTGGAGAAGATCACCGCCCGCCGCAAGCGCCGCGAGGATTTTCTGGCTGAACACGGCGACAAGGAAGGCCCCTGGATCTATCTGATCGTGGCCACGGGCAACATCTATGAGGACATCGTGCAGGCCACCGCCGCCGCCCGCCAGGGCGCCGACGTCATCGCCGTCATCCGCACCACCGGCCAGTCCCTGCTGGACTATGTGCCCTACGGCCCCACCACCGAAGGCTTTGGCGGTACCTACGCCACCCAGGAGAACTTCCGCCTGATGCGCGCCGCCCTGGACGAGGTGGGCGAGGAGCTGGGCCGCTACATCCGCCTGTGCAACTACTGCTCCGGGCTGTGCATGCCTGAGATCGCCGCCATGGGCGCGTTCGAGGGCCTGGATGTGATGCTCAACGACGCCTTGTACGGCATTCTGTTCCGCGACATCAACATGCAGCGCACCCTGGTGGATCAGAACTTCTCCCGAGCCATCAATGCCTACGCCGGCGTGGTCATCAACACCGGCGAGGACAATTACCTGACCACAGCCGACGCCGTGGAGGAGGCCCACACCGTGCTGGCCTCCCAGTTTCTGAACGAGCAGTTCGCGCTGCGTGCCGGTCTGCCCAAGAGCCAGATGGGTCTGGGTCACGCCTTTGAGATCGATCCCGCTGTGGAAAATGGGTTCCTGTATGAGCTGGCACAGGCTGAAATGGCCCGCGAGATCTTCCCCGAGGCGCCCCTGAAGTATATGCCTCCCACCAAGTTTATGACGGGCAATGTCTTCCGCGGCCATGTGCAGGATGCCCTGTTCAACATGGTCACCATTCTGACCGGTCAGAAGATCCACCTGCTGGGCATGATGACCGAGGCCATCCACACCCCCTTCCTGTCCGACCGTTTTCTGGCCATCCAGAACGCCCAGTACATCTTCACCACCATGAAGGATCTGGGCAGCGAGATCGTCTTTAAGGACGGCGGAATCATGCAGAAGCGTGCCAACGAAGTGCTGACCAAGGCCACCGAGCTGCTGGCTGAGATCGAGCGCCTGGGCCTGTTTGAAACGCTGGAACGCGGCATCTTTGCCGACATCAAGCGGCCCCGGGACGGCGGCAAGGGCCTGGACGGCGTGTTCCAAAAGGCACCCGGCTATCTCAATCCCTTCCTGGAGCCCATGAAGAAAGGAGGCGCAGCGCAATGAGCAGCGGACTGTATCAGATTCGGGACAGCAGTCTCGACACGACCCTTGACCTGACCAGGCTGCGCCCCTACGGCGACACCATGAACGACGGCAAGGTGCAGCTGTCCTTCACCCTGCCGGTGAAGGACGATGACCGCGGCGCGGCGGCTGCCGTTCATCTGGCCCAAAAGATGGGCCTGACCGACCCCAATGTGGCACTGCGCCAGAAGCTGGACGAGGAGTTCACCTTCTACGTGGTCTATGGCTCGGTGTCTCACAGCGTCAACTACGAGGAGATCGAGGTCATGACCGTGGCTGACGGCGCCATGGAGATGGAGGAGACCAACGACTACATCCGCACACATATCGGCCGCAAGGTGGTCGTGGTGGGCGCCTCCACCGGAACCGACGCCCACACCGTGGGTATTGACGCCATCATGAACCAGAAGGGCTTTGCCGGACACTACGGCCTGGAGCGCTACACCATGGTGGAGGCCCACAATCTGGGCGCTCAGGTGCCCAACGAGGAATTTGTGCGCAAGGCGCGGGAGTGGAACGCCGACGTGCTGCTGGTGTCCCAGACGGTGACGCAAAAGGACGTCCACGTGCGGAATCTGACCGAGCTGATCGAACTGTGCGAGGCCGAGGGCATCCGCGAAAAGGTGATCCTTTGCTGCGGCGGCGCCCGTATCACCCACGCGCTGGCCAAGGAACTGGGATATGACGCCGGGTTCGGCGCCGGTACCTATGCCGACGACGTGATCACCTACGCTGTGAAGGAAATGGCCCGCCGCATGGGCCGCGAATAGGCAATACAGGGGAGGGAACCGGTCGGTTCCCCCTGCTCGTTAAGGAAATGTAGGTTCCCTCCCGCCTGTTAAGAAAAGTTCTTTACAAGGGGCGGGTGGGGGTGTATAATGACCACATTATTAAATTCAAAAATGTACCTGTAGCGCAGTTGGGAGCGCGTTCGATTCGCATCCGAGCGGTCGAAGGTTCGAATCTCTTCGTGTCCACCCCAAAGAAAGACCCGTAAAAGGCCGGTGTTCGAAAAACAGTGTTAGCCAATAACACAAAAGGAGCACTGTCAAATATGATTGGTCAACAAAAAACACGCCATGTTCAGCTCCAAAGACGGGGCGTGGCGTGTTTTTCTGCTTATTTGTGCTTCTGATTTCCTTTCCCCTGCGGCTGGTACGGTACCGCAGCAGGTATGGGAAAAGGATTATGGTCAGCCTGGCTGCCGTGTGCATAGCATTAGCGGCACTCACTGTGCTCTGCATTAAGCTGAACCGGCGAAAGCTGCGAGCTGCCTGGAGGAGGGAGAATGGCCGAAATGATGAAAGCAAAACACCTGGAAAAAGGAAATACCATTGGTGTTGTATCTCCGGCAAGCCCATCGGAGAACCACAGCGAAATTGCCAGGGCGAAAGAATATCTGGAAAACCTGGGCTACAAGGTGGTCATTGGCAGTAACGTGAATAAGACCAAAGGTTTCACCGCAGCCAGTGAGCAGGAACGGGCGGATGATATCAACGAAATGTTCGAAAGGGAGGATATTGATGCCATCTTTGTAACCCAGGGGGGCTATGGGTCTGCTCAGATTGTTGATAAACTTGATTATGAACTGATCCGCAGCAAGCCGAAGATTTTTACCGGCTTCAGCGATATCACATCCCTGCACCTGGCCATGCAGAAATTCAGCGGCCTGGTAACCTTCTACAGTCCGGGTATGGCACGGTTCAATGAGGAAGATTTGAGTGAGTATACGAAAGAAAGTTTTTTCAGGACGCTGGGAATTCCCGAGCCTGCCGGAGAAATCAAAAAAAGCAGCCCGAAGAAGTGGCTCACATCCATTCACGGAGGTGTCTGTGAAGCGCCTGTAGTGGGGGGGTGCCTGACTTTGATCTGCGCCAGCCTGGGCACCCCTTACGAAATCGACTGCAAGGATAAAATCCTGTTCTTTGAGGATGTGGACGCAGAACCTTGGATCATAGACAACTCCCTGAGTCACCTGAGGAATGCGGGAAAGCTTAAGGATGCAGCCGGCTTTATGATCGGACACTGCGAAAACTGCGTGCCTTTCGATTACAAGCCCGGATTCCTGTGCGATACATCTCTGGAGGACGTGCTGGAATACTACCTGAAACCCCTTGGAAAGCCTGCACTGTACGGACTGCCCATGGGGCACGGTGATGACCTTGCCACACTGCCTCTGGGTGTCAGGTGCCGGCTGGATGCAGATAAGAAGATATTCACGGTGTTGGAAGCCGGAGTAATATAACGACAAGGAGGAAACGAAGATGAAGATGAAGAAAACCGGAAAGAAGATATTTGCAGGCCTGCTTGCACTGAGCATGATTTTGTCGATGGCAGCTTGCGGCGGAGGAGGCCAGACTGAACAAGGCGGCGGAGAAGTAATCTTTAACGTGGCAGTCCCCGGTGGCTACGATACGTTAAACTTTTTCTCCACAGAAAGCAGCATGGTCTACGATTGGCTCAACGTAGTCTACGATACACTGTTTACCTATGACGACGATTACAATGCAATTCCGAGAGCTGCCAAGGACTGGTCGGTAGAAGACAATGTCTGGACCTTTCATTTAAGAGACGACGTATACTTTACCGATGGAGAGCAGCTTACTTCCGCAGACGTAAAGTGGACTTACGAAAACGCCATCGACAGCTATATGTATTCTCTCCACGCGTCCGGCTTTGTGTCCATCGAATGTCCGGATGATTTCACAGTAGTGTTCACCTGCGAAAATGCAAAACCGGACATGCTGTACCAGGTGATTCCCATTCTGCCGGAGCACATCTGGAGCCAGCAGGAAGACGTGTTCAGTTATGAACCGGCGGAACTGATCGGATCCGGCCCCTTTATCTATAGCGCGGAAAGAAGCGGAAGCGGCAGCACAGCTTTCGTAAAGAACGAAAACTACTGGGGCGATGTTCCCGTAATCGATGTTCTTGTATTTACAGAATACAACAACGCAGATGCGATCGCGCAGGCTCTTAAGCTGGGCGAAGTAGATGCAGCTTACACTCTGGAAAAGACTCAGCTGGACGCACTTTCTTCTGTTGAAGGGATCGAAGCAGGCGCTTATTCGTCCTTCGGCTTCGAATATTTGGGCTACAACCTGCTGGATGACCTTTGCGCAGATAAGACCATACGCCACGCCATCGACTACTGCATAGACAGAGCCACCGTAATTGAAATGAGCTACGGCGGCCTGGCAGATGCAGCTTACGGTCCTGTAAACAACGATGGGTTCATCTATACACCTGCAGAAAAGAGAGATTTTGATATTGCCAAGGCAAACGAACTTCTCGACGCAGCAGGATATATGGACACAGATGGAGATGGTATCCGCGAAAGAGATGGCCAGAAGTTAAGCCTGGAAGTTATTACAGCTTCCGACAGAAGCTCCTGGCAGAGCGCAACCGTAAACATGATGATTACCAACTGTCAGCAGGCCGGTATTGAAATTACCTGGACTCCCATGGAAAAGACCGCAATGTGGGATACCTGCTATGACGGAAATCCGGACTGGCAGCTGATCCTGGACGGCTGGGGCGGTGACGCGGATCCCGGAACCATCATGTGCATTTTCCAGGATTACGAAACACTGGGCTATGCCGGCGTTTCCTATCAGAATCCGGACTTCGATGCAGCTTATGACCTTGTATACTCCACAGCAGATCCTGCAGAACGTGCTCAGTACATCGATGCCTGCCAGGAAATCTTATACGAAGACTGTCCTTACACCTTCCTGTGCTTCGACAAGAGCATCCAGGCTATCAATTCCGCTAAGTGGACAGGTTACAAGGTAGGTACCCACGGTTTATTCGCAGACGAGCGCTGCTACAACTACTGCCACATTGCTCCTGCAAAGTAAAGCATCTGTAAATTGATTTTTCATGGAGGGGCTTCGGCCCCTCCGATTTCATACGGAAAAGGGAAGGAGCGGAAAGAATTGGCACTACGGATTGCGAAGCGGTTCTTCTTTTCCTGCGTTACGATATTTTTCGTAATCGCGTTTAATTTTTTCCTGTTCAGGGTTATGCCGGGCAATGTGGAGACCATTATCGTCAAAGCCAATACATCTCCTGCTGTTAAGGAACGCCTTCTGGCGGAGGCCGGCCTCGATAAGCCTCTTGTGACCCAATTCGGCATATATCTTAAAGACCTTGTCACCGGAGATTTCGGCGAATCTTTCTATACCTATGATGGTAGTTCCAATGTGCTGACCATCATAGCGGGACGGCTTCCCAATACGGTCATTCTGCTGCTTTGTGCAGAAGTCGTAGCCATAATTCTGGGGCTTCTCATTGGTGTAATTTGCGCTCAGAGGCGGGGCAGCAAGCTGGATACCGGACTGTTGTCGGGGTCACTGGTTCTGTACTCCATGCCCACCTTCTGGTTCGCCATGCTGCTGATCTTCCTGTTCTGCGTAACATTCAGATTCTTCCCCACAGGCGGTATTACGACGCCGGGAACAAATTACCACGGCTGGATGTATGTGCAGGACTACCTGAAGCACATGATTCTTCCTATGCTCTGCATGGGCCTCCTGATGATCGGCGTCTACGCAGTAACGATGCGGAGCACCATGATGAATATTCTCACGGAGGACTACATAAACACGGCAAGAGCCAAAGGCTTTTCTACAAAATACATACTCCTGCACCACGCGATTCCCAATGCAATGGTGCCCATGGCTACCATTATTGCTCTGAATATCGCAGCCATATTGGGCGGCGCCATACAGCTGGAGACTCTCTTCAGCTGGAAAGGGCTGGGGCAGCTTATGTACGAAGCTCTTAACAGGCGAGATTACCCGGTGCTGCAGGGATGCTTCTTTGTGTCCACGGTAGCCGTAATCTTAGTCAACTTTATTATGGATATACTCTACGGATTCATCGATCCGCGGGTCAAAAGTTAGAAAGGAGGCCGCATGATGCGAAATCGAGCTGAACGTTACGATACAGATCGCCTGAAGCGGGACCTCCGAAACATGAAGACAAAGCAGTTCTTCCGTGACGTTTGGGCTAACAAAATGGCCCGGGTCGGAATTGTAATAATCGCATTTTTCGTACTCATGGCAATCTTCGGGCCCCTATTGATGCCTTTTAAGACCACAGATATTGCGTCTTCCAGAGACCTGGTATTTAACTCCCCGTCTCGGGAACATCTGCTGGGCACCGATAATCTGGGAAGAGATGTGCTTGCATATCTGGTGAATGGAGCAAGAAGCTCCCTGTTTGTAGGACTGACGGCGACGGTAATTTCTATGGTATTGGGGACTTTGATCGGCATCACCGCAGGCTACATTGGGGGCTGGGTAGATAACCTTCTGATGCGTATTACAGACTTCTTCCTGGTACTTCCGTGGCTTCCGTTCTGTATGGTACTGGCAGCGATTCTGGGAAACAGCATCTGGAACATCATTCTGGTCATCGGTCTGACCGGATGGTCGAGCACGGCACGCATCATTCGTGCACAGACCCTGTCGGTGAAAGAACAGCAGTATGTGGAACGGACCAGATCCATCGGAGCCAGAAAGTGGCATATTATGATGAAGCACATACTGCCAAATGTGTTTCCTCTGGTTTTCTCAGAGGCGATCCTGATCGTGTCCTCTTCCATTCTGACGGAAACCTCTCTGGCCTTTCTGGGTCTGGGGGATCCGACCAATCCGAGCTGGGGCACCATGCTGAACGATGCGTATTCCACCGGTGCCATGACAGTCGGTGCATGGTGGTATTTCATCACACCGGGGCTCTGCGTGATTCTGGTGGCCCTGGGCTTCACACTGATGGGGTACGCCTTCGATGAAATCCTCAATCCGAAGCTGAAAGAGCGATAGGAGGGGAAGAAATGCAGTTATTGGAAGTAAAAGATTTAAAAACATATTTTACAACCTCCAAGGGTAAGGCAAAGGCAGTGGACGGTGTATCATTTACATTGGATTACGGCCAGTGCCTGGGCCTGGTGGGCGAGTCGGGATGCGGCAAGACCACCACAGCACTCTCCATCTGCCAGCTGCTGCCGAAGGAAGGAAAGGTAGAAGGCGGTCAGATTTTGCTGGAAGGGGTGGACTATGCGTCCATGTCCGAAAAGGAGATCATGAAGCACCGCTGGCAGGATGTGTCCATCATCTTTCAGGGTGCCATGAATGCCTTTAACCCGGTGAAAAAGGTGGGGTGGCAGATTGCAGAAGCCTGCATACTCCACCAGAACATGACGAAGGAGCAGGCATGGGAGCGCGCAGGGGAACTGTTTGAGATGGTCGGCATTGCAAAGGAGCGTGTAACCCAGTATCCTCATGAGTTTTCCGGCGGCATGAAGCAGCGTGCCATGATTGCCATGGCGCTGGCATGCAGCCCGAAACTGATTATCGGGGATGAACCGACGACCGCACTGGATGTCATGATTCAGGCACAGATTCTGGAACTGCTGGAAAAGCTCCGCAAAGAGCTGAACATGGGTATGATTCTCATTACCCACGACTTATCTATTTTAAGTGAAACCTGCGACAAGATTGCGGTCATGTATGCCGGAAAAATTGCGGAGCTGGGGACGGTGGATGATATTTTCAACCACCCGATGCATCCGTATACGAAGCGGCTTCTGGACTGTTTCCCGAATATTCACAGCACGGAGCGGGTGATTCCTGACGGAATCCCGGGCTATCCGCCGAATCTGATCAATCCGCCGGAAGGCTGCCGGTTCTGTCCCAGATGCACGGAAGCGGCAGAGCGCTGCAGCGCAGAAGAGCCGAAATTCCTGCAGGTGGGTCCTCAGCACTTCGTGTCCTGCCATTTGTGCGCGAAGGATGGTGAACAGAATGGCTGAAAAAATGCTGGAAGTCAAAGACTTAAAAGTATATTTCGAGATGAAGAAGGGGTTTGCGGAAACTCTCTTTGGAAAACCGCAGGTACTGAAGGCCGTGGACGGGGTCAGCTTTTCCATCGGCCGCGGGGAGATATTGTCTCTGGTAGGTGAATCCGGCTCCGGAAAAACCACCACCGGCAAGGCGATTCTCCAGCTGGTGCCGGTCAGCGGCGGAAGCATAGTCTTCGATGGGGAAGAGATGACAGGTAAAAAAAGCCTGACTGAATTTCGAAAAAAAGCCCAGATGATCTACCAGGACCCCTACCAGTCGCTGAATCCGCGCCAGTATATTTCGGATATCGTAGGAGAGCCTCTCGACGTAAACGGCTTGGTAACAAGCCGGGAAGAGCGGGACAGCCGCATTAAGGAGGCTCTGGAAAGCGCAGGGCTTACGCCGGCGGAAGACTATCTGTATCGCCGACCCTTCGAACTTTCCGGCGGCCAGCGTCAGCGTGCCGCCATTGCAGGGTCGCTGATCATGAAGCCGGAATTCGTAGTAGCCGACGAACCGGTATCCATGCTGGATGCAAGTATCCGTACAGGTATCGTAAAAATGATGCTGGAAGAGCGGGATAAAAAGGGCGTGGCCTACCTTTTCATCACCCACGATTTGTCTCTGGCGTGGCTGATTTCCGATCGGATCGCCATTATGTATCTGGGCAAAATCATGGAGATTGGAACGGCGGATGAGATCGTCAGAAATCCGCTGCATCCTTACAGCAAGGCTTTGTTGGACATTATGCCCGTACCGGGAAAGATCCTGACGGAAAAACGCAAGATCCTCCAAGGGGAAACTCCCAACGCAGGGGCTGTTGTAAAGGGCTGCAAGTTCTGCGGCCGCTGCCCGGAAGCTATGGCTGTCTGCGCAGAAACGGAGCCGCAAAACATGGAAATTTCGCCGGGGCATTTCGTCATGTGCCACAAGTTTACGGGGCTGAAAGCAAAGGCAGAATAGAAAGGGGCCGCCATGGAAATCCTGAAACACCTGAATGGTCTGATGGAATTGAAAAGCATCAGCGAAGACAGAGAATGCTGCAAGGCAGCTCTGCGCTATGTTCTTGATCTGGCGGAAACCTTCGGCCTTTCAACCAAACTGGGAAAGCACGCGGATGTCGGTATCGTAGACCTGGGAGAAGGCCCGGAGACTGTGGGAATCCTTGTTCACGTCGATGTTGTGGCGGAGGGGAATCCGCAGCTGTGGGATTTCGAACCCTACCGGCTTACGGAACAGGACGGAATCCTGTACGGAAGAGGTATCGTGGACGATAAAGGGCCTGTAATAGCAAGCCTCTACGCATTAAAACGCATCAAGGACGCCGGTATTTCCTTAAAAAAGAAGCTTCGTCTGATTATCGGCACCAGCGAAGAGACACAGTGGACCGATATGGACCACTACAAAGAAGAATTCGAACTTCCGGATTACGGCTATTCCCCCGATGGAAATTTCCCGATTTACAATCAGGAAAACGGTTATATGGACGTGGAGCTGCGCTTCGATGAAATGCTGCCGGAAGGAATCGGCGGATTTACCGGAGGAAGTGCGGCGAATGCCATCCCGTCTTATGCCGCTTACGAAAAAGAAGGAAAGACGGTGGTATTCACCGGAAAAGCAGCCCACAGTTCCTCACCGGAGCTGGGCAGGAATGCCATAAACCTTCTTTGTGAAGCGGTATCCCGGGAATATGGACTTCAATTTGCCCGGACAATTCAGGAATATTTCCCGGAAGGAACCTATGAAAGCGAGTTACAGTTCCGGAAAACAGACGGCAGTTTCAGCGAAAAAGGGGATCTGACCATCGTACCTACACTCCTGCGGCAGGAAGGCAGCAGTATCTTCATCAATCTCAACGTAAGGCAGTGCTGCGACATCCCCGGCAAATCTATTTTGGAAGGTCTGCAGGACAAGGCGCAAGAGTGCGGCTTCGAAGTGATCCTTCTGGAAAATCTGGAACCGATCCTGGTCGGGGAAAACCAGCCCTGGATCAGGCGCATGCAGCAGGTGACATCAAAGTACGGCATGGATCCAAAATGTCTCTTTGCAGCGGGCTGCAGTTACGCCAAGAGCATGCCCAACTTTGTCTGCTGGGGACCGGTATTTCCGGAAGATGCCGACTGCGCCCACATGGAAAACGAGCAGCAGAGCCTGGAAAGCTTCCTGCGCAGCCTGGAAATTTATACGGAATATCTGATATCAGAAGGCCAGAGTGAGCCTGCGGAAAGCGAGGCTGCGAAACATGAAACCTAAGGCGGATCCCATCAGACTGACCATGGATATGGTAGCAATTCCAAGCTATTCTTTTATGGATAATCAGGAAGAGGCTATTTCTCAGTACATTCTGGACTTCTTTCTGGAACATGGAATTACAGCATATCGGACGCAAATCGTGCCCGGCCGCTACAATACCTTTGCCGTTTTGGAGGGTACGGAACGGGAAACTTCGCCATCCCTGCTGCTCACCGGCCACATGGATACGGTTCCGGCCTACGATTTCGAGAAGGCCTTCGAGCCGTGGGAAGACGAGGAGTATGTGTACGGTCGGGGCACCGTGGACATGAAGGGGGCGCTTGCATCCATCATGTGCGCCATGGTTGAACTGAAGGAAAGCGGAGTTCGGCTGAAAGGAGATCTGATTTTCTGCGGTGTTGCCGACGAAGAAGAAGCCGGTATTGGTACCCGCAGCCTGATTGAAACCGGACCTGAGGCCACCTATTCGGTCATCTGTGAACCTACCAGTCTGGAAATCAACCTGGGACAGAAAGGGCTGGAATGGATCGAAGTGTCCTTCCGGGGCCATAAAGTTCACGGCGGAGCCCAGAAGGACGGGGTCAATGCCATCATGATGGCAGGGCGCTTCCTGCATAAACTGGAAACCGAATACCTGCCGAAACTGGCACAGCGGACCCATCCGGTTCTGGGCCAGGCGACCCTGAACATCGGCACCATTACCGGCGGTGACCAGCCCAGTACCGTTGCGGACCACTGCAGCATCCGGCTGGACAGGAGATGCCTGCCCAGTGAAACGATTGCACAGGTTTATGAAGAACTGCAGGAACTGATCGATCAGCTACACCGGGAAGACCCGCGGTTTGAAGCAGAAATCCGGGATGTATTCGACGGAACCACCCTGCCGCACATTCCATTCTGCACAGACCCGGAATCTGCGGTGGTGAAGGCTGCGGAAAAGGCGCTGCGGGAAAGAGGAATGGAACCGGTTCTCTCCTGCTGTCCGGCATGGACTGACGCCGGATTTATTCAGGCCGGAACGAGCAGCCGGTGCATCATTCTTGGCCCCGGAAATATTGCGGTGGCTCACTCCATCCACGAAAAAATAAGCAAAGAACACCTGCTCCTGGCAAAGGAAATCTATAAATCCATGGCCATGGAAATCTGCCGGGCAATCTGACAGAATATTTTTCGCTGTTTTGTCAATACAGATCATTTGAAATCCGCGCAGAAATGCGGGGGCGGACATACCTGCCAAAGAAAAAGCTTGCGCTTGAAAAACCTTCAAGCGCAAGCAAAATTTTTGCCGCACTCAAATATCACCCCACGCCGCGTCAAAGGACAGGGACACCACCTTTTGGTCCCGCTGGACGCAGTAGATGGGAAGCTGGCGGGTGGTAGCGGCCGCGCCGATGACGGCCGGGTGGTTGACGATGTAGAACATGGCGGCAGCGCAGAGCAGACAGGCAACCAGGGTGAGGAGTTTGCGTTTTACGAGAAATAATTTCATAAGAATCCTCCTGTTCTGAGCTGTTTATTCTATGAGCATAAAAGCCCATTCAGAAGGAATGGGGTGACAAGAAGCAAAAGATGTGGTACAATAACGTTGCTGAGTGAAACTTGTGCCGTAATATGGCGGAAAAGGGGGAAAGCGTGATGGAGATCGAGCGGAAATTTACAGTCAAGCGGATGCCCGAGGATCTGCCCCGGTTTCCCCACAAGAGGATCGAGCAGGCCTACCTGTGTACCAAACCGGTCGTACGGGTGCGGCGTTACGGAGAGGAATTCTGGCTGACCTGCAAAGGTGAGGGTCTGCTGACCCGGGAGGAGTATGAGCTGCCTCTGACGGAGGAGGCGTACCGGCATCTGCTGGCCAAGGCGGACGGTCTGGTGATCGAGAAGGACCGCTACCGTATTCCCTGGGAGGAGTACATCATCGAGCTGGATGTGTTTGATGGGCCTCTCGCACCCCTGGTCATGGCCGAGGTGGAGTTTCCCACGGAGGAGGAGGCGTTGGCGTTCTGCCCGCCGGAGTGGTTTGACCGGGATGTGACCTGGGACCCGGCTTACAGCAATTCCAATTTGAGTCAAAAGGAGATCCTGGAGAGTTGAGGGGCGAATCTGTACTGTGAATCCGGCGACCGTCTCTACTCCATTCAGGGAACCAGCGGTTCCTGAAATAGGGGCGGGACAGCCTAAAAAGGAGGAAAAAATTCCGCCGGGCCGGCGGTGCGGCAGTGTGGAGACCTGCCGTAATGCATTCCGGGGTTCGCTCCCGGTCTGCGAGGAAGCTGCTGCGGAGGCACGGCTTTTACGGCTCTGACAGATGGCAACGGTAACCCTGAAGAATGTCAAGAAGATCTACGACAACAAGGTGACGGCGGTCCACGACTTCAACCTGGAGATCGCGGACAAGGAATTCATTGTGCTGGTCGGCCCTTCCGGCTGCGGCAAGTCCACCACCCTGCGTATGGTGGCCGGCCTGGAGGAGATCAGCGAGGGCGATCTGTTCATTGACGACGCCCGGGTGAATGACGTGGAGCCCAAGGACCGCGACATCGCCATGGTATTCCAGAGTTATGCGCTTTACCCCCACATGACAGTTCGGGAGAATATGGAGTTTCCCCTGAAATTGAAAAAGATGCCCAAGGAGGAGATCAGGCAGCGTGTGGATCAGGCCGCTGAGATCCTGGGCATCACCGAGTACCTGGACCGCAAGCCCAAGGCACTGTCCGGCGGCCAGCGGCAGCGCGTGGCCATCGGCCGCGCCATCGTCCGGGAGCCGAAGGTGCTGCTGATGGACGAACCCCTGTCCAATCTGGACGCCAAGCTGCGCAACCAGATGCGTTCGGAGATTATCAAGCTGCGCCAGCGGATCAATACGACCTTTATCTATGTCACCCACGACCAGACCGAGGCCATGACCCTGGGTGACCGCATCGTGATCATGAAGGACGGCTTCATCCAGCAGATCGGTACGCCCCAGGAGGTGTTCAGCCACCCCGCCAACCTGTTTGTGGCCGGCTTCATCGGCACGCCGCAGATGAATTTCTTCCCGGCCAAGCTGGTCAAAAACGGCGCGGGCTATCAGGCGGAGTGCGCCGGCGCGGTCATCGCGCTGGACGCGGCCGTGGGGCAGGCGCTGGCGGAGAAGGACACGCAGGAGCAGGAGATCGTTCTGGGGTGCCGCCCGGAGCATCTGGAACTGGCCGGCCCGGACGACGCCGGCGCGGTACCGGCTCAGGTGGAAGTGTCCGAGATGATGGGCAGCGAGCTGCACATCCACGCTGTGATCGGCGGCGAAAGCGAGGCCGCGGGGAAGGAAGTGGTCCTGCGCGTCCCCACGACCAAATTGCCTGGTGAGTACCAGGGCGGTATCCCCTACGGAACCGGGATCCGTTTCGGCTTCCCCGGCGGTTTGGTGCATCTGTTCGACAAGGAGACGGAACAGAATCTCCTGTAAAGGCACTGCAGCGGCGGCCCCGGCAGTTCTATGCCGGGGCCGCTTTCCTTTGTATAAATTGCGGTAAAACGGGAGAGAATCCTGTATCCGTTTTTTTCGAAAAATATTTTGTATTTTGCTTGACTTTAGCGTGGGTTTTTGATACTATATCCTAGCGCCTATTTGGGCGCAGTCTGCGATGATGCGGGAGATTGCGGCGAGAGCCGGTAACTTCCGCGGAGTATGTCCGAGCTAGAATCGGGCGGCTGAAGGTCCTGTCCACGGCGTATATCGCCGTGCATGGACGAAACCGGCCTGCTTGTGCGCCGGTTTCTTTCATGTCAGGGAGTGATACGCACGGAAACGTGTACAGGATTTTCACCGTACGAAGCGAGGCAGACACATCCCAACACTTCGTATGTTTTAAGGAGGAACAAACCATGGCAGCTCAGAAAGAAATGATCCGCATCCGCCTGAAGGCCTACGATCATCAGCTGATCGACCAGTCCGCTGAAAAGATCGTGGAGACCGCCAAGCGCACCGGCGCTTCCGTGTCCGGCCCCATCCCCCTGCCCACCAAGAAGGAAGTCGTCACCATCCTGCGCGCCGTCCATAAGTACAAGGACTCCCGCGAGCAGTTTGAGCGCCGCACCCACAAGCGCCTGATCGACATCCTGAAGCCCTCCCCCAAGACTGTGGAGGCCCTGATGAGCCTGGAGCTTCCGGCCGGCGTCGAGATCGAGATCAAGCTGTAAGCACGCATCTTTTTCCGCCATACCGCGTTGGCCCGCCTTGCCGTACACACGGTACTGCCTGCGGCGGCCCGCCTTGTCTGGCGAAAAAATCTGCGCACTTACCACGAACCCCGTTTGTACCGCAGTCCATCGCGTTTTGAGATGGACGGGTCATGTTGACAGAGCAATGCCAGCCCAATGGGCAACTCTCTCAACCAATAACCTTAATTAAGGAGGAAAACACATGGAAAAGGCCATTATCGGCAAGAAGGTCGGCATGACTCAGATCTTCGATGAAGCCGGAAAGGTCATCCCGGTCACCGTCATCGAGGCGGGCCCCTGCACCGTCGTGCAGAAAAAGACCGTGGAGAAGGACGGCTATGAGGCCGTGCAGCTGGGCTATCAGGATGTGCCCGAGCGCAAGCTCACCAAGCCTGAGGTCGGTCATCTGAAGAAGGCCGGCGACGGTATCCTGAAGAAAGTTCTCAAGGAATTCAAACTGGCCAACGCCGCCGAGCTCAACGTGGGCGACGAGATCAAGGCCGACGTGTTCGCTGAGGGCGATCACGTGGACGTCACCGGCATCAGCAAAGGCCACGGCTATCAGGGCGTTGTCAAGCGCCACGGCGCCGCCCGCCTGAAAGAGACTCACGGTACCGGCCCTGTTCACCGTCACGCCGGTTCTATGGGCTCCAGCACCGATCCCAGCCGCATCTTCAAGGGTAAGATCGGCGCCGGCCAGATGGGCAACGAGCAGGTCACCATCATGAACCTGGACGTGGTCAAGGTCGATCCCGAGCTGAACCTGATCGCGGTCCGCGGCGCTGTTCCTGGCCCCAAGGGCGGCGTGGTCGTCATCCGCTCCACCGCCAAGACCATCTTCGAGGCGAAGGGCCCTGCCGCCAGCATCAGCGTCAACCCGCAGAAGGCTTCCGCCCGTGTCAACCCGCAGAAGGCTTCCGCCCGCAACAAGTAAGGAAAGGAGAGTATAGATCATGCCTAAAGCAAATGTTGTTAACATGGCTGGCCAGCAGGTCGGCGAGATTGAGCTCTCCGAGGCTGTGTTCGGCATCGAGCCCAACGAAGCTGTTGTCCACGCTGTTGTCAAGAATCACCTGGCCAACTGCCGTCAGGGCACCCAGAGCGCTCTGACCCGCGCCGAGGTTTCCGGCGGCGGCATCAAGCCCTGGCGCCAGAAGGGCACCGGCCGCGCCCGTCAGGGTTCCACCCGCGCTCCCCAGTGGACCCACGGCGGCATCGTGTTCGCCCCCAAGCCCCGCGATTACAGCTATACCCTGAACAAGAAGGTCAAGCGTCTGGCTCTCAAGTCCGCCCTGTCCGCGAAGGCCGCCGAAGGCAACGTCATCGTGGTGGACGGCCTGGAGATGCCCGAGATCAAGACCAAGACCATGAAGGGCTTCCTGAACGCCGTCGGCGCCAAGAAGACCGTCATGATCACCCCTGAGGTCAACGAGAACGTGATCAAGTCCGCCCGCAACATTCCCGGCGTGCTGACCACCACCGCCAAGATCCTGAGCGTGTACGACATCGTCAACGCCAACCAGATCGTGGTGGACAAGGCCGCTCTGGCCATCATTGAGGAGGTGTTTGCGTAATGAAGACCGCTTATGACATCATTAAGCGCCCGGTCATCACCGAGCAGTCCATGGCTCAGACCGAGATGAAGCGCTACACCTTTGAGGTCGCCAAGGACGCCAACAAGATCGAGATCGCCAAGGCGATCGAGGAGATCTTCGGTGTGAAGGTTGCCAAGGTCAACACCATCAACATGTACGGCAAGGAGAAGCGCATGGGCCGTTACCCCGCCGGCCGCCGCCCCGCCCGCAAGAAGGCTATGGTGACCCTGACCGCCGATTCCAAGACCATCGAGTTCTTCGAAGGCATGGTGTAAGGAGGAAATTGAAGAATGGCTATCAAGACTTATAAGCCCACCACGCCCTCCCGCCGTCACATGACCGTGAGCGCCTTCGAGGGCATCGACAAGAAGGCCAAGCCCGAGCGCAGCCTGACTGAGAATCTGCAGAAGAACGGCGGCCGCAACAGCTATGGCCGCATCACCGTCCGCCACCGCGGCGGCGGCAACAAGCGCAAGTATCGTATCATCGATTTCAAGCGCGATAAGGAAGGCACCGCTACTGTCATCAACCTGCAGTACGATCCCAACCGCAGCGCCAACATCGCCCTGCTCCAGTATGAGGACGGCGAGAAGCGCTATATCCTGGCTCCTGTTGGCCTGAAGGCCGGCCACATCATCATGACCGGCCCCGACGCCGACATCCTGCCCGGCAACTGCCTGCCCATCTCCAAGATCCCCGTCGGCGAAATGATCCACTGCGTGGAGCTGTATCCCGGCAAGGGCGCTCAGCTGGTCCGTGCCGCCGGCACAGCCGCTCAGCTGATGGCCAAGGAGAACGGCATGGCTCAGGTCCGTCTGCCCTCCGGCGAGGTGCGCTACATCCGCGAGGACTGCAAGGCCACCATTGGCACCGTGGGCAACACCGACCACGCCAACATCCAGATCGGTAAGGCCGGCCGCAAGCGCCACATGGGCTGGCGTCCCACCGTGCGCGGCTCCGTCATGAACCCCAATGACCACCCCCACGGCGGCGGCGAGGGCAAGAGCCCTGTTGGTCGTCCCGGTCCTGTCACTCCCTGGGGCAAGCCCGCTCTGGGTTACAAGACCCGCAAGACGAAGAACCGTACTGAGAAGTTCATCGTCAAGCATCGCAACAGCAAGTAAGGAGGTAGTAAAACATGTCTAGAAGCGTGAAGAAAGGCCCGTTTTGCGCCCCCGAGCTGCTGAAACGAGTCGATGAGATGAACAAGACCGGCGAGAAGAAGGTCCTGAAGACCTGGAGCCGCGCCTCCACCATCTTCCCCTCCTTCGTCGGCCACACCTTTGCCGTCCATGACGGCCGCAAGCATGTCCCCGTGTATGTCACCGAGGATATGGTTGGTCACAAGCTGGGTGAGTTTGCTCCCACCCGCACCTTCCGCGGCCACGCCGGCAGCAAGACCGGTAAGTAAGGAGGAGAGAGAAACATGGAAGCAAGAGCGAATCTGAATCACCTGCGCATCTCTCCCCGCAAGGTCGGCGTCGTGTGCGACCTGATCCGCGGCAAGAGCGTTGCTCAGGCCACCGCCATCCTCATGAACACTCCCAAGGCCGCCAGCGAGCCCCTGCTCAAGCTGCTGAAGAGCGCGGCCGCCAACGCGGAGAACAACCACCAGATGGATCCCGACAAGCTGTACGTCGCTGAGACCTACGCCAACGGCGGCCCCATCATCAAGCGCATCCGCCCCCGTGCGCAGGGCCGCGCTTTCCGCATCAACAAGCGTACGTCTCACGTCACCATCGTGGTGAAAGAGCGCTAAGGGAGGAGGAACAATATGGGACAGAAAGTCAATCCCCACGGCCTGCGCGTGGGTGTCATCAAGGATTGGGACTCCCGCTGGTACGCCCGCGATGAGAAGGTCGGCGACCTGATCGTGGAGGACTACAATCTGCGCAAATACCTGAAGAAGAAGCTCTACGGAGCCGGTATCCCCAAGATCGAGATCGAGCGCGACAACACCAAGGTCCGCATCTATCTGCACTGCGCCCGTCCCGGCGTCGTCATCGGCAAGGGCGGCGAGGCCATCGAGGCCCTGCGCCTGGAGCTGGAGAAGAAGCTGGGCAAGAGCGTTGCTCTGAACATCGTCGAGGTCAAGAACCCCGACACCAACGCCCAGCTGGTGGCTGAGAACATCGCCCAGCAGCTGGAGAAGCGCATCGCGTTCCGCCGCGCCATGAAGAACGCCATGGGCCGCGCCATGCGTGCAGGCGCTCTGGGCATCAAGACCCAGGCCTCCGGCCGTCTGAACGGTGCTGAGATCGCCCGCGTGGAGCACTACCACGACGGCACCATCCCCCTGCAGACCCTGCGCGCCGACATCGAGTACGGCTTCGCGGAGGCTGCCACCACCTACGGCCGCATTGGCATCAAGGTGTGGATCTACAAGGGTGAGGTGCTGACCCAGACCCTGCGCACCACTCCCCGTACCATCGATACCAAGAATTTCAAAGAGCGTGAGCAGCGTCCCCGCCGGGAGCGCCGCGATGGCGATCGTCGTCCGAACAACAGCTTTAACCGCAACGGTCAGAGCCGTCCCCAGAACAACAATCGTCCTCAGAACGGCACCCGCCCCGCGGCCCCTCGTCCTGCCGCGCCTGCTGCTCCTAAGGAAGGAGGCGCCAACTAATGCTGCTGCCGAAGAGAGTCAAATATCGCCGCGTCCACCGCGGCCGCATGAAGGGCAAAGCCACCCGCGGCAACACCGTCACTTACGGCGAGTGGGGCCTGCAGGCTCTGGAGCCCTCCTGGATCACCTCCAATCAGATCGAGGCCGCCCGTGTCGCCATGACCCGTTACACCAAGCGCGGCGGTAAGGTCTGGATCAAGATTTTCCCCGATAAGCCCGTGACCGAGAAGCCGGCTGAGACCCGTATGGGTTCCGGTAAAGGCTCCCCCGAGTACTGGGTGGCCGTGGTCAAGCCCGGCCGCGTGATGTTCGAGATCGCCGGCGTCCCCGAGGAGACCGCCCGCGAGGCTCTGCGTCTGGCCAGCCACAAGCTGCCCATCAAGTGCAAGATCGTCAAGCGTGAAGAAGTTGTGGAGGGTGGTGAAGCGTAATGAAGGCCAATGAAGTTCGTAAGATGTCCAGCGCCGAGCTGGAAACTAAGCTGGCGGACCTGAAGAAGGATCTGTTCAACCTGCGCCTCCAGCACGCTACCAACCAGCTGGATAACCCCATCCGCATCGCTGAGGTCAAGAAGGACATCGCCCGCGTCAAGACCATTATCCGTGAGCAGCAGCTCGCAGGCCGATAAGAAGGAGGAAATGAAAGATGGAAAACAGAACTTCTTCCCGTAAGACCAGAGTCGGCCTGGTGGTCTCCGACAAGATGGACAAGACCGTGGTGGTCGCCATCGCCGACCGTGTGGCCCACCCTCTGTACAAGAAGATCGTAAAGAGAACCTATAAGCTGAAGGCTCACGACGAGCTCAATGCCTGCGGCGTGGGTGACCGCGTCAAGGTTATGGAGACCCGCCCCCTGTCCAAGGACAAGCGCTGGCGCGTCGTTGAGATCCTCGAAAAGGCGAAGTAAGGAGGTGCCGGAATGATTCAGCAGGAAAGCTATCTGAAGGTCGCCGATAACACCGGCGCCAAGGAAATCAAGTGCATCCGCGTTCTGGGCGGTTCCAAGCGCAAGTTCGGCAACATCGGCGACGTGATCGTGGCCTCCGTGCGCAAGGCTCAGCCCGGCGGCACGGTGAAGAAGGGCGAGGTCGTCAAGGCCGTTATCGTCCGCACCGCCAAGGGCGTCCGCCGTCCCGACGGCAGCTATGTCCGCTTCGACGAGAACGCCGCCGTCCTGATCAAGGACGACAAGAACCCCAGAGGAACCCGTATCTTTGGGCCGGTGGCCCGCGAGCTGCGCGACAAGGATTACATGAAGATCCTGTCCCTGGCTCCCGAAGTTCTGTAAGGGGGTAGGAGAAGACATGAATAAAATGAGCATCAAGAAGGACGACACCGTCGTGGTCCTGTCCGGCAAGGACAAGGGCAAGCAGGGCAAGGTCATCGCTGTCCTGCCCAAGGAAGGGAAAGTCGTCGTCGAGAAGATCAATATGGTCTCCCGCCACACCAAGCCCCGCAAGCAGGGCGACCAGGGCGGCATCATCCAGAAGGAAGCTCCCCTGTACGCCTGCAAGGTGCAGCGTGTGTGCCCCAAGTGCAACAAGCCGACCCGTCCCGCCCACAAGCTGCTGGCCGACGGCAAGAAGGTGCGCGTCTGCAAGAAGTGCGGCGCTGAAATCTGAGAGAGGAGGAGTGAATTACCATGGCTGATATGCCCAACCTGAAGAAAAAGTACCAGGATGAAGTCGCTCCTGCTCTGATGCAGAAGTTCGGCTACAAGAGCACCATGCAGATCCCCCGCATCGAGAAGATCGTGGTCAACTGCGGCTGCGGTGAGGCCCGCGAGAACTCCAAGGTCCTGGAGGCCGTCGTGAACGACCTGTCCATCATTACCGGCCAGAAGCCCGTGATCACCAAGGCCAAGAAGTCCGTGGCAAACTTCAAGCTGCGTGAGGGCATGCCCATCGGCGCCAAGGTCACCCTGCGTCAGGATAAGATGTGGGAGTTCCTGGACCGCCTGTTCAACGTGGCTCTGCCCCGCGTGCGTGACTTCCGCGGCATTAACCCCAACGCCTTCGACGGCCGCGGCAACTATGCCCTGGGCATCAAGGAGCAGCTGATCTTCCCCGAGATCGAGTACGACAAGATCGACAAGATCCGCGGCATGGACGTGGTCGTCTGCACCACCGCCCAGACCGACGAAGAAGCCCGCGAGCTGCTGACCCTGATCGGCGCTCCCTTTACCCGCTAAAGGAGGAGAACGAAATGGCTAAGAAGTCTATGATCCTGAAGCAGCAGGCGGAGCCCAAGTTCTCCACCCGCCGCTACAACCGCTGCAAGATCTGCGGCCGTCCCCACGCCTATCTGCGCAACTACGGCATCTGCCGTATCTGCTTCCGCGAGCTGGCTTATAAGGGCCAGATCCCCGGCGTCAAGAAGGCGTCCTGGTAAGTTAAAATTAGGAATGAGGAATTAGGAATTAGGAGTGTTTGGGCTCCTAACTCCTAACTCCGAATTTCTATTTTTAAATCCCCCGCACGGCGGATAACAGGTCTGAGCCCGCCTAACTCACGATACCTTTCCGCCGAAACCGGCAAACGCCGGTAATCTTAATAGGAGGTAACACTCATGCAGATCACCGATCCCATTGCGGATATGCTTACCCGCATCCGCAACGCGAACAATGCCAAGCATGACACCGTGGATGTCCCCGCTTCCAACATGAAGAAGTCCATCGCTCAGATCCTGCTGGATGAAGGCTATATCAAGAACTTCCAGCTGATCGACGACGGCACCCAGGGCGTCATCCGCATTTCCCTGAAGTATACCCAGCCCGGCAAGGAAAAGGTCATTTCCGGCCTGCGCCGCGTCTCCAAGCCCGGCCTGCGCGTCTATGCCGGCGCCGACGAGCTGCCCCGCGTGCTCAAGGGCCTGGGTATCGCCATCGTGTCCACGTCCAAGGGCATCATGACCGACAAGAAGGCCCGCGAGGCCCATGTCGGCGGCGAAGTCCTTGCGTTCGTCTGGTAAGGAGGAGAGAGAGTATGTCTAGAATCGGAAGAATGCCGATCGATCTCCCCGCCGGTGTGGACGTGAAGATCGAGGACGGCAATATGGTCACCGTGAAGGGCCCCAAGGGTACCCTGACCCAGAAGCTGCACCCCGCTATGACCATCACCCAGGAGGGTAACGTCATCCACGTGACCCGCCCCAACGACCTGAAGGAGAACCGTTCTCTGCACGGCCTGACCCGTACCCTGCTGCACAACATGGTGGTGGGCGTCACCGAGGGCTATGCCAAGAACCTGGAGGTCAGCGGTGTTGGTTACCGTGTGACCAAGGAAGGCAACAAGCTGGTTATGAACCTGGGCTTTTCCCACCAGGTCATCGTGGAGGAGGAAGAGGGCATTACCATCGAAGTGCCCGATGCCAACCACATCGTTATCCGCGGCTGCGACAAGCAGCAGGTGGGCCAGTTTGCCGCCGAAGTAAGAGAGAAGAGACCGCCTGAGCCTTACAAGGGCAAGGGCATTAAATATGCTGACGAGGTCATCCGCCGCAAGGTCGGTAAGACCGGCGCCAAGAAATAAGGAGGTGTGCCACTATGATTAATAGACCTGATACCAATGCTCAGCGCCTGAAGCGTCACAAGCGTGTCCGCGGCAAGATCTCCGGCACGCCTGAGCGTCCCCGTCTGAATGTGTTCCGCAGCGAGACCAACATCTATGCCCAGATCATCGACGATGTGGCGGGCGTGACTCTGGTTTCCGCTTCCTCCCTGGAAAAGGGCTTTGAATGCGACGGTACCAAGACCGACGCCGCCAAGAAGGTGGGTCAGATCGTGGCCGAGCGCGCGAAGGCCAAGGGGATCGACACCGTCGTGTTCGATCGCGGCGGCTATGTCTACCACGGCCGGGTCCAGGCCCTTGCCGAAGGCGCCCGTGAGGGCGGCCTACAGTTCTAAGGGGAGGAGGAAAAACTATGGCTAATAAGTTTGAGAAAGAGCAGAGCGAGTACACCGAAAAGCTGGTCGCTCTGAACCGCGTGTCCAAGACCGTCAAGGGCGGCCGTGTGGCCAAGTTCGCGGCTCTGATGGTCGTGGGCGACGAGAAGGGCAACGTGGGCTTCGGCACCGGCAAGGCCGCTGAGGTCCCCGAGGCCATCCGTAAGGGCATCGAGGATGCCAAGAAGCACATGATCAAGGTCAATATGTCCAACACCACCATCCCCCACGAGGTGATCGGTGAGTTTGGCGCCGGCCGCGTGCTGCTGAAGCCCGCTGCTCCCGGTACCGGTATCATCGCCGGCGGCCCCGTGCGTGCCGTGATGGAGGCCGTGGGCATCAAGGACATCCGCGCCAAGTGCCTGCGCTCCAACAACCCGCAGAACGTGGTCTCCGCTACCTTCGAGGGACTGAAGTCTCTGAAGAATCCCGAAGAAGTGGCCCGTGTGCGCGGCAAGAGCGTTGAAGAGATCTTAGGTTAAGGAGGGCCCTACAATGGCTAATTTGAACATTAAGCTGGTCAAGAGCCTGAACGGCCGCCTCGTCAAGCATAAGGCGACCGCCGAGGCCCTCGGCCTGCGTAAGATCGGCGATACCACCGTGCAGCCCGACAACGAGGCCACCCGGGGCAAGATCGCCCAGATCGGTTACCTGCTCCAGGTGACCGAGGAACAGTGAGGAGGTGCACACCATGAATTTGCATGAACTCTCTCCCGCCCCCGGTTCCAACAAGAAGGCTTACCGCAAGGGGCGCGGCAACGGCTCCGGCAACGGCAAGACCGCCGGCCGCGGCCAGAAGGGCCAGTGGGCCCGTTCCGGCGGCGGTGTGCGCGTAGGCTTTGAGGGCGGCCAGATGCCTCTGGCCCGCCGCCTGCCCAAGCGCGGTTTCAATAACATCTTCGCAAAGCCCCTGGAGGCGATCAATGTCGCTTCCCTGAACAAATTTGAGGACGGCGCCACCGTCAATGTTTGCGATCTGCTGGAAAAGGGCATCCTTTCCAAGTGTGAGTATGGCGTGAAGGTCCTGGGTAACGGCGAGTTGACTAAGAAGCTGACTGTCCGTGCCTCCGCTTTCTCCGCCTCCGCTAAGGAAAAGATCGAAAAGGCAGGCGGGAAGGCTGAGGTGGTCTAAGTGATACAGACCATCCGCAACGCCTGGAAGATCCCCGAGCTGAAGCGCAAGATGCTCTTTGTCCTCTTCGCCCTGCTCATCTTCCGTTTGGGCTCCGCGATCCCCGTGCCTTTCATCAACAGTGCAATGCTGTCGTCTCAGCTGGCGTCCGCTTCGGGCACGATCTTCGGCCTGATCAACGTCATGAGCGGCGATGCCTTCTCCCGGGCCACGGTGTTCGCTCTGTCCATCCAGCCCTATATTAACAGCTCCATCATTATCCAGCTGCTGACCGTGGCCATCCCCGCTCTGGAGCGGATGGCCAAGGAGGGCGGCGAGGAGGGCCGCAAGAAGATTGCCGCCATCACCCGCTATGCCACCGTGCTGATCGCTCTGGTCCAGGCCTTTGGCTACTACACGTTGATCAAGAGCTACGGCCTGATCACCGTGCCCGAGGGCTACGGCGTGTGGGGCGCCATCGTCATCATCGCTTCCTTTACCGCCGGCTCCGCCTTCCTGATGTGGCTGGGCGAGCAGATCACCGAGTTCGGTGTGGGCAACGGTATCTCCGTTATCCTGTTCGCCGGCATCGTCTCCCGTGTGCCCTCCATGGTGCTCACTCTGTGGAACGGCGCCAAGGCTTCTCTGGGCAAGGCAGTGGCTCCCGGCTACTCCGCCATCCCCCTCTGGGCCATCCCGCTGCTCGTTATCGGCATGCTGGCTATCGTTATGCTCATTGTCTTTGTGTCTGACGCGGAGCGCCGCATCCCTGTCCAGTACGCCAAGCGCGTGGTGGGCCGGAAGATGTACGGCGGCCAGTCCAGCCACATCCCCATGAAGGTGAACATGAGCGGCGTTATGCCCATCATCTTCGCCCAGTCCATCGCCTCCATCCCCGCCACCATCGGCATGTTTGTGCCGTCCGCGCAGACGGAGGGCAGCGGCTGGAACACCTTCCTGAAGATCTTCGATTCCAGCGGCGCGGTCTACTGTGTCGTCTACTTCCTGCTGATTCTCGGCTTCAGCTACTTCTATGCGACCATCCAGTTCAATCCCATTGAGGTGGCCAACAACCTGAAGAAGAACGGCGGCTTTGTGCCCGGCTTCCGTCCCGGCAAGCCCACCGCGGACTTCATCAGCAAGGTTCTGAGCAAGATCACCCTGTTCGGCGCGATCTATCTGGCGGTCATCGCCATCGTGCCCATCGTTGTGACCGGCGTGATGGGCCTGTCCAACCTGTCCATCGGCGGCACCTCCGTCATCATCGTTGTCGGTGTTGCTCTGGAGACCGTCAAGCAGTTGGAAGCTCAGATGCTCATGCGCCACTACAAGGGTTTCCTTGAGTAATCAGAGGTGAGTGGAATGAAGCTGATCCTTTTGGGCGCCCCCGGCGCCGGGAAAGGCACGCAGGCTGACATCCTCAGCCAGCGCCTGAACATCCCCACCATTTCCACCGGCAACATCCTGCGCGCCGCCGTCAAGAACGGCACTCCCGTGGGCCTGAAGGCCAAGGAGTATATGGACGCGGGCAAGCTGGTTCCCGACGAGGTCATCATCGGCATCGTGGCTGAGCGCCTGGCCGAGACCGACTGCGCCAACGGCTACATCCTGGACGGCGTGCCCCGCACCATCGCCCAGGCTGAGGCCCTGGAGGAGAAGGGTATCACCTTTGATACCGTGCTCTCTCTGGAGATCTCCGACGAAGAGATCATCGAGCGCATGGGCGGACGGCGCGCCTGCACCGCCTGCGGCGCCACCTACCATGTGGTGTCCGCTCCCCCCAAGACCGAGGGCAAGTGCGACAAGTGCGGCGCCGACCTGGTCCTGCGCGACGACGACAAGCCGGAGACGGTCAAGAACCGCCTGACGGTCTACCACACCGAGACCGAGCCCCTGAAGGACTTCTACGCCAAGCGGGGCAATCTGAAATCGGTGGACAATCAGCCCACCATCGAGGCCACTACCAAGGCGGTCCTCGAAGTACTGGGGATCTGATTGTATGGAAATGATTTCCCTGAAATCTCCGCGGGAGATTGAACACATGCGCCGCGCCGGGCGGATTACCGCGGCGGCCCGTGCTTTAGCGGGCAAACTGGTGAAGCCCGGCGTCACAACCCTTGAAATAGACCACGCGGTGCGCAAGTTTATCGAGGAACAGGGAGCCACGCCCTCCTTCCTGGGCTATGCGGGTTATCCCGGCTCGGCCTGTATCTCGGTCAACGACGAAGTCATCCACGGCATTCCGGGCCACCGGAGGCTGAAAGAGGGCGACATCGTCAGCGTGGACGTGGGAGCCTTCTTTGAAGGCTTTCACGGAGATTGCGCCGCGACCTTTCCCTGCGGAGAGGTCAGTCCGGAGGCCCTGCGTTTGATTCAGGTCACCCGCCAGAGCTTCTTTGAGGGCATTCAGTTTGCCCGTGCGGGCAAGCGCGTGTCCGACATTTCCCGTGGTGTGCAGCAGTATGCCGAGGCCAACGGCTGCTCCCTGGTGCGGGATTATGTGGGCCATGGGGTGGGGCGGAAGCTCCATGAATCCCCCGAGGTCCCCAACTTCTGCACCGAAGGACACCGGGCGAGCCCCCGGCTCCAGCCGGGCATGACCCTGGCGGTGGAGCCCATGGTCAATCTGGGCACCTGGGAAGTGCGGGTCCTGGAGGACGGCTGGACGGTGAAAACCGCCGACGGCGCCCTGGCGGCCCACTACGAAAACACCATTCTCATCACCGACGGCGAACCGGAGATCCTCACCGCCTGCGAGGAAGATTCCCCATGGATCTAAGGCGAGGAGATGTGGTTCGTTCCCTGGCCGGGCATGACAAAGGCGCGCTGTTCTGTGTCGTGGACACCGAAGGCAACTTTCTCCTGCTGGCCGACGGGAAAGAGCGAAAGCTCAATTCCCCCAAACGCAAGCGCCGGAAACACGCGCAGCGGGCGGGGTTGTCAGACCATCCGGTCCTCCTCCGCCTGCGGGCGGGGGAGCCGGTGGGCGACAGTGAAGTGCGGAGGGCGCTGGCCGCTTTCCGAGACGAGCGAAATCAACAGCAGTCAAGGAGGGAATGACGCTTTGGCAAAGGACGATATGATCGAGTTGGAGGGCGTCGTAACCGAGGCCCTGCCCAACACCACGTTCCACGTGGATATCGGCAATGGACACATTATTCTGGCCCACATCTCCGGCAAGCTGCGGATGAACTTTATCCGTATCCTGCCCGGCGACAAGGTCACAGTTCAAATGTCTCCGTACGACCTGACCCGCGGTCGGATCACCTGGAGAAGCAAGTAAAATCTAATCATCGCGCAAACGTTAGGCCCAACGGCTAACAGGAGGTATATTCACATGAAAGTCAGACCGTCTGTCAAGCCCATGTGCGAGAAGTGCAAGATCATCAAGCGCAAGGGCAAAGTTATGGTTATTTGCGAGAACCCCAAGCACAAGCAGAGACAAGGTTAAAGGAGGGGCAACGAAAGTATGGCACGTATTGCCGGCATTGACCTGCCGAAGAATAAGCGGGTGGAGATCGGTCTCACCTACATCTACGGCATTGGGCGCACCAGCGCCAACAAGATCCTGGCTGAGGCCGGGATCAACCCCGACACCCGCGTAAAGGACCTCACCGAGGCTGACGAAACCAAGCTGCGTGAGATCATCGGCCAGAGCTACACCGTGGAGGGCGACCTCCGCCGTGACGTGGCCCTGGATATCAAGCGCCTGACGGAGATCGGCTGCTACCGCGGCACCCGTCACCGCAAGGGCCTGCCCGTCCGTGGACAGCGCTCCAAGACCAACGCTCGTACCCGCAAGGGTCCCAAGCGCACCGTCGCCAATAAGAAGAAGTAAGGAGGGATATACAAATGGCTACTGCTGCTAAGGGCAAGAAAGTTGTCCGCAAGCGCCGCGAGCGCAAGAACATTGAGAAGGGCCAGGTGCATATCCGCTCTTCCTTCAACAACACCATGGTCACCGTGACCGATATGGGCGGCAACGCCCTGTCCTGGGCCTCCTCCGGCGGCCTGGGCTTCCGCGGTTCCCGGAAATCCACTCCCTTTGCCGCGCAGACCGCTGCTGAGACTGCCGCCAAGGCCGCCATGGAGCAGTGCGGTCTGAAGACCGTCGAGGTCTACGTGAAGGGCCCCGGTTCCGGCCGTGAAGCCGCCATTCGTGCGCTGCAGGCTGTCGGCCTGGAGGTCACTCTGATCAAGGACGTGACCCCCATCCCCCACAACGGCTGCCGTCCGCCCAAGCGCCGCCGCGTGTAAGGAAAAGGAGGAGAAAGCATTATGGCTAAGAATATGCAGCCCATCGTGAAGCGCTGCCGCGCGTTGGGGATTTCTCCCGCCGTCATGGGCTATACCGGAAGCAGCAAGAGCGAGTCCATTCGCAACCCCGGCGCACAGCGCCGCGGCAAGAAGAGTGAGTACGCTCTGCAGCTGGCTGAGAAGCAGAAGGTCAAGTTCGTCTATGGCATTTTGGAGAAGCAGTTCCACATGTATTATGAAAAGGCCTCCCGTATGCCCGGCAAGACCGGCGAGAACCTGCTGGTCCTGGTGGAGCGCCGCCTGGACAACGTGGTTTACCGTCTGGGCTTTGCCAACACCCGCCGTGAGGCCCGCCAGATGGTCAGCCACAGCCACTTCACCGTCAACGGGAAGCGGGTCAACATCCCCTCCTACCTGGTGAAGGCCGGCGATGTGATCGAGGTTAAGGAGCAGAGCCGCTCCACCACCCGTTTCAAGGCCCTGACCGGGGAGGACGCCCCCAAGGTGCTGGTTCCCGAGTGGCTGGAGCGTGAGAAGAACGCCCTGAAGGGCACCGTTACCAGACTGCCTGTCCGCGCGGACGTGGATGTGCCCATCGAGGAGCACCTGATCGTCGAGCTGTATTCCAAGTAAGACAGCAACCCTCGGTAGTTTCATTTCAATCCAAGGTGGAAGGATTCTTCCGCCTACGCAAAAAGGAGGGTAACACGATATGGTAGAAATCGAGAAACCGCGCATTGAATGCATGGAAAACCTCGGTGACGACTCCTACGGCAAGTACGTGGTGGAGCCTCTGGAGCGCGGCTACGGCACCACTCTGGGCAACTCCCTGCGCCGCATTCTGCTCTCGTCCCTGCCCGGTACTGCGGTCACTTCCATCAAGATCGCCGGCGTTCAGCATGAGTTCTCCACCATCCCCGGGGTGAAGGAGGACGTGACGGAGATCGTCCTGAATGTAAAGGGCATCATCGCCAAGCTGCACAGCGAAGGTGTGAAGACCGTTTATATCGAGATGACCGGTGAGGGCGAAGTCACGGCCGGCGACATCAAAGCCGACGGCGAGGTCGAGGTGCTCAACCCTGAGCATCACATCGCCACACTGGGTCCCGACGCCAGCCTGAATATGGAACTGACTCTGTCCCACGGCCGCGGCTATGTCACGGCGGACCGGAACAAGCCGGCACAGTCCATTATCGGCGTCATCCCTGTGGATTCCATTTATACTCCGGTCAAGAAGGTCAACTATACCGTGGAGAATACCCGTGTAGGTGACCTGACCGATTACGACCGGCTGACTCTGGAGGTGTGGACCAACGGGACCATCTCCGCACGGGACGCTGTCAGCCTGGGCGCCCGGATCCTGGTGGATCACTTTGTCCTGTTCACCGACCTGTCCGAGACCATGGGCTCCAAGTCCACGGTGGTGGAGAAGGCCGAGACCCAGCGGGACAAGGTGCTGGAACTGACCATCGAGGAACTGGACCTGTCGGTGCGTTCCTTCAACTGCCTCAAGCGGGCCAACATCAACACGGTGGAGGATCTGATCTCCAAGACCGAGGAAGAAATGATGAAGGTGCGCAATCTGGGCCGCAAGAGCCTGGAAGAGGTCATCAATAAGCTGGCGATGATGGGCCTGACCCTGGCCAGCGACGACAACTAACAGAAAGATTCCCCTGTAAAAAGGAGTGAGTAACATGTCCGGTAATCGTAAGCTTGGCAAGCCCACTGACCAGCGTATGGCCATGATGCGCGCCATGGTGACCTATCTGCTGGAGAACGGGCAGATCAAGACCACCGTTTCCCGCGCCAAGGAAGTGGCTCCTGTGGCGGAAAAGATGATCTCCCTGGCTAAGAAGAACGACCTGGCCTCTTACCGTCAGGCTCTGGCCTTCATCACCAAGGAGGACGTCGCCAAGAAGCTCTTTGATGAGATCGGTCCCAAGTATGAGAACCGCAGCGGCGGCTATACCCGCATCGTCCGCATCGGCCCCCGCCGCGGCGACGCGGCCGAGATGGCCTTCATCGAGCTGGTGTAATTAGACCAACGATCGACAAACAAAAACGCCTTGTATTCAGCCCTATGGTTGAATACAAGGCGTTTTTTGCTGCGTCCCGAATTCATTCCGCCTGAAATTCATGAAACCATTTTCCTGTTTTCTGTGTTTAAATAGATGAAACGCGTTTTACAATCCCCGCGAAAGGAGAATGCCCGTGGAAGATGAGGAACTTGTCAAGGGCCTGCGCCGGGGCGACACGGGAGCTTTGGAGACCCTGATCGCCCGGTATACCCCCTATGTCTCGGCAGTCATCGCCCGTATCCTGAAAGACCACCGGGAGGATTGGGAAGAGCTGACCGCGGATGTTTTTCTCGCAGTCTGGGACAACCGCGCAAAGCTGCGGACGGACCGGCTCAGAGGTTACCTGGGCACGATTGCCCGGAATCGGGCCTTTAATTTTCTGCGCACGCGCCGGGAGAACCTGCCCCTGGAGGACGATGTCCTGACCATCGAGGGAGAGGACAGTCCGGAAAAGCTGCTGGAATCCAGGGAGCTGTCCCGGATCCTGGACCGGGCCCTGGCCCAGCTGGGCGGCGAACAGCGGGAGCTGTTTGTCCGCCACTATTACTACGGACAAACAGTGGCGGAGGCCGCGGCCTGCATGGGAGTGAACCTGTCAACCGCCAAGACCTGGCTGCGAAGAGGCCGGGAGACCCTGAAAATTTGTTTGGAAAAAGAAGGCTGCGTATGAACCTGGAGATTTCGAAGCTGATGGATCACTATACGGATACAGAATTCTGCCCCCGGGAGGGGGAGTTTGTGGACGCCGAAGCCGTGCGGGACCGGGTGCTGGCCCAGGCGGCGCCCACCCACCGGAAAAAGCGGTGGGCTGCAAAGGTGCTGCTGGTGGCCGCCGCCCTGGCGGCCTGCGTGGGCGTGGTGGCGGCGGGCCGCGCCATGGTCCGGTATGTCTCGCCCACAGGCGCGGTGCTGGCGGGTGGAGACGGCGTCTCCTACGCCAAGGGCAGCGAAGCGGAGCTGGTAGTACTGGAGGAGGGCCGCCTGTGGTTTGTGGCCGACGGCCAGCACGTCGATATCACCGACTTGGTGGATGAAAACACCGCCTACACTTACGTGGTCAGCGACCCGGACACCGGCGCGACCTCCAGCATCATCGCCGGCGGAACACCGGAGGATTTCGGCTGGTGTGAGATTTTCGAGGGGCCGGGCGCCGGCAGTATGGGCGGCGGCGAGAATTTTATCGTGAACTATGTCAATATGGATGGGGAACTGGTCAACTACAGTGACCTGAATATTCCCGAGGAGGAAGAAGTGGAATTCTTCCAAAACCATGAAATCACCCTTGTCCGGAAGGGCTGGTACGCGGACGGCCTGGTCAAACTGGGCCTGGGCGATCCCTATGGTCCTGTGGAATAATCGTTGATCCGTGGGACGCCTTTTCGCCCGCCCAGCAAACATCTGAGCAAAACGCCTTGTATTCAGCCCCACGGCTGAATGCAAGGCGTTTGTGTGCGGAAAAAGAGAATGGCCCTTGCGGAAAGGCGCGGAATGCGGCATAATAGGAACTGTTGAGCGCGGCAAACGCCGCGCGGCGGAGGAGGAACCGTTATGGCTCAGTATATCATGGCGTTCGACCAGGGCACCACCAGCTCCCGCTGCATCCTGTTTGACCGGCAGGGGCGCATCTGCAGCGTGGCGCAGAAGGAATTTACCCAGATCTTTCCCAAGCCCGGCTGGGTGGAGCACGACGCCATGGAGATCTGGGCCAGCCAGATCGGCGTGGCCCAGGAGGCCATGTTAAAGATCGGCGCGACGGCTGCTGATATCGCCGCCATCGGCATCACCAACCAGCGGGAGACCACCGTGGTGTGGGACAAGACCAGCGGCCAGCCTGTCTGCAACGCCATCGTGTGGCAGTGCCGCCGCACCGCCGAATTCTGTGATGAGCTGGCGGCGGAGGGGTGGACGGAAAAGATCCGCGGCAAATGCGGGGTGGTCCTGGACGCCTATTTCTCCGCAACCAAGATCCGCTGGATTCTGGAAAACGTGCCCGGCGCCCGGGAGAAAGCGGAGCGGGGAGACCTCCTGTTCGGCAACATCGACACCTGGCTGATCTGGAACCTGACCAAGGGAAGGGTCCATGTCACCGACTACTCCAATGCCTCCCGCACCATGCTCTACAATATCTTTGAGCTGAAGTGGGACGAGGAGATCCTGGAGCGCCTGGGCATCCCGTGTTCCATGCTGCCCACGGTCATGCCCTCCAGCTGCGTATACGGGGAGACCGACCCCTCCATTTTCGGCTCCCCCATCAAGATCGGCGGCGCCGCCGGTGACCAGCAGGCCGCCCTGTTCGGGCAGACCTGCTTCCGGCCCGGCATGGCGAAGAACACCTACGGGACCGGCTGCTTCCTGCTGATGAACACGGGCGCCAAGCCCGTCATGAGCAGCCACGGCCTGCTGACCACTCTCGCCTGGGGGGTGAACGGAAAGGTGGAATACGCCCTGGAAGGCTCCATCTTCGTGGCCGGGGCCGCCATCCAGTGGCTGCGGGATGAGCTGAAGCTCATCGACTCCGCCGCCGATTCCGAGTATATGGCCTCTAAGGTGCCGGATACCAACGGCTGCTATGTGGTCCCGGCCTTTACCGGGCTGGGAGCACCCCATTGGGACGCGTATGCCCGGGGGGCCATCGTGGGCCTGACCCGGGGCGTGAACAAATATCACCTGATCCGGGCCACCCTGGAATCGCTGGCCTACCAGACCCGGGATGTGCTCGACGCCATGCAGCAGGACTCCGGGATCAAGCTGTCCGCCCTGAAGGTGGACGGGGGAGCCTGCGCCAACAATTTCCTGATGCAGTTCCAGGCCGATATCATCAACGCGCCCGTGCTGCGCCCGGTGTGCATTGAGACTACCGCCCTAGGCGCGGCCTACCTGGCCGGTCTGGCCGTGGGCTACTGGAGCGATCAGGATGAGGTGGTGGCCAACTGGGCCATCTCCCGCACCTTTGAACCCACCATGGAGGACGCTGTCCGCGCCGATTTGCTGAAAGGCTGGGACAAGGCCGTGGGCCGCACCCTGAAATGGGCGGAGTAAAAAAATTTAGCGTGAAGCGTTGAGAGAGAATCTCTCTCAACCGATATTATTTGTGCCGCGTAAGCGGCGGAATGGAGGATCTCAATGTCCCAAACATATGACGTGATCATCATCGGCGCGGGCGAGGCCGGCGTATTTGCCGGCTATGAACTGGCCCGGCTGCGCCCGGAGCTGAAGGTGCTCATCCTGGAGCAGGGCGCCGATATCTTTACCCGTACCTGTCCCATCGTGGCGGGCAAGGTGGCCGAGTGCATCCAGTGCCAGGTGTGCGGTACCATGTGCGGCTTCGGCGGCGCGGGTGCGTTCTCCGACGGCAAGTTCAACTTCACCACCGCCTTCGGCGGCTGGCTGACCGACTTTATGAGCGCCCGGGAGGTCATGGGGCTGATCGAGTATGTGGACACCATCAATGTGGCCCACGGCGCCACGGAGAAGGTCTACTCCACCGACTCCCCAGCGGCCCGGGAGCTGGAAAAGCGTGCCCTGGAGCATGACCTGCACCTGCTGCAGGCCCGCTGCAAGCACCTGGGCACAGAGAACAACCTGCGCATTCTCCAGAATATCTACACCGATATGAAGGACCGGGTGGAGTTCCGGTTCCACGCCGCCGTGGAGGACATCGCCGTGGAGGCCGACCATACTTACCGGGTCATCACCAGGAAGGGGGAGGAGTTTACCGCCCCCTGGCTGATCGCCGCTCCCGGCCGCTCCGGCGCCGAGTGGTTTTCCGAGCGGTGCAAGGCCCTGGGCCTGAAGCTCATCAACAACCAGGTGGACATCGGCGTGCGGGTGGAGCTGCCCGCCGTGGTCTTTGAGCATATCACCGACGTGGTGTACGAGTCCAAGCTGGTCTACCGCACCAAGCAGTATGGCGACCAGGTGCGCACCTTCTGCATGAACCCCTACGGCCATGTAGTGGCCGAAAATGTGGAGGGCATCAACACTGTTAACGGCCACTCCTACGCTGACCCTGCCCTCCAGAGCGAGAACACCAACTTTGCCCTGCTGGTGTCCAACCGCTTCACCCAGCCCTTTGACCAGCCCTACCGCTACGGCAAGCACATCGCCTCCCTGTCCAACATGCTGGCGGGCGGCGTGCTGGTGCAGCGCTTCGGCGACCTGGTCAAGGGCGTGCGCACCAACGAGCACCGGATGAGCAAGTCCTTTACCCGTCCCACCCTGACCGCCGCCGTCCCCGGCGACCTGTCCCTGGCCCTGCCCAAGCGGCAGCTGGACGACATCATTGAGATGATCTACGCCCTGGACAAGATCGCCCCCGGTACCGCCAACTACGACACCCTGCTTTACGGCGCGGAGGTCAAGTTCTATTCCTCCCGCCTGGACCTGTCCGGCGAGCTGGAGACCGCCCTGCCCGGCTTCTTTGCCATCGGCGACGGCGCGGGCATCACCCGCGGCCTGGCCCAGGCAGGGGCGTCGGGTGTGAAGGTAGCACGGGTGATTACGGACCGGCTGGGATGAGATCCGGCACGCAGCCCAGCGCAAGCGGGTGCGCGCCGGAAAGGAGGAGCAAGGGAGCGGGTGCAGTTTTCGCCGTCAGGCGGAAACGAAACGGAGCGGACTTTGCGACGACGCGGCCCAGGCGGGGGCGTCCGGCGTGAAGGTGGCGCGGACCATCTGCGCCCGGCTGGACGGATGACACCTGCCGTGCCCATAAATAATTTTTGACACCCCATATGCATCATAAAATTTCCCGTTCCACCATGGGTGAAAAGGGCGAAACCTCCCAATATTTCAGGGGTTTTCCACATTATCCACATGGTTTTCCACACCGGTTTTCCACGGATATAAAATAAAATATCCAAAATCGGTTGACATAAAAACGTGTCAAGGATCTTTTCTTCGACAAATTTTACAAACTTTACGAGGTGAACCCATGACGGACACCATTGCGGCGGCGGCCACGCCGCTTGTGCCCAGCGCCATCGGCATTCTGCGGCTTTCCGGCCCCCGTTCCGGAGAGATCGCCTCCGCCGTCTTCCGCCCGGCTGTGGGGGGAAAGCTGACCGATCAGAGTGCCCGCAAGCTGGTGTACGGCACCCTGCTGGATAAAAACGGCGCTCCCATTGACCAGGTGCTGGCCACCTGGTCGCCGGGGCCCCGCAGCTATACCGGCGAGGACACCGCGGAGCTGCAGTGCCACGGCTCTCCCGCAGTGCTGGCCTTGGGGCTGGAGGCTTTATTCGCCCACGGTGCCCGGCAGGCGCTGCCCGGAGAATTTACCCGGCGGGCATTTCTCAACGGCAGGATGGATCTGGCCCAGGCGGAGGCGGTCATCGACCTGATCGACGCCGAGACCGCCGAGGGCGCCCGCAACGCCTACGGGCAGCTGAACGGGGCGCTGTCCCGCCGGGTAGATACCATTTACGACGGTCTGACCGACGTGCTGGCCCACTTCCACGCGGTGCTGGACTATCCCGACGAGGATATCGACCCCTTCACCGCCGACACCATCCGCGCTGCACTGACCCAGGCCCTTTCCCGGTTGGACGCCCTGCTGGCCACCTATGACCGGGGCAGTCTGCTCTCTGAGGGCGTTCCCTGCGCCATCGTGGGCCGGCCCAATGTGGGCAAGTCTTCGCTGCTGAACGCTTTGCTGGGTTATGATCGGGCCATTGTGACCAATGTGCCCGGCACCACCCGGGACACCCTCGAGGAACGCGTACGTCTGGGCGGCGTGCTGCTGCGCCTGGTGGACACCGCCGGCCTGCGGCGCTCGGACGATCCCGTGGAGCGCCTGGGCGTGGACCGCAGCCGCTCCGCTCTGGAGCGGGCGCGCCTGGCCCTTCTGGTGCTGGACGGCGGACAGCCCCTGACCGGGGAGGACGAGGAGGCCATTGCCGCCGCCCAGGCAGCCCCCAACCTGATCTGCGTGGTCAACAAGTCCGACCTGACGCCCGCATGGGATGTGGCGGCCCTGCGGGCGCGCTTTTCCAAGCTCTGCGTGGTGTCCGCCGCCACGGGGGACGGACTGGTGGAGCTGGAGCAGGCCATCTCCGCCTGTTTCCCCGCCGGGACGGACGAGGCGGGCAGCCTGCTGACCAACGCCCGCCAGGCGGAAGCCGCGTCCCGGGCAAGGGCATCTGTTGTCTCAGCCCTGGACGGGCTGGAAGCAGGGGTGACCCCCGACGCCCTGCTGACCGACGCGGAGGAGGCCATGGCCGCCCTGGGCGAGCTGACCGGCCGCAGCGTGCGGGAGGACATCACCGACCGCATTTTTTCCCGGTTCTGCGTGGGGAAATAAGACAAAATAAATTTGGACCGCCCCCTTGACAAGGGGGCGGTTTTATGTCTATACTGTATATGCTGAATATATACAGTATAGCAGAGGTGCACCATGGAACTGATCATTCGAAACACAGGGGACGTGCCCATTTACGAGCAGATTACCCGCCAGATCAAAGCGCTGATCCTCCAGGGGGAGCTGAAGGAAGGGGACGCCCTGCCCTCCATGCGTCTGCTGGCCAAGGATTTGCGCATCTCCGTCATCACCACCAAGCGGGCCTATGAGGAACTGGAGCGGGACGGTTTTATCACCACCGTGCCCGGCAAGGGCTGCTTTGTGGCTCCCCAGGACCCCGGTCTGGCAAAGGAGGACGCCATGCGCCGCATGGAGGAAAAGCTCTCCGAGGCCGTGACCATCGGCAAGGTGGCCGGGCTGACCCTGGCGGAGATGGCGCAGGCACTGGAGATCCTATACAGTGAGGAGTAAGTGACCTATGAATTACACCATTGAAATCAAAAATCTGACCAAACGGTTCTCCGGGTTTACCCTGGAGGACGTCAGCCTGGCCGTCCCCGGCGGCTCCATTATGGGCCTGATCGGGGAGAACGGCGCGGGCAAGTCCACCACCATCAAATGTCTGCTGGGTCTGCTTCGGCCGGACTCCGGCTCTATCTCCGTGCTGGGCGGCGACCCGTCCGAAGCTGCGGTGCGGGAGTGGATCGGCGTGGTGCTGGACGAGTGTCCCTTCCACGGCGGCCTGACGGCGCAGCAGGTGGGAAAGATCATGGCCCGGGAATATAAGACCTGGCACCCGGAGCTGTACGAGGACTATCTGAAGAAATTTGACCTGCCGAAGAATCTCTTCCTCAAGGATTTTTCCAAGGGCATGAAGATGAAGCTGTCCATCGCGGCGGCGCTGGCTCACCACCCCAGGCTGCTGGTCCTGGACGAGCCGTCCAGCGGGCTGGCCCGGTGGGACGCGTTTGCAGCCGCCCTGCCGGGAGGGAAAAGGGCGGTGGTCAAGGCAAAATATCAGTTCCTGTTCCTCGCGTTCGGAGGGGCTTTTGTGCTCTCCTGTCTGGTCAATCTGGTGATCTCCTTTGCCGTGCGGGAGGAAAACGGGACTTTTCCGGAGCTGGTGGCTGCCGCCCTGGCCTGTACGGCGGTGTGCCTGCTGATCGACTGCATTTTCTACCCGCTTTTATTTCGGTATGGCTCCCAGAAAAGCCGGATCGTGCTGGCCGCTGTATTCGGAGCTGTCTTTGCCGTATTTGCAGTGGCCGCGCTTCTCTTTTCCTTCAGCGGCGGCACGCCCCTTGATCTGCTGACAGGCGCATCTCCGTTTGCTGTCGCGGCTGGGGCCGTGGTTCTGCTGGCCGCCGCAGTCGTGATCTCCTACCGCGTCTCCTGCCGGATCTACGATAAAAAGGAATTTTGAGGGATCGCGGTCTGTTTGGGTCCTCTCCGCGCTGTACCGCCAAAATTTTCGGTAATCTGACCAATTTTTCCTTGACGATTTTGCTTGACTTTGGTAATATATAATATCCATAAAGAAAACCAAAATAAACCATGCAAAGAGAGGAGAACCGCATATGGCCCATAAGTATGTCTATCTGTTTTCGGAGGGAAACGCCGGAATGCGTGAGCTTCTGGGCGGAAAAGGAGCCAACCTGGCTGAGATGACGAACCTCGGTTTGCCTGTCCCCCAGGGCTTTACGATCACGACCGAGGCGTGTACCCAGTATTATGAGGACGGCCGCCAGATCAACGCCGATATTCAGGCGGAGATCATGGAATACATCTCCAAGATGGAGGGCATCACGGGGAAGCGGTTCGGCGACCGGGAGAACCCGCTGCTGGTCTCGGTCCGCTCCGGCGCCCGGGCGTCCATGCCCGGCATGATGGACACGATCCTGAATCTGGGCCTGAACGAGGATGTAGTGGAAGTGCTGTCCCGCAAGTCCGGCAATCCCCGCTGGGCCTGGGACTGCTACCGCCGTTTTATCCAGATGTATTCCGACGTGGTCATGGAGGTAGGCAAGAAATACTTTGAGCAGCTCATCGACCGCATGAAGGAAGACCGTGGCGTGACCCAGGACGTGGAGCTGACCGCCGACGATCTGAAGGAGCTGGCCGGCCAGTTCAAGGCCGAGTACAAGGCCAAGATCGGCGCGGACTTCCCCGACGACCCCAAGGAGCAGCTGATGGGGGCTATCAAGGCCGTGTTCCGCTCCTGGGATAACCCCCGCGCCAACGTCTACCGCCGGGACAACGACATCCCCTATTCCTGGGGCACCGCCGTCAACGTCCAGGCTATGGCCTTCGGCAACATGGGCGAGACCTCCGGCACCGGCGTGGCCTTTACCCGCAACCCGGCCACCGGCGAGAAAAAGCTGTTCGGCGAATTTTTGATGAATGCCCAGGGCGAGGATGTGGTGGCCGGCGTGCGCACCCCTCAGTCCATTGAGCAGCTGAAAGAAGTCATGCCGGAGTGCTATGACGAGTTTGTGCAGATCTGCTCCATTCTGGAAAACCACTATCATGACATGCAGGACATGGAGTTCACCATTGAGGACCGCAAGCTGTATATGCTCCAGACCCGCAACGGCAAGCGCACCCCCGCCGCCGCCCTGAAGATCGCCTGCGACCTGGTGGACGAGGGCATGATCGACGAGAAGCAGGCGGTGGCCATGATCGAGCCCCGCTCCCTGGACGCCCTGCTCCACCCCCAGTTCGACGCCGAGGCGCTGAAGGACGCCCCCGTCCTGGCCTCCGCTCTGGCCGCCTCCCCCGGCGCCGCCTCCGGCCGGATCGTCTTCACCGCCGAGGACGCCAAGGCCTGGGCCGCCCGGGGCGAAAAGGTGGTCCTGGTCCGGCTGGAGACCTCCCCCGAGGACATCGAGGGCATGAAGGCCGCCCAAGGCATCCTGACGGTGCGCGGCGGCATGACCTCCCACGCCGCCGTGGTGGCCCGGGGCATGGGCACCTGCTGCGTGTCCGGCTGCTCCGCCATCAAGATGGATGAGGAGGGCAAACAGTTCGAGCTGGCCGGTAAGACCTTCCGGGAGGGCGACTGGCTGAGTCTGGACGGCTCCACCGGCAAAATCTACGACGGCGCCGTGCCCACTGTGGACGCCTCCATCGGCGGCGAGTTCGGCCGGGTCATGGAGTGGGCGGACAAGTACCGCCGCCTCCAGGTGCGAACCAACGCCGACACCCCCCGCGACGCCGCCCAGGCCCGCAAATTCGGCGCCCAGGGCATCGGCCTGTGCCGCACCGAGCATATGTTCTTTGACGACGACCGCATCCCCGCCATCCGGGAGATGATCTGCTCCGACACTGTGGAGCAGCGCGAGCGGGCGCTGGCCAAGCTGGCGCCCATGCAGCAGAGCGACTTTGAGGGCATCTACGAGGCCATGGAGGGCGATCCGGTCACCATCCGCTTCCTGGACCCCCCGCTGCACGAGTTCGTTCCCACGGAGGAGGCGGACATTCAGAAGCTGGCCGACGACATGGGCAAGAGCGTGGCCGACATCAAGGCCATCATTGCCGCTCTGCATGAGTTTAACCCCATGATGGGCCACCGGGGCTGCCGCCTGGCGGTCACCTATCCGGAGATCGCCGTCATGCAGACCACCGCCGTCATCAAGGCCGCGCTGAACGTCCAGGCGCGTCACCCCGACTGGAACATGGTCCCCGAGATCATGATCCCCCTGGTGGGCGAGGTCAAGGAGCTGGCCTATGTGAAGGGCGTGGTGGTCTCCACCGCCGACAAGCTGATCCGGGAGGCCGGGTCCTCCATGACCTATAAGGTGGGCACCATGATCGAGATCCCCCGCGCGGCCCTGACCGCCGACGAGATCGCCAGGCAGGCCGATTTCTTCTCCTTCGGCACCAACGATCTGACCCAGATGACCTTCGGCTTCTCCCGGGACGACGCGGGCAAGTTCCTGGACGCGTACTATGAGAAGAAGATCTATGAGAACGACCCCTTCGCCAAGCTGGACCAGAAGGGCGTGGGCAAGCTGGTGGAGATGGCCGCCAAGCTGGGCCGCTCCGCCAACCCGGACCTGCACCTGGGTGTCTGCGGCGAGCACGGCGGCGACCCCTCCTCCGTGGAATTCTTCCACAAGGCGGGCTTGGATTACGTCTCCTGCTCCCCCTTCCGCGTGCCCATTGCCCGTCTTTCCGCCGCCCAGGCGGCGATCAAAAACGGCTGACCGCAATGAAACAGGCGGCGCCCGGTTTTTGCCGGACGCCGCCGTCCTTATTGCGGGAAAGCACGGGATGATATTAAGAATTTATGAATTTTACTGGGGCAGATTGCACAACCACGGAAACCATGATATACTGAAACTGGGTTATTTTTCACATTGGCAAACAGAGTTTGCCGGACATTTCATGAAAGAGGTGCAGTTATGAAAGGAAAGGTAACAGTAAGGCTCTTATCGGTATTGCTGACTCTGGCGATGCTGATCGGTCTTATGCCTGCGGCGTTCGCAGCGAGCTACTATGAAGGCGAAGTCGATTCGTACGGCTATTGTGATTTGGAAGAAACAGATTTTGTCGGTTCCGAGTTATATTTAACGGGTTATTATTTTAAGATTGTTGCAGATGATAAGAATGCTCCCTACGTCAAAATCGGTAGTGATTATGTAGAAGGAGATTTACTGTATTGGAATGGCGACGAAGACGATTACGGCGACGTTTCTCAGGTGTACTTTGACGCAAGCGATGGGGATTACGAGTATAGTTACTATGAGTATACCATTACTGTGTATGATAGAAATCAAAAGCGGATCGGTACAGAAACTGTTCGCATTTATGTAGATGATTACTCGTCTGGCAGCTCCACCGACGGCGAAATTTATGTGGAAACAGACTCCTACTACTTAGATCTGTACGACATTGAAGAAGAGTTGTATGATTACGCTTATTATGAGGTAGACGGGACTCCCGATGAGATTCAGTTTACTGGCTGGGGAAATGGCAATTTGTATTACTATGATAATGACCCGGTCAGCACGAAAACATATTTTGACCTGGAAAATAAAACCCAGTACAGCGATTTGAAATACTACGGTATCTACTTTGAAATTGATGACGGCAGCAAAGAAGCGTACATTTACTTTACCATCTATGATGATGGCAAGGACTCCATTTCTGGTACCATCGTGATCAGCGGCGGTGCTTTCGCCGGCGACATCCAGTATTCCACGCAGTACAATACCGAGGTGTACTTTGACAGCTACGATTTCGAGGATCTGCTGACCTCCAGCCAGACGCTGGAGTACGTGACCTTTACTCAGCCCAGCAGCAAAGGGACCTTGTACTACGGAAATTCCAAGGTAAAATCCACGGACAAATTCTACAGCGATGACCTGGACGGTGTGTCCTTCTATCCCGAGACCGGCGTATCCGGCAATGTGACCATCTCCTTCACACTGTATTACACCACCAAGAACAGTACGACCCCCCGTCCCATGAACGGAACCGTGTCCATCTCCGTCGACGACGGCACCACCATCTCCTACACCGGCGAGGTCGGTGTGGCGCTGGAATTCGACGCCGCCGACTTTGACGCCGTTTGCTATGATGTGTATGGCGGGTATCTGGACTATGTTACATTCTATCTGCCCGCCAGCAGCAAGGGGACCCTGTACGCCCTGTATACGGGCTCTTCGAAGACCGATGTCACGGCCAAGTCCTCCACCAAGTTCTATGTGGATCCTGGCAGCAAGGATTATGCGCTGGACGACGTGGCGTTCGTGCCCAAGACCAGCGGCACGGTGGAGATCAGCTATACCGCATACTATACGAGCGGTTCCAGAACCAGGAATTTTACCGGAACAGTGAAGATCACCTCCACCACCGGGATCCTGGACCCCATCCGCTACACCGTCAGCGGCAGCAGCTTCTTCGGCGACAGAAGCGTCACCTTCTCCGCCAGCGATTTCACCGCCGCCCTGAGGACCAAGACCACCAAGACGCTGTCCTCTGTCACCTTTGACCTGCCCAAGAGCACCGAAGGAACCCTGTACTACAACGGCACCACCAAGGTGTCCGCCTCCACCCAGTACAAGGCCACCGGCTCCGTCAACCTCCTGGACAAGGTGTCCTTCGTGGCCGCCTATGGCATGTACGGCAGCGTGACGATCGGGTATACCGCCAAGGACAGCAGCGGGAACACCTACGCCGGTACTGTTGTGGTCCAGACCTATGCGGGTCAGGATACCGTGATTTCCTACTCCACCACCGGAACGGCGGCGGCCTTTAAGTCGATTGACTTCACCACCGCCTGCTTCAAAAAGCTGGCGACCACGCTGAGCTCTGTTCAGTTCACTCTGCCCAATTCGTCTCAGGGTACCCTGTACTACGGCTGGGGCACCTCCCAGCAGGCCCGGGTGTCCGCCAGTTCCAAATACCTCGCCGCGACTCACCTGCCCTACGTCTCCTTCGTGCCCAAGGCGGGCTTCTCGGGCACCGCGACCATCACCTACACGGGCTATGACACCACGGGCGGGTCCTACACCGGCACTATTCAGGTGACCGTGACCCCGCCCACCAAGTCCAGCAACTTTGCGGACGCCAATGCCAGCTGGATCGCTCCCTCCGCCGACTTCCTGCAGGCCAACAACGTGTACTCCGGCGTGGTCAGCGGCAGCACCCTGGGTGTCGGCACCGCGGTTACCCGCGGCGAAGTCATGCAGCTGATCTACAACGCCTTCCTGAAGAACAAGACGGTCACGATCACCAGCAATTTCACCGACGTGCCCGTCACCCACCGTTACTACACCGCCATCAACGCAGGGTACGCGCTGGGCATCGCGCAGGGCGTGGGGAATGGAAGATACGATCCCGACGCGCTCATCACCCGCGAGGACGCCTGCACGCTGCTGTACCGCGCGTTCAAAACGCTGGGACTGAATATGGTCACCGGCACTGCCGATGACCTGAAGACCTTCGGCGACTATGCTGCGGTGGCCAGCTATGCCGTGGACGGCGTGGCCGGTATGGTCAAGAGCGGCATCATCCAGGGCGACCAGAACCACAACATCAGCCCCAAGAGCAATCTGACCCGCGGCGAGATGTCCGTCATCATGCACCGCGCCATGACCCTGTAAATTGAATCATCCTGTCCGCCGGGGCGGCCGCACTGCGGCCGCCCCGGCATTATAGAATTACATAAATAAAGAGGGAGAATTACCGTTTGGTAATTCTCCCTCTTTCGCCTAATTGAATTCTTTAGTGGTTGAGGACCCGCACCCGCAGCATGCCGGGAATGGCGCGGATGGCGTTGACCACGCTCTCGCCCACCCGGGCGTTTACATCCACCAGGGTATAGGCGTAGTCGCCGCGGCTCTTGTTGGTCATGTTTTCCACGTTGACGTTCTCCTTGGAGAGCATCAGAGTGATGTTGGCCAGCATGGCGGGGATGTTGCGGTGGATCAGGCACAGACGGCAGATGCCGCTCCAGTCCATCTCCACCCGGGGCAGGTTCACCGAGTTGACAATGTTGCCGTTGACCAGGTAGTCCTCCAGCTGGCGGGCGGCCATGACGGCGCAGTTGTCCTCACTCTCGGGGGTGGAGGCGCCCAGGTGGGGCAGAGCTACCACGTTCTTGGCCAGGGCGATCTTGTTGTTGGGGAAGTCGGTGACGTACTTGGCCACGCGGCCGGACTCCAGGGCGGCGATCATGGCGTCGTCGTCCACCAGCTCGCCCCGGGCCAGGTTCAGCACACGCACATGGCCCTTCATCTTGTTGATGGCGTCGGCGTCGATGAAGTTCTTGGTCTTGTCGGTGTAGGGGATGTGCAGGGTGACGTAATCGCACACCTTATACAGTTCATCCACGCTCTTGACCACATGGACATGGCGGTCCAGACGCAGGGCGGCATCCACCGACAGGAAGGGGTCGTAGCCATACACGTCCATGCCCAGGCTCAGGCCGATGTTGGCCACCAGGGCACCGATGGCGCCCAGACCGATGACGCCCAGGCTCTTGTGGTAGAGCTCGGGGCCCACAAAGGCGGACTTGCCCTTCTCCACGGCGGCGGCCAGATCCACGCCGGGGTCCTTGGCCTGTTCACGCACCCAGACATAGCCGCCCATGACGTCGCGGGAGGCGGCCAGCAGGCCGCAGAGTACCAGCTCCTTCACGGCGTTGGCGTTGGCACCGGGGGTGTTGAACACCACGATGCCCGCCTCGGAGCAGCGGTCAATGGGAATGTTGTTGGTGCCGGCGCCGGCCCGCGCAATGGCCCGCAGGGCGTCGGGGAATTCATAGTCGTGCATCTTGGCGGAACGGACAAGGATGCCGTCCTCATTCTCCACGTCGTCTCCTACTTGGAAGCGGGCCGGGTCCAGCTCGGCCAGACCCACGGTGGAAATTTTATTCAGAGTTTTGATTCTAAACATGAGAGTGCTCCCCTCTTAGTTGTTTTTGTCAAAAGCGTTAATGAAGTCCACCAATTTTTCAACACCCTCCATGGGCATGGCGTTGTAGATGGAGGCGCGCATACCGCCCACGGAGCGGTGGCCCTTCAGGTTGGTGAAGCCGGCGGCGGTGGACTCGGCCACAAACTTGGCGTCCAGCTCCTCGGAGGCGGAGCGGAAGGTCACGTTCATGTCGGAACGGGAGCCCTTCTCAGCGGCGCACTTGAACAGGCGGGAATTGTCGATGCAGTCGTAGAGCATACCGGCCTTCTTGCCCTTGATCTTCTCCATACCTTCCACGCCGCCCAGGCCCTCCAGCCAATCCAGCACCAGGCCCAGGATGTAGATGCACCAGCAGGGGGGCGTGTTGTACATGGAGTCCTTGTCGATCATGGTCTTGTAGTTCATCATCAGCGGGGTGTAGGGCAGCTCGTGGCCGGCCAGATCCTCCCGGATGACCACCACGGTCAGACCGGCGGGGGCCATGTTCTTCTGCGCGCCGGCGAAGATGATGCCGTACTTGCTGACGTCCACGGGGCGGGACAGAATGTCGGAGGACATGTCGCACACGATGGGCACACCGTTGGTCTCGGGCACATACTGCCACTCGGTGCCGTAGATGGTGTTGTTGGCGCAGTAGTAGAAATAGCTGGCCTCGGGGTCCAGCTTCAGCTGCTCCTGAGAGGGGATGTAGGTGTGGTTCCGGTCCTCGCTGGAGGCGGCCAGGTTGATGGTGCCGTACTTCTTGGCCTCTTTATAGGCGATGTTGGCAAAATTGCCGGTGACGGCGTAGTCGGCCTTGCCGGTCTTGCCGATCAGGTTCAGGGGCGCCATGGAGAACTGAGAGGAAGCGCCGCCCTGCAGGAAGAGAATCTGATACCCATCGGGCACATGGAACAGCTTTTTGAACTTGGCGCGGGCGTCTTCAAAGATCTTCATGAAGACCTTTGAGCGATGGCTCATCTCCATCACGGACATGCCGGAACCCTGATAATTGGTGATCTCAGAGCCGGCGCGCTGCAG
>JBJDYV010000021.1:0-3342 GCA_051867655.1 Oscillospiraceae bacterium
TCACCTGCAACGTGTCGGAAAACCTGATCGGCAAGGACTCCTTCCAGGAGGTCGATATCACCGGTATCACCATGCCCATTACCAAGTGCAACTACCTGGTGCGGGACGTCAATCAGCTGGCCGATGTGATCCGCGAGGCCTTTGCCATCGCCCGCTCCGGCCGCCCCGGCCCGGTCCTGATCGACATTGCCAAGAACGCCACCGCTGCGGAGGCCGAGTTTACCCCCCTGCCCCGCAGTGAGCATGCGTCCCAGGGCCGCCTGGCCGCCATGCTCCGCCGGGCCAGCCACGACCTGAAGACTCCCGAGCCCGACGCCGGCGACATCCAGACCCTGCTGGACATGATCGAGCAGGCCCAGCGTCCCCTGGTGCTGGTGGGCGGCGGCGTAATCCGTTCCAAGAACGCGGTACCCGAGTTCCGCAAGTTTATTGAAACTCTGGATGCTCCCGTGACCTCCACCATCATGGGCGGCGGCGCCTGTCCGGGGGATCACCCCCTGTTTACCGGCATGATCGGCATGCACGGTTCCCACGCTTCCAACATGGCGTCCAACGAGTGCGACCTGCTGATCGCCATCGGCTGCCGCTTCTCCGACCGTGTGGCCACCGATCCCGCCACCTTCGCCCCCAACGCCAAAATCGTCCATATCGACATCGACCGCGCGGAGATCGACAAGAATGTCAAGACCGACCACCACATCATCGGCGACGCCCGGCGGGTGCTGGAGCTGCTGAACGAACAGCTGCCCAAGCATGCTTACCCAGAGTGGAAGGCGCAGGTCTTTGCCCGCAAGGAGATCCCTCTGAAGAAGGACAACATCCTCCACGCCCACGAGGTGCTGGAGACCATCCAGAAGGTCGCCGGGGACGCCATCATCGCCACCGACGTGGGCCAGCATCAGATGTGGTCGGCCCAGTACTTCCACTTCTCCCGCCCGGGCCAGCTGATCACCTCCGGCGGCTTCGGCACCATGGGCTTTGGCCTGGGCGCCGCCATGGGCGCCAAGATCGGCAATCCCGACCAGGTGGTGGTCCACTGCACCGGCGACGGCTGCTTCCGCATGAACTGCCATGAGCTGTGCACGGTGGAGCACTACCACCTGCCCATCATCACCGTCATCTTCAACAACCAGACCCTGGGCATGGTCCGCCAGTGGCAGAACCTGATCTATGAAAAGCGGTTCTCCCAGACCGACCTGGACCGCGGCCCCGACTTCGTCAAGCTGGCCAACGCCTACGGCATCGACGGCGCCCGTGCCGCCTCCCAGGAGGAGTTTGAGACCGTCTTCCGCAAGGCTGTGGAATCCGGAAAGCCCTGGGTCATCGAGTGCGCCATCGACAAGGATGCCATGGTCCATCCCATGGTCCCCGGCGGTGCCAACGTCACCAACTTCCTGTTGGATTAAGGAGGGCGTCAACATGAACAGTATGATCACCCGTCACACCCTCTCCGTTCTGGTGGAAAACGCCGCCGGCGTCCTGTCCCAGGTCTCCCGGCTGTTCTCCCGGAAGGGCTATAACATCGAATCCCTGGCGGTGGGCACCACCGACGATCCCGCCGTCTCCCGTATCACCATCGAAGTTCTGTGCGACGCCTCCATGATCGAGCAGATCATGAACCAGCTGCGCAAGCTGTTCCCCGTCTACTCGGTGCAGGAGCTGCTGCCCGAGCGGTCCATCCGCCGGGAGCTGGTCATGTTCAAGGTTAAGGCGGAGACCGCCGACGTGCGCAACGAGGTCATCCAGATCGCCAACATCTTCCGGGCCTCCATCATCGACGTGTCCCTGAAGACCCTGACCCTGGCCCTGATCGGCGACGAGACCAAGGCGGACGCCATGCAGAAGCTGCTGGAGGCCTTCGGTATCCTGGAGCTGGTGCGTACCGGCATGGTCGCTCTTGAGAGAGGGGCCTACACCATCGAGGACGACACCAAGGAGAAGACCGAGTTCAATCTGGGCAAGAACGTTCTGTAAGAAACTTTTTTAAAAAATACCTTGAGATTGTATCACAGTTTACATTCTTTCTCTGCAGAACGTATTACCATAGCATTTCAGAAGACAACACCTACATTTTAAAGGAGTGTTTTATCATGGCAAAGATGTATTATGAGAAGGACTGCGACCTGAATTACCTGAACGGCAAGAAAATTGCCATCATCGGCTACGGCTCCCAGGGCCATGCCCACGCCCTGAACCTGAAGGATTCCGGCTGCGACGTGTGCGTTGGCCTGCGCCAGGGCTCCAAGAACTGGGCTGTCGCCGAGGCTGCCGGCCTGGCGGTCAAGACTGTCCCCGAGGCCGCCCAGTGGGCCGACATCGTGATGATCCTGATCAACGACGAGGTCCAGGCCGAGGTCTACAAGAAGGATATCGCCCCCTACATGACCGAGGGCAAGGCTCTGGCTTTCGCCCACGGCTTCAACATCCGCTACGGCCAGATCGTTCCCCCCGCGGGCGTGGACGTGTTCATGGCTGCCCCCAAGGGCCCCGGCCACACCGTCCGTTCCACCTATGTCGCGGGCAAGGGCGTGCCCTGCCTGGTGGCCGTGGAGCAGAACGCCACCGGCAACGCCTATAAGATCGCCCTGGCCTACATCGCCGGCATCGGCGGTGCCCGCGCCGGCGTCATGGAGACCACCTTCCACGACGAGACTGAGACCGACCTGTTCGGTGAGCAGACCGTTCTGTGCGGCGGCGTGGTGGATCTGATGCAGTGCGGCTTCGAGACCTTGGTGGAGGCCGGCTATGCCCCCGAGAACGCCTACTTTGAGTGCATCCATGAGCTGAAGCTCATCGTGGACCTGATCAACAAGGGCGGCGTGGCTGCCATGAACTACTCCATCTCCGACACCGCCGAGTACGGCGAGTATGTCTCCGGCCCCCGCGTCATCCCCCACGAGGAGACCAAGGCCCGTATGCGCGCGGTCCTGTCCGACATCCAGGACGGCACCTTCGCCGGCAAGTGGATCGCCGAGAACAAGAACGGCCGTACCTTCTTCAACTCCAAGCGTGCCAACCTGAAGAAGCACCAGATGGAGATCGTGGGCGAGGAGCTGCGCAAGAACATGATCTGGGGCGGCGACAAGGATCTGGACTCCGCTTCCAACTAAAACCACTCCAACAGAGAGGGCGGGCGGCTGCCCGCCCTCTGCTTTATTTCAGAGGAGGTTTCCCCATGAGAAGTGACAACGTGACAAAAGGCGTGGAGCGCGCCCCCAACCGCTCCCTGTTTTACGCCCTGGGCTATACCAAGGAGGAGCTGGAACGCCCCCTGATCGGCGTGGTCTGCTCCCACAATGAGATCGTCCCCGGCCACATGAACCTGGACAAGATCGCCGAGGC
>JBJDYV010000022.1:0-3209 GCA_051867655.1 Oscillospiraceae bacterium
TTCACGGTAGCCGGAAACGGGATCAATCAGACGGTCACGACCAATGCGGCTGGTGAACTCCTGATTGATGGTCTGACTCCCGGCGTTTACACCGTGACCGAGCAGAGCTATGAGAAGTATGAGCCGCAAAGCGTCCAGCGCGTGACGGTCATCGGAGGCCGAACCACAACCGTGACCTTCAACAATGTTCTGAAGCGCGGCGACCTGACCGTGACCAAGACCAGTGAGGACGGTCTGGTGGAGGGTATGAAGTTCCACCTGTATGGCACCTCTCTTTCCGGGATCGCCGTGGACGAATACGCTGTGACCGACAGCAGCGGCAAGGCGTATTTCAAAGATGTGCTGATCGGCTCCGGCTATGTGTTGGAGGAAGTGGATACCCCGATCCGCTATGTGGTTCCCGACAGCCAGACGGCGGCGGTGGAATGGAATACCGTTACTGAAAAGAGCGTCACCAATGTGCTGAAAAAGTGGAGCGCCACCGTGACCAAGAGTGACCGGGAAACCGGCACGGCGCAGGGTAACGCCTCCCTTGCCGGTGCTGTTTATGGCATTTACAAGGGCGACCAGCTCATCGACACCTACGCTACCGATGCCAACGGTCAGTTTGTCACAGCATATTATGTCTGTGATGATGACTGGAGCATCCGCGAGATCAGCCCGTCCGAGGGCTATCTGCTGGACGAAACCTCCTACCATGTAGGTGCGGAACCCCAGCTTTATACCGTGGAATACAACTCCACTGCCAATGATGTGAATGAGCAGGTCATCAAGGGCAGTATCGCTCTCATCAAACACACAGACGATGGCGAAACCAAGCTGGAAACCCCGGAAGCCGGTGCGGAGTTCTCCGTGTATCTGAAATCCTCCGGCAGCTATGACGCCGCCAGAGACAGCGAGCGTGATTATCTCGTTTGCGATGAAAACGGCTTTGCACAGACCAAAGAGCTGCCTTATGGTATCTACACTGTCCATCAGGTATCCGGCTGGGAGGGCCGTGAGCTGCTTGCCGACTTCGATGTGTATATCGCAAAGGACGGGCAGGTTTACCGCTACCTTGCCAACAATGCAAACTTTGAGAGCTATATTAAGGTCATCAAGGTAGATGCAGAGACAGGCAAGACCATTCCCTATGCGGGCGCGGGCTTCCAGCTTTACCGTCCGGACGGCAGCAAGGTGGAAATGACCTTCACCTACCCGACACCGACCACGATTGATACCTTCTACACCAATGACGAGGGGTATCTGGTGACGCCTGAAAAGCTGGAGTATGGTTCCGGGTATTCCCTTGTGGAAGTATCCGCACCGTATGGCTATGTACTGAACTCTGATCCGGTTTACTTTGATGTGACCGCTGACAATGCAACAGAGGAAAGTTCTGTGACAGTAGTGGAAGTTACCAAGCCCAACATGGCACAGAAAGGCATCATCAAGATCAGCAAATCCGGTGAAGTGTTCGCCACAGTGACCGAAAACGACGGTATTTATCAGCCTGTATATGAGGTGCAGGGCCTGCCCGGTGCGGTCTATGAAATCACCGCCGCCGAAGATGTGGTTACGCTGGACGGCACCCTCCGTTATTCTGCCGGTGAGGTGGTCGATACCATTACCACAGACGAAAACGGGGCAGCAGAAAGCAAACCGCTGTATCTCGGAAAGTACGAAATCCGCGAAACTACTGCACCTTTTGGTATGGTGCTGAATACCGAAGTCCGCACCGTCGAGCTTGTCTATGCCGGTCAGGAAATCGAAGTTACCGAAACATCTGCCAGCTTCTATAATGACCGCCAGAAAGTCCTTGTCTCTCTGGATAAAGTCATGGAGCAGAATGAGAAGTTCGGCATTGGCATGAACGGCGAAATCACCGCTGTCACATTCGGCCTTTATGCAAAAGAGGATTTGACTGCCGCAGACGGTTCCATTATCCCGGCTGGCGGTCTGCTGGAAATCCTCTCGGTGGATGAAAACGGCCATTCTGTCTGCAAGACGGATCTGCCTTTTGGCAGCTACTGCCTGAAAGAAATCTCCACCGACAGCCACTATATTCTTTCCGATACCGAGTACCCGGTTGTATTTGAATATGCCGGACAGGATACGGCCCTTGTGGAGATCAGGGCAAATGATGGCGCTGCCATTGAAAACGACCTGATCTATGGTGAAGTACAGGGCATGAAAAAGGACGACAGCGGCAACGCTCTGGACGGTGCGCTGATTGGCCTGTTTGCCGCTGATACCGAAGAATTTACAACCGATACTGCGATTCTGACTGCCACCTCCGCAGAGGACGGCAGTTTTTCTTTTGCCCAGGTTCCTCTCGGCAACTGGATCGTCCGTGAAATCAAGGCCCCGACAGGCTATGTGCTGTCAGAGGAAGCCTACCCGGTAAACATCGAAGCGGATTGCGCCATGATCGAGGTGGAGATTGAGAATACGCTGATTCGCGGCACGGTACAGCTTACCAAGGTGGATAAGGATTACCCGGACAACAAGCTGACCGGTGCGGAGTTTGAAATCTACCGTGACTTAAACGGCAACAAGGAGCTGGACGCTGAGGATGAAAAGCTGGGAACGCTCATGGAGGTCAGCACAGGTATTTATGAGATGAGCGAACTGACCTACGGCGGCTATCTGGTCAAGGAAACCAAAGCGCCGGAGGGCTTCTATCTGGACAGCAATGCTTACTATTTTGAGATCACCGAGCATGGCAAGACCGTGGCTGTGGAAAATGAAGCCGGAAAAGGCTTTATCAATGCGGCACAGGTGGGCAGCCTGAAAATCATCAAGACATCTTCGGACGGCAAGGTGGAAGGTTTCTCTTTCCGTGTGACCGGAGCAAATGGCTATGAGCAGGTGTTCACCACGGATAAGAACGGCGAAATTCTCGTGGAGGGCCTGCGCATTGGTGATTACACCATCAGCGAGGTTTCCGACAGCGCATCTCAGAACTATGTGCTGCCTGCGGATAAGAAGGCCACTGTCTTTGAGGGTGCAGTGACCAAGGTGGAAATGCACAATGAACTGCGTGATACCCCGAAAACCGGCGATGACAGCAACCCGGCCCTTTGGATTGCCCTGATGGGCATTGCCGCTGTGGGCGCTGTTACCTGCGGTGTGTTCGGAATCAAAAATAAGAAGAAAAAGGAGGATGCTGAATAATGGACGCAAAAACCGGTATTGCCATCGGGCTGGTCGTGTTCATTCTTGCGGCG
>JBJDYV010000023.1:0-3182 GCA_051867655.1 Oscillospiraceae bacterium
GGAAAAAGGAAAAGGGCCGGCGGCGTCCTACTCTCGCACGGGCGAGTCCCGCACTACCCTCGGCGATGGGGCCCTTGACTTCCGTGTTCGGAATGGGAACGGGTATGACAGCCCCTCTGTGGCCACCGGCTTGAAAGCCGCCAGTCCGGAGACTAAAGAGAACCACGACCCATACACGGGGCGGGAGGGGAAGCCCCCGCTTCATGTGAAGCCGAGATGTAAGCTAAGCCGCACGTCAGGTTAGTACCGATCAGCTCGACCCCTCGCGGGGCCTCCACCCTCGGCCTATCAAGGTCGTGGTCTGCGACCTGACTTCAGAACCTTGCGGTTGGGAAGACTAGTCTCGGGGGAGGCTTGGCGCTTAGATGCCTTCAGCGCTTATCCGTTCCGAACATAGCTACCCGGCCTGCCGCTGGCGCGACAGCCGGAACACCATTGGTTCGTGATTCCCGGTCCTCTCGTACTAGGGAATCCTCCCCTCAGTCTTCCTGCGCCCACAGAGGATAAGGACCAAACTGTCTCACGACGTTTTGAACCCAGCTCGCGTTCCGCTTTAATTGGCGAACAGCCAAACCCTTGGGACCTTCTCCAGCCCCAGGATGCGAAGAGCCGACATCGAGGTGCCAAACCGCGGCGTCGATGTGAACTCTCGGCCGCGATCAGCCTGTTATCCCCAGAGTACCTTTTATCCGTTGAGCGACGGCCGTTCCACAACGTACCGCCGGATCACTAGGTCCCGCTTTCGCGTCTGCCCGAGATGTCTCTCTCGCAGTTAGGCACACTTCTACCCTTGCGCTCGGCGTGCGATTGCTGGCCGCACTGAGTGTACCTTCGAACTCCTCCGTTACCATTTGGGAGGAAACCGCCCCAGTCAAACTGACCCCCTGGCATTGTCCCGCGGCCGGATGACGGCGCGCGGTTAGAGCCCCGCCCAGCTGAAACCGGTATTTCACGTTGCGGCTCCGCGGTCCCTGACGAGACCGCCTCCAAGCCTCCCGGCTATGCTACATACAGCTGACCAGAGCCCAGTACCAGGCTACAGTAAAGGTTCATGGGGTCTTTCCGTCCTTCTGCGGGTATCCGGCATTTTCACCGGCACTACAACTTCACCGAGATCCTCGTTGAGACAGCGCCCACAGCGTTACACGATTCGTGCAGGTCGGAACTTGCCCGACAAGGAATTTCGCTACCTTAGGACCGTTATAGTTACGGCCGACATTCACGGGGGCTTTGGTTCGGAGCTTCGCCTCGCGGCTGACCCCTCGCCTTGACCTTTCCGCATTGGTCACGTGTCACACTCTATACATCCACTTGCGTGTTCGCAGAGTGCTGTGTTTTTGTTAAACAGTCGCATGGGCCCATTCACTGCGCCTCCAGGCATTGCCCTGGAGGACCCCTTCTCCCGAAGTTACGGGGCCATGTTGCCGAGTTCCTTAACGAGGTTTCTCTCGCGCGCCTTGGTATCCTTGTACCCTCCCACCTGTGTCGGTTTTGGTACGGGATGCATGCCGGTGGCGCAGCACTTTTCTGGGAAGCGTGGGCGCATGGCCTTGAATCCGCCGAGGCGGACTCTCGGGACGCGCCTTCCGGCGCGCCCGGGGGATAGCCGTTGACCCCCGCCACTGCCCTTCTCCGATGCTGCGCTTCGAACCCTCCATGCATGTGCAGGAATATTAACCTGCCGTCCATCGGCTACGCCCTTCGGCCTGGCCTTAGGACCCGACTGACCCCGGGCGGACGAACCTGCCCCGGGAAGCCTTGGGATTCCGGCGACCGGGATTCCCACCCGGTTTTTCGTTACTCATGTCCGCATAATCGCTAGTACGCGCTCCAGGGCCGCTTCCGCGCACCCCTTCGGCGCGGCGTACTACGCTCTCCTACCGTCGTCCCCGAGGGGACGGCCCGCGAATTCGGTTGTGCGTTTACTCCCGATCATTTTCGGCGCGGGGTCTCTCGAGTAGTCAGCTGTTACGCACTGTTCAAATGGTGGCTGCCTCTAAGCCAACATCCTACCTGTCTGAGAGACCTCACTGCCTTAGTGACTCAACGCACATCTGGGACCTTATTCGGCGGTCTTGGGCTGTTTCCCTTTCGACAATGAAGCTTAGCCCCCACTGTCTCACTGCCGGGTATGCAATCGCGGCGGTCTTCGGAGTTTGACGGACTTCGGTACCCCGGTAGGGGCCCTAGATCGATCAGTGCTCTACACCCGCTGGAAGTATTGCCCGACGCTGCCCCTAAAGGCATTTCGGAGAGAACCAGCTATCACCCGGCTTGATAAGTCTTTCGCTCCAATCCTCAGCTCATCGAAGACCTTTTCAACGGTCACTCGTTCGCACCTCCACCTCCCGTTACGGAGGCTTCACGCTGTCCAAGGATAGCTCGCACGGGCTTCGGGTCCACCGCGGCCGACTGTGGCGCCCTGTTCGGACTCGCTTTCGCTTCGGCTCCCCTTTCGGTTAGCCTCGCCGGACACGGTGACTCGCGGACTCATTATGCAAAAGGCAAACGGTCGCGTCCTGAGACGCTCCCATAGCTTGTGGACGCACGATTTCAGGTCTGTTTCACTCCGCTAGCAGCGGTTCTTTTCGCCTTTCCCTCGCGGTACTCGTTCACTATCGGTCATCAGGTAGTATTCAGCCTTGGAGGGTGGTCCCCCCGGATTCGGACGGCGTTTCACGTGCACCGTCCTAATTGGGATCCCGGCAGACCCGGTCGGGTTTTCGGCTAAGGGGCTCTCACCCGCTGTGGCGCCGCCTTCCAGCGGCTTCGCCTAACCTCCCCGATGTCTTCGTCCCGGTCCCGCAACCCCGGGAAGCAGGCTTCCCGGTTTGGGCTCCTGCGCTTTCGCTCGCCGCTACTCACGCAATGTCGTTTGATCTCTTCTCCTGCGGGTACTGAGATGTTTCACTTCCCCGCGTATCGCTTCGCCGGACTATGAATTCATCCGGCAATGGCCACCGATTAAGGTGGCCGGGTTGCCCCATTCGGAAATCGCCGGATCAACGCTCGTTGACAGCTCCCCGACGCTTATCGCAGTCTTCCGCGTCCTTCATCGCCTCCTGATGCCAAGGCATCCGTCGTGCGCCCGTATACGCTTAGCAAGAAACTTCTTTCTCGTCGCTCTCGTATATGAGTTGTAATTCTCTTTAGTTTCCAAACTGCCGCTTGTCAAAGATCAG
>JBJDYV010000024.1:0-3171 GCA_051867655.1 Oscillospiraceae bacterium
CTGGAGTCGGTGGGCCTGCCCCGGGACTGCGTGACCCTGGTGGAGGACACCAGCCGGGAGAGCGCCTATGAGCTGATGAACCTGACGGGGTACCTGGACGTGCTGATCCCTCGGGGCGGCAGGGGGCTGATCCGGGCGGTGGTGCGAAACGCCCGGGTGCCCGTCATCGAGACGGGCAGCGGTGTGTGCCATGTGTATGTGGACGAAAACGCCGACCTGCAGATGGCCGCCGAGATCATCTACAACGCCAAGTGCTCCCGCCCCTCGGTGTGCAACGCCGCCGAGTGCCTGCTGGTCCACCGGGCGGTGGCCCGGGAGTTTCTGCCCATGGCCTGGGAGTTTTTGAAGAGCAAGAATGTGGAGCTGCACGGCGACCCCATGACCCGGGAGATCCTGGGCAAGGTGACCGTGGTGCCCGCCACGGCGGAGGACTGGGACACCGAATACGGCGACTATAAGCTGGCGGTCCGCGTGGTGGCCGACGTGGAGGAGGCCATGGACTTCATCGCCGAGCACGGTACCGGCCACTCCGAGGCCATTGTTACGGAAAATTACACCACCGCCCAGCGATTCCTGGACCAGGTGGATGCGGCGGCAGTGTATGTCAACGCCTCCACCCGCTTTACCGACGGCTTTGAATTCGGCCTGGGCGCGGAGATCGGCATTTCCACCCAGAAGATGCACGCCCGCGGCCCCATGGGCCTGGAGGAGCTGACCAGCTCCAAGTATATCATCTACGGAAACGGTCAGGTGCGCTGATTCCGACGGCCATTTCGCGGCCCGCCCGTGCCCGTTCCGGCGCGGGGCGGGGTTCTCCCGTTGTTCCCCGAATTGAAGGAAAAGAGAGGCGTTTTTATGAAACAGGTGAAATCGACCAGCGTTTCAATCAAGTGGAAAGCCTCCGCCATTGTCTTAGCCGTTTGTCTGGCGGTCATGATTGCCGCTTCCGCCGTGGGCCATATGGTCCAGACCGGCGGCGGCTCCGTCCGCACGGAGGAGATCACCTTTGCCACCGACGTGGGCGCCGTCAGCCATGCCAAGCTGTACATCCCCGACACAGCCACGGCGGAAAACCCCGCTCCCGCCATCCTGCTGTGCCACGGCTACTCCTCCACCCTGGACGCCATGGAACCCAACGCCATCGAGCTGTCCCGCCGGGGCTATGTGGTCATGGCGCTGGATCTGTACGGCCACGGCGAGTCTGAGCTGCCTCTGGACGGGTACAGCCAGGCGGAGATGGGCAATGTGGTCAACTACGCCCCCGACCTGGGCACCTACTCCGCTCTGCAGGAGTTTGCCGGGTTGGATTACGTGGACCGGACGAAGATCGGCATGCTGGGCCATTCTATGGGCTCCGCGGCCATTCAGGAGGGCGCGTACATCGCTTACGCCAAGTGGCAGGCGGCCTACTCCGCCGCGTACACTGAGGCCCTGGGCGCCGGGCAGGATGAGACCTCCGCCGCCGGTGCCGCCTATATGGCCGCCATGAATGCCGGCATCGTGCTGCCCGGCTCCATCGTGCTCACGGGCTACAACTACAACGTGCGCAACATCAATGATCTGACCTACAACGGCGTCACCGCCGAGAACGGTGTGTTCCCCCTGTACGCGGCGCCCGTCAACATGTGTACCATCCAGGCAACGCATGACGAGTTCTCCGGCCTGCTGTGGGGCGTGGAGGATTCCAGCCAGTATACCTCCAGCTTCAAATTCGCCTACGGAACCGGCGGCGCGTTGAATGTTCCCTCCGGAACCTACTTCCTGTACGGCGACGCCTCCGCCGCCCCTCTGAGCCGGGAGGAGGCTGCCGCCGCAGCCGCTTCCGCCGCGTACACCATGACGCCTGTCCGGGCGGCCTATTCCTTTGACGGCACCCACTCCGATACCTACTATGACGAGAACGCTATCAGCTACGGCATCGACTTCTTTGATATCACGCTCCGGGGCGGCTCCGCCACCCTTGACCCCACGGATCAGATCTGGCACGGACGGGCCGCCTGCGGCCTGATCGGCCTGCTGGCTGCCCTGGCGGCCTTTGTGGCGCTGGCTCTGACCCTGCTGAGGATGCCCTTCTTCGCCACCATTGTCCGGCCTGAGTCCAAGTCCATCACCACCTGCGACACCCCCGGGCGCGGCGTCCGCTATGCCATCATCTACATCATCTGCCTGCTGCCCGCGCCGCTGCTGTACTATTGGCTGGTGGGCTATCCCTACTACATGCAGCCCCAGTGGTTTATGTTCCTGACCAAGTTCATGCCCAACAGCTTCTTCAACATGGCCCCGATGAATTCGCTGATGCTGTTCAACGGTGTGATCGGCGTTATCCTGCTGGCTGTGTATCTTTTGGTGTTTTTCTTCATCGCCAAAAAGGCCGGATGCGGCCTGGAAAACACCGGCCTGAAGCTGCCCATGGCGCAGGTGCTCAAGAGTCTGCTGCTGGCTGTCGTGTCCTTCGGCGTCATCTACGCCGTCGTGTATGCCTGCTCCGCCCTGTCCGGCACCGAGTTTTCCTTCTTCAAGTTCGACATTATGCCCATGAACGGCGAGCGCTGGATTGCCTTCCTGAAGTACCTGCCCGTGTGGCTGTTCTTCTTCCTGCTGGTCAGCGTTCTGTATAACTCCTTCACCCGCATCAACAACGCTCCGGCCTGGCTGAACTATGTCCTCATCGCTGTGGCTTCCTGCGGCGGCTTGGCCATTATGTTCGCCTATGACTACGGCAAGCTGTTTGCCACCGGCGTGCGCGGCATTCCGTATATCCCCGGTACCACCTCGCAGGAGTGGCTGTCCACCATCGGCATGTCGTTCCCCACCGCCTTTGCGGGCATCTTGCTCTTCGGCCTGCTGTTCATCCTGCCCATTACCGCCGTCATGAGCCGGGTGTGCGCCAAAAAGACAGGGGCAGTCTGGCTGGGCGGCTTCCTGACCGCCTTGATCGCACTGGCCTTTACGATCTCCCATATGGTCATTTCCATGTGAGGCTTCAGCAGATATTGCGGCCCGCCCCGCGCCGGAACCGGCGCGGGGCGGGCCGTTTCATGGATTAAGTTTTTGGCAAAAAAATCCGGGGCCTCCCGGTCAGGAGGCCCCGGAAACCCAGACTCTCGGCCTTAATAGGAGCCGGTGAATGCCGGTTTACCAGGTGCGGGAGTTCATCTGCCGGAACTGGGC
>JBJDYV010000025.1:0-3163 GCA_051867655.1 Oscillospiraceae bacterium
TATGAAGCCCCGGATCAGGAGGCCTGTTCAGACGCCAGAATACTGGACGTCTTTTTCCACCAGCCGGTCAGGAAGTAGAACCCGCCCAGGAAGAAGGGCATCAGGCCCGCCAGGGCGCTGCCCATCCAGAAGCCGAAATAGCCCAGCCCCAGGGCCAGGCCCAGCAGCAGGGAGAAGCCGATGCGGCCCACGATGCCGTCCAGGATGGCGACGGCGAAATTGAATTTGTAATTGCCGCAGCCGAAATTGAAGGTGTTCATGGAGCCGCGCAGGGCGCTGGCGGCAAAGCTGAGGAAGGTGACGGGCAGATATTCCATGCAGACCCGCAGGACGGCGGGGTCGCTGGTGAAGATGCCGTAGACCTGCTCCGGGAAAAAGATCATGAGGGTGGTCATCACGGCGCAGCTGACGGCGTTCAGGAAGAAGGCCGCGCCCAGGACGCGGGTGACCCGGTCGTACTTGCCCGCGCCGATGTTCTGACCCGTGATGGAGCTGCCGGCGGTGGCGACGGCGAAGCACATCTGGTTGGCGAAGAGGTCCACTTTGTTGCCCACGCCGGTGACGGCGGAAACGGTGACGCCGTAGCTGTTGATCCAGGAGTTGATGAAGAGCTTGGAGATCTGGATGGAAGCGCAGCTGATGGCGGAGGGGATGCCCAGCTTCAGCAGGGGGGCCAGCTCCGCGCGGTCGATGCGGAAGTGCCGCAGGGTCAGGGAAAAGCCGACCCTCTCCCGGTTGTGGTAGAGATAGACCAGCGCGGTCAGAAAGCTGATGGCCTGGGCGATGACAGTGGCCAAAGCGGCGCCAAAGGCCTCCCACCGGAAGACGATGACAAAGAGCAGGTCCAGCAGCAGATTGAGGATGGCGGCCAGGGAGATGAACACGAAGGGGTGTTTCGAGTCGCCCATGCCCCGCAGAATGGCGCTGACGATGTTATAGCCGTAGATAAAGACCAGGCCGCACATGCAGGTGACGGAGTAGGCCATGGCCTGGTCCCAGGACTCGACCGGGGTATTCAGCCAGCCCAGGATCTGGTTGCGCAGCAGCAGGCAGATCACGCTGATGCCCACGGCGCAGAGCATCAGGAAGGAGGACATGGTGCCGATGAACCGGGACAGGCGGTCCCGCCACCCGGCGCCGATGTACTGGGCGATGATGGTCTGGCAGGCGGAGGAGAAGCCCATGGACACGAAGGTCAGGAAGGAGAGCATGTCGCCGCCGATGGCCAGACCGGACAGCCCCGCCTGGCCCACCACGCGGCCCACCACCACCATGTCCACCACGTTATAAATCGCCTGCAGCAGATTGGACAGGAACAGGGGAAACGCGAATGTGATCAGGGCCTTCAGAACAGGCCCTTGGGTAAAGTCGCTGATGAAGGTCTTTGTTTGCGCTTGCTCAGCCATGGAAACACCTCAATTTACGTCTGCCGCGGACGGGCAGCTGCATTTTATGTATTATATCATGCAAAATGATTTTTCGGACCAAAAATTTTTGAAAAAAGCGGCTGGCAGGGCGCGGCCGGACCGATTAGGGTGGATATGGGAGGCGGAATGTGATAAACTGGGGGCGTTAATCCAGCTTGAAGCGGGGGAATCACGAATGATCAAAATTCTGTTTGTCTGCCACGGCAATATCTGCCGCAGCCCCATGGCCGAGTTTGTCATGAAGGACCTGGTGCAGAAGGCGGGGCTGGCGGGGGAGTTCCGCATCGAGTCGGCGGCCACCAGCACCGAGGAGATCGGAAATCCGGTCTATCCGCCCGCCCGGCGCAAGCTGGCCGAGCACGGCATCGGCTGCGCGGGCAAGACGGCCCGGCAGATGCGCAAAGAAGACTATGGCCGCTTTGACTACCTGATCGGCATGGACAGCGCCAACCTGCGCAACATGCGCCGCATCTGCGGCGGCGACCCGGAGGGGAAGATGAGTCTGCTCCTTACATGGGCCGACCGCCCCATGGGGACCCCGGCAAAGCCGGAGGCTTTGTTGGGGAGAGGAGGAGCAAGGGAGCGGGCGAGGGATGCCCGACAGGGCGTCCCGAGACAGAGCGGACTTTGCGACGACGAAGTGGCTGATCCCTGGTATACGGGTGATTTTGAGGCCACTTGGAATGATGTGTACGAAGGCTGCAAAAACCTACTGGAACAGCTGCGATAATGGGGCCCCCGGGAAAGCCGAAGGCTTTTCTGGGGAGAGGAGGCGCACCGGAATGAGAGAGTTTTCGCCGTCAGGCGGAAACGAAGGATATGGAGGTTGTGCCGACGAGGTATACGGGAGACTTTGAAGCCACCTGGCGGGATGTGTCCGAAGGGTGCCGGGGCCTGCTGGAGCGGCTGACCGGAAACCGTGGGTGAAAAAATTAAGAAAGGGCTTGCCGCAGAATTTGTATTCCGCGGCAAGCCCTTGGATTGCGTGTAGCAAAGACAACCCCCGGCTCTGCCGGGGGTAAAAAAGTAGCTTATAGCGAGGAGTGGAGTAGAAAAAGAAAAAACTCCCTGCTAAGGTAGGAGTGGTTTGCCGACCACACACCTACAAAACAGGGAGGTCTTCATCGTGAAAGACAAAGACATAAGTAGTTTAGAGCATACGAGTTGGAGGTGTCAATATCATATTGTGTTCGCGCCGAAATATCGCCGGATGGAGATATATGGGCAAATCAAGCAGGACATAGGAGTAATACTGCGAAAACTATGCCAGCAAAAGGGAGTAGAAATCATAGAAGCGCAAGCATGTCCAGATCACATTCATATGTTGATCAGTATCCCGCCAAAATACAGCGTGTCACAAATCATGGGGTATCTGAAGGGGAAAAGTAGCCTGATGATATTCGACCGACACGCAAATTTGAAGTATAAGTATGGAAATCGACACTTTTGGGCCAGAGGATACTATGTGGATACGGTAGGGCGGAACAAGAAGCAAGTAGCGGAGTATGTCCGGAACCAATTAGCTTCCGATCAAATGGCAGATCAAATAGGCCTGAAAGAGTTTGTTGACCCGTTTACGGGTCGCGAGAACAAGAAGGCATAAGAAAGACCCCTTAAGGGGTAGCCCGAGAAAGAAATGCAGTCGGCAAACCTTTCGGGGCCCCTTAAGGGGCTTCGTCCGCATCAGGCCCTTTTAGGGCCTATTCAAGCCTCCGGCTTAGCCGGAGGTTTTGACT
>JBJDYV010000026.1:0-3109 GCA_051867655.1 Oscillospiraceae bacterium
CCCTACACCTCCCCCGAGGCCAAGGAAAAGGTGCTGGACCTGGCCCGCATCCTGGCCCCCTGGGTGGGCCGCCATATGGTCCATGTGGTGCCCTTTACGCATATTCAGGAGGAGATCCGCAAAAACTGTCCCGATGAGCTGTTTACCATCATCATGCGCCGCTTTATGATGCGCATTGCCGAGCAGGTGGCCAGGCGCGTGGACGCCGGGGCTCTGGTCACCGGCGAGAGCCTGGGCCAGGTGGCCAGCCAGACCACGGCGGCCATGGCCTGCACCGGCGCGGTGTGCACCCTGCCCATATTCCGCCCCCTGATCGGCATGGACAAGGAGGAGATCATCCGCATCGCCCGGAGGATCAACACCCTGGACACCTCCATCCTGCCCTATGAGGACTGCTGCACCGTCTTCACCCCCAAGCACCCCCGTACCCGTCCCCGTCTGGAGGACGTGGAGCAGGCCGAGTCCGTGCTGGATGTGGACGGGCTGGTGGCCGAGGCGGTGGAGGGCATCGAGCGGGTGCCCATTGGACGCTGAAAGAAGGGTTTTGAACTGTGAGCCATACGGTAGAGATCATTTCGGTGGGGACCGAGCTGCTGCTGGGCAACATCGTCAATTCGGACGCCCAGATGCTCTCCCGCAAGCTGAGTGAGCTGGGGCTGAACGTCTACTACCACACGGTGGTGGGAGACAACCCCGAGCGGCTGAAGCAGGCGGTGGAGACCGCCAAGGGCCGGGCGGATATTCTGATCACCACCGGCGGCCTGGGGCCCACCTGCGACGATCTGACCAAGCAGACTCTGGCCGCGGCATTTGGGAAGAAGCTGGTGCTGCACGAGGACATTGCGGACGAGCTGCGCGCCTGGTTTGCCCGGCGGGGCCAGAAGATGACCGAGAACAACCTCCAGCAGGCCCAGCTGCCCGAAGGCTGCACCATTTTCCCCAACGCCTGCGGCACCGCCCCCGGCTGCGCCTTCCAGGCCGAGGGCAAGCATGTGCTGATGCTGCCCGGCCCGCCCTCCGAATGCAAAGATATGTTTGAAAAGCAGGCCATGCCCTACCTGGCCGCTCTGGGCGAAGGGGTCATCTGCTCCCGCACCTTGAAGATCTTCGGCATGGGCGAGTCCAAAATGGAATCCCTGCTGCGGGAGAAGATGAATGTCCTGACCAATCCCACCCTGGCCCCCTACGCCAAGGAAGGGGAGTGCGAGCTGCGCATCACGGCCAAGGCGGCGGACGAGGACGCGGCCCGGGCCCTGATCGCCCCGGTGGAGGAGGAAGTGCGCGCCCTGCTGGGCGACGTGGTCTACGGCGCGGACGTGCCCAACCTGGAGACGGTGGTGCTGGAGCTGCTGAAGGAGAAGAATATGACCCTGGGCACCGCCGAATCCTGCACGGGCGGCCTGATCGCCAAGCGCCTGACCGATATTCCGGGCTCCTCCGCCGTGTTCAGGGGCGGCGTGGTCAGCTATTGCAACGCCGTCAAGGCGGCGGTGCTGGGCGTGCCGGAAAAACTGCTGGAGGAAGTCGGCGCGGTGTCGGAGCCGGTGGCACGGGCCATGGCGGAAGGGGCGCGCAAAGCCCTGGGCTGCGATCTGGCGCTGGCGGCCACGGGCGTGGCCGGGCCGGGCAGCGACGAGCGGGGCAATCCGGCGGGGCTGGTCTATATTGCCCTTGCGGCTCCGGATCAGACCTTTGTGCGCACCATGAGCTTAAGCGATGCCAGCCGGGAGCGGGTGCGCACCACCGCGGCACACCACGCGCTGGACATGGCCCGGCGGTATTTGTGCGGCCTTTTTGATGAAAATAGTGGAAAATAAGCCGTAAAAACTGCAATAAATTAGGATGTGCGTGGAGAAAATCCCTTGACTTTCCATGCGGTTGTGCTAAACTAGAATGTGCGATTTCGCCATAGCAAAAATCATATGGCAAATATAATCTGAAAGGATGTTTATTATGAGCCACAAGTTTACTCCTGTTGACGGCTACACCACCTACGAGGGCAAGGGCCACTACTCCTGCCTGACCACCCGTCTGCACAATGCCGACGAGGTCAACGACGGCCACACCACCATGGGTCTGACCCACTTCCTGCCCGGCGGCGGCTCCCACATGGCTCCCGCTCCCTGCGAGCTGATCTACTACTGCGTGTCCGGTGAGGTCACCATCTCCTTCGGCGACGGCACCAAGGTTGTCATGCACGACGGCGACTCCGTCCACATGGGCCCCGGCACCGATCGTCAGATCGACAACACCGGCTATGTGACCACCAAGATGCTGGTCACCATGACCAAGTAATTTAACCCTACATAAAGGAGTAATTTCACAATGAGCTGCAAACTGTTCGACCTGACCGGCAAGAATGCCGTTGTCATCGGCGGCGCGGGCGGCATTGGTCAGGCTGTTGCCCAGGGCCTGGCTGAGGCCGGCGCGAACGTCGCCATTGCCTCCCGCAAGGAGGAGTCCCTGATCCGCGCCGTGCAGGAGATCAAGGAAGCCTGCGGCAAGGACGTCCGCTACTACACTGTGGACGCCACCGACGAGGAGTCCGTCGCCGCCTGCGCCAAGAAGGCCAACGAGGAGATGGGCGTGGTTGAGATCCTGGTCAGCTCCCAGGGCTTCAACAAGAAGTTCCCCGCCGAGGAGTTCCCCATGGACATCTACATGCAGATGCTCCAGGTCAACGTCTATGGCGTCATGCTGTGCTGCAAGCACTTCGGTCAGTACATGATCAAGAACGGCTACGGCAAGATCGTCAACGTCTCCTCCACCCGCGGCAAGATCGCCACCAAGGGCCCCGGCAACGCCGGTTACTGCGCCACCAAGGGTGCTGTTGATATGCTGACCAAGCAGCTGGCTTCCGAGTACGGCCCCCACGGCATCACCGTCAATGCCTTCGGTCCCACCGTCACCCTGACCCCGATGATGGCTCCCATCATCGAGCAGCGCGGCGGCGACGCTTACCTGAAGAGCCTGGCCGACGCCGTGCCCATGCGCAAGACCGCTTCCCCCGAGGACGTGGTGGGCACCGCCATCTTCCTGGCTTCCCCCGCTTCCGACTACATGACCGGCAACATCCTGTATCCCGACGGCGGCCTGACTGCCATCGGCT
>JBJDYV010000027.1:0-1740 GCA_051867655.1 Oscillospiraceae bacterium
TCGACCTCCTGGAAGGAGTCCTTGCCGATCAGGTTTTCCGACACGTTGCAGGTGATAAACACCACCGGAGAAGAATCATAGTAGGCCGTGGCAATGCCGGTGGTCAGATTGGTGGCGCCCGGACCGGATGTGGCAAAGCATACGCCCACCTTACCGGTGGAACGGGCGTAGCCGTCGGCAGCATGGGAGGCCCCCTGCTCGTGAGCTGTCAGGATATGGCGGATCTTCTTGTTGTAGCCGCCCAGCTCCAGCTCATCGTAGATGTTGAGGATCGTGCCGCCCGGATAGCCGAATACGGTATCGACCCCCTGTTCCAGCAGACATTCCCATACGATTTTCGCGCCGCGCATTTTCATGGGTTTTTGCGCCTCCTTTAAATCGGTAAAGTATTAACACATATCTTACCTTTCCGCTTCGGTTTTGTCAACGAACCGTATGGGATTTCGGCATTTTCTCTATTTTCTTCAAGAAATTTTGCCCATTCGCCGCCTCTTTTGCACACAACAGCAAGAGCAGCGCATTCTCTCCGAAGCGGAAGGAAGGCGCCGCCGGGTCAATTCATTGCGTTTAATCTCGTTACTTTTTTAACAACATTGTCTGCAATTTATCAATCTTTTACCTCTTTTCGCAACAAATTGTGAAAAAATAAATTATTCTCATTTTTTCTGAATTCGCAAGAAATATTTTGTTGCCTCTCACCATTTACTTTCTTTTCCTTTCGGCGCAAACTATAGATATACGGCGGCACCGTATCACCGGTACGATGATGCAGTGCAGCCATAAAATCTGACTTTTATTCATTGAAGGAGGCTTTTTAATATGGGTATTTACGCAATTACCGGCGGCTCCAGCGGCATCGGCGCATGTACAGCGGATATCCTGCGTCAAAAGGGCCATCAGGTCATCAACATCGACTTAAAGGGGGGCGATATCACCGCCAACCTGGCCAAGAAGGACGACCGGAATGCAGCCATCGCGAAGCTGCATGAGATGTGCCCCGACGGTCTGGACGGCATGATCTGCAACGCCGGCGTCATGGGTGATAACGCCAGCATTCCTCTGATCATCTCGGTCAACTATTTCGGTGCGGTGGACTTGGCCACGGGCGTGTTCGACCTGCTGCAGAAGCGCCACGGCAGCTGCGTCGTGCTCTCTTCTAACACAGTCTCTCAGGGCGGCGCCCGTATGGACGTGGTCGGCCTGCTGAACAACCAGGCGGACGAGGAGCGCATCCTGAAGCTGGTCTCCAACCTGGAGCCCGGCACCTCCCATGCGTTCTACGCCGCTACAAAGTACGCTCTGGCCCGCTGGGCCCGCCGTGTTTCCGCCAACTGGGGCGCCAAGGGCGTGCGCATCAACGCAGTCGCTCCCGGCAACGTCCGTACCGCTATGACCAGCAAGCTGACGCCGGCGCACCGCGCCGCGATGGAGGCCCTGCAGGTCCCCATCAACTACGGCTCCGAGCCGCTGATGGATCCCACCGACATCGGCAATGCCATCGCCTTCCTCGCCTCCCCCGAGGCACACGGCATCAACGGCGTGGTTCTGTTCGTGGACGGCGGCACCGACGCGCTGCTCAATTCTGAAAAGGTTTATTAAGGAGGCGGACATACAATGATGATCAAAAAATTCATTGACGCCATGGCCAGCAAGGATTACACGGCGCTCGGCCAGTGCTTCTGCGACCAGAGCCGCATGTTTGACTACTGCCCCGCCAGCCGCGGCCTGTCCAATTACTAT
>JBJDYV010000027.1:1840-155256 GCA_051867655.1 Oscillospiraceae bacterium
CCAGAGCCGCATGTTTGACTACTGCCCCGCCAGCCGCGGCCTGTCCAATTACTATATCTATGGCTCCCGGGCCATCGACATGTTCTACCACAACAAGTTCTTCCTGGGCGGCTACACCATCTATGACCCTGAGATCGTTGATGAGCGCACCGTGAACTTCTACGCCTCCTACGGCGGCGGCATCGTACACGCGGTAGCCACCATTGAGGCTTACGATAAGGAAACCGGCCTGATCAAAGAGCTGATGATCCGGCCCGCCTGATTTGCGTCCGTCAGGGAAAAAGCGGCACTTTCCGGTGATCCGTTTGACGTATTAATATTTTCGAAAAAGTGATGGATAATTTCAATAAGTGAAATTATCCGTCACTTTTTAAGCAAGTGTCTTGTTTCCTTTTACAATATTTTTCACTTTGCCGTGTTAAATTGACCAAAAAAACTCAACCCCGATTTTTGAAAATTGTGTTTTGCCATAGTGGACATTTGACCTTCCCGTACGATACAATAGGGATTAATACAATGAAGTATTCACGCGGCAGCGCCGCGCGGCAAAAGGCATGAGGTGAACAATTATGCTGCACAGACTTTACGGCAGCGTCCATCCGAACGACAGAAAAAGCGCCACCAACCACGTCCCGGTGACTCCTCTGGATCATGCCCCGGACTTTGTGGTGCTGCCCATGGCGATGCATGTGGGCGCCCCCTGCAAGCCCATCGTATCCAAAGGGGACCATGTGCTTCTGGGGCAGAAGATTGCCGAACCCACGGGGCTGGGCGCGCCCATCCACGCCTCCGTGTCCGGCACGGTACTGGCGGTAGAGCCCCGGCAGCATCCCGGCGGCGCCCCCGTCCTCTCGGTGGTCATTGAGAATGACTTTCAGGACACCCCCGCCCCGCCCCTGGAGCGCAAGGCAGACCCGGAGAACCTGACGGGCTGGGAGGTGGTCGATCTGATCGCCGAGGCCGGCATCGTGGGTCTGGGCGGCGCGGGCTTCCCCACCAGCGTGAAGCTGAAAGGCGCCATCGGCAATGTGGACACCCTGATCATCAACGGCGCTGAATGCGAGCCTTACATCACCGCCGACCACCGGCTGATGCTGGAGAGCGGCGAACGGGTCCTGGGCGGTGTGGAGATCCTCATGCGCGCTCTGGGCCTGAAAACGGCCTATATCGGCGTCGAGGGCAACAAGATGGACGCCATCGAGCATCTGCGCTCCCTTCTTCCCCCCGGAAGCGGCATCAAGGTGGTGGCCCTGAAGACCCGGTATCCCCAGGGCGCGGAAAAGCAGTTGATCCAGAAGCTGACCGGCCGTCAGGTCCCGCCGGGCAAGCTGCCCGCCGATGTGAAATGCGCCCTGTTCAACACCTCCACCGCCGCCGCGGTCTATGACGCCGTCCACGACGGTCTCCCCCTGACCCGGCGCATCGTCACGGTGTCCGGCGGCGCGGTCCATACCCCCCGCAACCTGCTGGTCCCCATCGGCACGCCCCTGGACCATCTGCTGGAGGAGTGCGGCGGCCTGACGGCGGATCCCGGCCGCGTCCTGCTGGGCGGCCCCATGATGGGCAACGCCCAGTACGATCTGCACTCTCCCACCATCAAGGGCACCAACGCCCTGCTGTTCCTGGAGCGGCGGGAGTGTTCTCCCATCCCCATCAAGGATCCCCCCTGCATCCGGTGCGGACGGTGCGTGCGGGCCTGTCCCATGAACCTGACGCCCCTGTATTTTGACCTGTACACCCGGCACGGCCGTCCGCGGGAGCTGGAAAAATTCCACGTCATGGACTGCATCGAGTGCGGTTCCTGCGCGTATGTCTGCCCCTCCCACATCCGTCTGGTGCAGAGCATCCGCACCGCCAAGAATGAGATCCGCCGCCAGACTCAGCTGGAAAAAGAGCGCCAGGCAGCCCTGGAGAAAGTCCGGGCCGCCCACGCGGGAAAGGAGGCCAACCAATGAGCACACCGGAAAAGAACGCCGCCGTGGCAAAAAAGCCCGACTATAAGCTGCCGCCCCGGTTCACGGTGGCCTCCTCCCCCCATGTCGTCTCGGGCGAGAGCGTCCGGGGCGTCATGCTGGATGTCATGATCGCCCTGGTGCCGTCCCTGGGCGTGTCCACCTACTTCTTCGGCCCCCGCGTCCTGCTGATGGTACTGGTCTCCATGGTATCCTGCGTGGTCTTTGAATGCCTGTACCGCCTGCTGATGAAAAAGTATCAGTCCATCGGTGACCTGTCCGCCTGCGTCACCGGCATGCTGCTGGCCATGTGCCTGCCGGTCAACGCCCCCTACTGGATGGCCGTGGTCGGCTCCTTCTTCGCCATCGTGATCGTCAAGCAGCTCTACGGCGGCCTGGGCAAAAACTTTATGAACCCCGCCCTGGCCGGACGTGTGTTTCTGTTCTCCTTCCCCGCCCTGATGAACTCCTTCGCGGCGGCGGGGACCGACTTCTGGTCCGGGCTGGGCAGCGCCGCCGACGCGGTGACTGCCGCCACCCCTATGGCCAGCCTGCACCAGGGCATTCTGCCCGACCTGACCCTGCGGGAGATGCTGGTGGGCGCCCACGGCGGCTCCCTGGGCGAGGTATCCGCCATCGCGCTGATCCTGGGCGGGATCTACCTGCTTCTGCGCAAGGTCATCACCCTGCGCATCCCCGTCTGCTACCTCGGCACCGTGGCGGTGCTGACCTTCCTGTTCCCCAAGGGCGGGAACGACCCTCTGGAGTGGATGCTCTACAACCTGCTGGGCGGCGGCCTGCTGCTGGGTGCCATCTTCATGGCCACCGACTATGTCACCTCCCCCGTCACCCCCCGGGGCCAGATCATCTACGGCATCGGCTGCGGCGCTCTGACCGTGTTTCTGCGCTACTTCGGCACCTATGCCGAGGGCGTCAGCTTCGCCATTCTGATCATGAACGCCTTTACCGCCCTGATCGATAAGGCCGGCATGCCCCATCGGTTCGGCACTCCCCGGTTCTGGAACAGGAAGAAGGGAGGGGAAAAGGCATGAGCAATGTGAATTCCGCAGCAGCGGAGAAGAAAGGCCTGGACTTCGACTGGAAGCAGTTTCTGCACCTGGGCCTGTCCCTGTTCATCATCGCCGCGGCCGCGGCCCTGGTCCTGGCCCTGGTCAACGCCCTGACCGCCGATACCATCGCGGAACGCGCGGCAGCGGAGCGCCAGGCGGCCATGGCCTGCGTAATCCCGGGCGCGGATGTGTTCTCCGAGCTGTACAGCGAGGATGAGACCATCGACGGCCTCTCGGGCGCTTATTCCGGCACCCAGTTCAAGGGCTACTGCGTGGAAGTCTCCCCCAACGGCTTCGGCGGTGCCATCAGTCTGATGGTGGGCGTGGACACGGGCGGCTCCGTGACCGGCGTGGTCATCCTGGACCACTCCGAGACCGCCGGTCTGGGCGCCCGGGCGGACTCTCCCGAGTTCCTGGATCAGTACGTCGGACTGTCCGGCACCATCACCGTCAACAAGGGCAGCAACGCCATCGACGGTCTGACCGGCGCAACCATTACCAGCAAGGCGGTCACCGAGGGCGTCAACACGGCGCTGACGGCGGTGCTCAACTACAATGCGGAAGGAGGTCAGTCCCCCGATGAAGGAATCGACTAATCAAAATGCGGCGGTCAAAGAGACGGACGGGAATCTGCTCCGGCGCATCGGGCACTGGCTGAAGGAAAACTTCTGCGTCAAACGGTCTGAGTCCGGGCGCATCGCACTGAACGGCCTGATCTACCAGAACCCCACCTTTGTTCTGCTGCTGGGCATGTGTCCCACCATGGCCACGACCACCTCTCTGCAGAACGGCCTGGGTATGGGCCTGTCCACCGCGGCGGTGCTGGCCTGCTCCAACCTGGTCATTTCTCTGCTGCGCAAAGTCATCCCCAACCAGATCCGCATCGCCTCCTACGTGGTGGTCATCGCCACCTTCGTCACGGCGGTGGACCTGCTGCTGCAGGCCTTTGTGCCCGGTCTGTCCGACGCTCTGGGCCTGTACATCCCCCTGATCGTGGTCAACTGCATCATCCTGGCCCGCGCCGAGTCCTTCGCCTCCCGGAACAAGCCGGGCGCCTCCTTCCTGGACGGCCTGTTCACCGGTCTGGGCTTCACCGGCGCGCTGGCGATCCTGGGCGCCATCCGTGAGATCCTGGGCGCCGGCACCATCTGGGGCGTTCCCCTGCCCGGCATCAGCGCATATCCCGCCAACCTGATCCTGTCCCCCTGCGGCGGCTTCATCACCCTGGGCTGTTTGATCGCCTTCGTCCAGTGGCTGCGCTCCCGTCCCAAGAAGGGAGGTCAGAAGGCATGAGCTTAAGTCAATTGCTTTCTCTGGCGATCTTCGCCATCTTTGCGGAAAACTTCGTCCTGGTTCAGTTCCTGGGAATCTGCCCCTTCCTGGGCGTGTCCAAGAAGATGGACACCGCGCTGGGCATGGGCATGGCCGTCACCTTCGTCATGGGCCTGGCCTCCCTCTGCACCTGGGCGGTCAACACCTATCTGCTGATCCCCTTGGGTCTGGACAGCTTTTTGCAGACGGTGGCCTTTATTCTGGTCATCGCTGCCCTGGTCCAGTTTGTGGAGATGTTCCTGAAAAAGGTCATGCCCGCCCTGTACACCGCCCTGGGCATTTACCTGCCCCTGATCACCACCAACTGCGCCGTGCTGGGCGTGGCCCTGCAGAATACGCAGAACGGGTACGGCGCGCTCATGTCCGTCGCCTACGGCGTGTTCGGCGGTCTGGGCTTTACTCTGGCGATCATCCTCTTCGCCTCCGTGCGGGAGCGGCTGGAGTTTGCCGAATATCCCAAAGCCTTTGACGGTTTCCCCATTGCCCTGGTGACTGCCGGTCTTCTGGCCATGTCTTTCATGGGCTTCTCCGGGCTGAGCCTGAGCTGAGAAAGGACGGGAAACGATGATCGTTTTAAAAGCTATCGCCATCACCGTGGCCGTTCTGGGCGGCCTGGGACTGGTATTTGGACTGATCCTGGCTCTGGCCTCCAAGGTCTTCGCCGTGGAGGAGGACCCCCGCAAGGAGCTGCTTCTTGAGATCATGCCGGGCGCCAACTGCGGCGCCTGCGGCTTCGCCGGCTGCTCGGCCTATGTGGACGCGGTGCTCGCGGGCACCACCGTCGTGGGTGTCTGTCCCGTGGGCGGTACCGAGGTGGCCCAAAAAATGGCCTCCATCATGGGCGTGACCGACATCGGTGCGGCCGTGCGCCAGGTGGCCCTGGTGCGCTGCAGCGGCAGCGGCAGCAACCGCAATTTGTATAAGTACGAGGGCATTGCGGACTGTCTGGCCGCCAGCCGTGTGGCCGCGGGCGGCCCGCTGGCCTGCCAGTACGGCTGTCTTGCCTTCGGCACCTGCATGAAGGTGTGCGACTTCGGCGCCATCTCCGTCCAGAACGGCTGCGCCCGGGTGGATATGGAAAAGTGCGTGGGTTGTCTGAAATGCGTCAGCGCCTGCCCCCGCAACCTGATCACCGTGGTGCCCTACGGCTCCGACATCTGCGTCAAGTGCGCCTCCCGCGACAAGGGCGTGGATACCCGGGCCGTGTGCGACTGCGGCTGTATCGGCTGCGGCCTGTGCGCCAAGGCCTGCCCCCAGGGGGCCGTCACCGTGGAAAACAACCTGGCCGCCATCGATTACAGCAAGTGTATTTCCTGCGGCGCCTGTATCGACAAATGTCCCCAGCACCTGATCCGCCGGGCCAGCGAAGCCCATGAGGGAGAAGGGGAAGCGCTTTTCCTGATTCCGGAATAAAATATACGCACAAACCGCCTCCGGGAAGATTTTTTCCCGGAGGCGGTTTTCTTCTTGACAAATAATACTATGCATTGTATAGTATTGCGTGAAGGGAGGTATTTTATGGACGTTCAGCTCAAGCGCGGCCTGCTGGAGGTCTGTGTTCTGGCGGCCATCAAGCAGGAAGACTCCTATGGCTACCAGATCATCAAGGACATGAAGCCGTATGTGGACATATCCGAATCCACCCTGTACCCCATCCTGCGCAGGCTGGAGGCAGCGGAGCTGCTGACCGTGCGCTCCGTGGAGCACAACGGGCGGCTGCGGAAGTATTATCACATTACCCCCGCGGGGCTGGACCGCATCGCGGCCTTCACCGAGGAGTGGAAAGAAATCATGTCCATTTATCAATTTGTTGTCAGGGGGGAAAAACAAGATGAATAAGCAGCAATTTCTTGCGGCAATCGGGGAACAGCTCCAAAATCTGCCGCTGAGCGACGTGGAAAAATCACTGGATTACTACAGCGAAATGATCGACGACCGGATGGAGGACGGGCTGAGCGAAGAGGAAGCGGTGGCGGCCCTGGGCAGCCCGGAGGAGATCGCAGCTCAGGTCCTCATGGAGATGCCTCTTCCCACGCTGGTCAAGGCTAAATTGAAGCCCTCCCGCGCGCTGCGGGCGTGGGAGATCGTCCTGCTGGTCCTCGGCTCGCCGGTGTGGCTGCCGCTTCTGCTGGCGGCGGGAATCATCGTACTGGCCGTGTACATCGTCCTCTGGGCGGTCATCGTGGTGCTGTACGCGGTGGACCTGTCCTTCGCGGCAGCTGCGGTGGGCGGCATCGCCGGGCTTTTCCTGCTGCTGTATGGCGGCTTTCCGGTTCAGGCCATGCTGTTTCTGGGCGCGGGTCTGGTCTGTGCCGGTCTGGCGATCCTGCTGTTTTTCGCCTTCAACCAGATCACCCGCGGCCTGATCAGGCTCAGTAAAATGCCGGTTCGCTGGATCAAGGGCCGATTTATCAGAAAGGGGGATGCGAAATGAAAAAAGCCAAAAAGACCGCGCTCATCATCGCGCTGGCCTGTGTTGCCGCGGGCGCGGTAATTTTTCTGGGCACCCTGGCCGCCATCGGCTTTGACGTTTCGCGGCTGAACACCATGAAATTTGAAAACAACACCTACCAGGTGGAGGAGTGCTTTTCCCACATCAGGATCGAGGGCGCCGAGTGTGACGTCCGCCTGCTCCCCTCCCGGAACGGCGTGTGCACGGTGGTCTGCTCCGAGGCAAAAAACATCTCCCACACCGTGACCGTGAAAAATGATACGCTGACCATCACCCGCACCGACAACCGGAAGTGGTACGAGTGTATGGGCATTTATTGGGGTGATGAGATGTCCGTCACGGTCTATCTCCCCGAGGGCACGTACGGAGACCTTTTCATCAGGAGCGTGAGCGGGGATATCTCGGTCCCGGCCGACTTCACCTTCTCCCAGGCGGAGATCGTCAACACCAGCGGCGAGATCGACTACGCCGCCGCCACGGAGCGCGGCCTGACCCTGAAAACCACCAGCGGAGACCTGACGGTCCGGGATCTGACGGCAGGCGCCCTGGAAATCCGGTCCACCAGCGGCGAGGCAGCCATCCATTCCGCCGTGGTCAGCGGTGATGTGACCGTGGAGACCGTCAGCGGCGAGATCGAACTGACGGGCGTGGAGACCCAGGCCATGTCCGTGCAGTCCACCAGCGGCGACGTGGAGCTGACCGATGTGACCGCCGCCGGTCACCTGGAGATTGAAACGGTCAGCGGTGAGATTGGCCTGGAGCGCAGCGACGCGGAGTCCCTTCGAATCAAATCCACCAGCGGAGACGTGTCGGGTTCGCTGCTCACCGAAAAGCGGTTTACGACCCACACCACCAGCGGGACCGTAAATGTTCCGAATGTTGCTTCTCCCAACGCCGGGACATGCGAGATCACCACCACCAGCGGCAGCATTCGTTTGAATTATGTAAACTGATCCAACATCCAAAGGCCGGGCGCAGAGCCGATGGATCGGCCGCATCCATCGGCCTGCTTTTTCTCGAAAGGAAGATGATCCATGTGGAATGACAATGAAAAAGCGCCCGTTCTGGAATTCCTCGGGTGGGTCCTGCTGCTGTCCCTCTTCAGCGAGATCATTTTATTATTGCTGGAGCCTTATTCCATCTCCTACGTGACAGACGGCACGCTGACTGTGGGGTATATCGTCTATGCGGTCATCGGCATCTTCCTCTCCACTCCCAACCCCATGATCGCCGCGTACATTGTCCTGAAACGGCATGGGAAGATCCGTTCTGTTAGGGATTTCTGCGCTCTGGTCCTCCGGAGGGAGCATGTGGGGAAGACGGTTTTGATCACTGGAGTCTTCTGCACGGCTGCTCTCTGTGCCGCCATTCTGAACGGGACGCGCACGGATTCTCCGTGGTATCTGCTTCCCCTTGCGCTGCCGGTCATGGTCATCGGCGGAGGCGTGGAAGAGATCGGGTGGCGCGGGTTTCTGCAACCCGCCCTGGAAAAGAGATTTCCCTTTCCCGCCGCGACGGTGCTTGTGGCAATTATTTGGTATATATGGCACCTGCCCATGTGGCTCCAGCCGACCTCAAACCACTACGGCGACAGCCTGATCGGCTTTGGCATTACCATTTTTGTCTGGTCCTTTGCGGGGGCCTCCATCTATAAATCCACGAAAAGCGTGATCGCCTGTGTGATGTACCACGCCTTCATGAACTCCATCGGCGCCGTCTACGACTGGAACGCGCTGTTTGACGCTTTCCCGAAAACGCCGGGCATGACCCTGTATTTTTCCTTTTTGTTCGCGGGTGCGGTCATTCTTTGGATCGCCGCCGACCGGAACGAGCGCAAGGGGCCATCACGCCGCCGCGCGCTCCATCCTGATAATCATTAAAAAGCGCCGCATCACTCCTCCCGAGCGATGCGGCGCGCGTATTTTTTCTTATTCCACCATCAGGTCTGCGATGGTGATCCCGTCGAAGAAATCGTTGATCATATCGTTGAGCCGGTTCCACATGGAACAGGTGCGGCACTCCCCCACCCGTTCGCAGGGGGCCGCGTCCCGCTCCAGACAGGAGACCGGGGCCAAATCCTTCTCCGTCAGGCGGAAGATATCGCCCACCCGGCAGTCCTTGGGCTCCCGGATCAGCTTATAGCCGCCGCCCTTGCCGTGGACCCCCTCGACGTAGCGGTTCTTCGCCAGCACCGGCAGGATCTTTTCCAGATATTTCAGGGACAGACCCTGCCGCTGCGCCACATCCTTCATGGGGATGTAGCCGCCGCTCTGGTTTTCCGCCAGGTCGATCAGGACGCGCAGGGCATAGCGCCCCCTTGTTGAAACGATCATCCCGCTCGTCTCCTCGCTGTCAGTCCCTGGGCAGAATCTCGATCGGGTCCCCGGCGCGGATGGTGCCCTCCTCCAGGACAATGGTGAAGATGCCCTCCCGGGGCATGACGCAGTCGCCCACCTGCTTGCGGATGGCGCAGCTGGCATGGCACTCCTTTCCGATCTGAGTGACCTCCAGGAGCACTTTCCCACCCACCCGGAGCCGGGTGCCGATAGGCAGCTCGTACAGGGTGACTCCTTCCGTCAGGATGTTTTCGGCAAAGGCCCCGATGGGGATGTCGGGAAACACCTTCTTCATCTTATCCACGCTCTCCGACCCCAGCAGGCTGACCTGCCGGTGCCAGTCGCCGGCGTGGGCGTCCCCGATGATGCCGTGGTTCTTTTTGATCTGGATCTCCGGCACCTCGTGCTTCATGGTGCCCTTTTTCTCACTGATGCATACCGCAACGACGCTCGCCATCATTCCGTCCCCCATCAGTGCTCGCAGCAGTGGCCGCAGCTTTCGCAGTCCGGGAACTGGCTCTTGTCGTAGGCGATGCCGTTTTTGTCATAGTAGTCCTTCAGCGCCGCCTTGATGGCCTCCTCCGCCAGCACGGAGCAGTGGAGCTTGTGAGCGGGCAGCCCGTCCAGAGCCTCCACCACGGCCTTGTTGGTCAGCTCCAGGGCGTCGGAGACGGGCTTGCCCTTGATCAGCTCGGTGGCCATGGAGCTGGAGGCGATGGCGCTGCCGCAGCCGAAGGTCTCAAATTTCACGTCCTCGATCATATCGTCCTTGATCTTCAGGTAGATCTTCATGATATCGCCGCACTTGGCGTTGCCCACCTCGCCGACGCCGTCGGCGTCCTCGATGGAACCCACATTGCGCGGGTTGCGGAAATGATCCATCACTTTTTCACTGTATAATGCCATATTCAGACACACTCCTTAAAGCACAAATTCTTTTTTGCCCGCTTCCAAATCACGCCAGACCGGTGAGATCGAACGCAGATACGCGACAACATCCTTGACGGCCTGAATCACATAGTCCGCGTCCTCCTCGGTCAGCTGTTCATCCAGCGACAGCCGCAGGGAGCCGTGAGCCACCTCGTGGGGCCGGCCGATGGCCAGCAGCACATGGCTGGGGTCCAGGGACCCGGACGTGCAGGCCGAGCCGGAGGACGCGCAGATGCCCTTGTCGTCCAGGAGCAGGAGCAGGGATTCTCCCTCGATCCCCTCAAAGCAGAAGTTGACGTTTCCGGGCAGGCGGCGGACCGGGTCGCCGTTCAGCGCACAGTGAGGGATCTGCGCCAAACCGGCGATCAGCTTGTCCCGCAGAGCCGCCGTCCGCTTCGCATTCTCCTCCAGATGGGCGCAGCTCTCTTCCAGAGCAGCCGCCATACCCATGATCGCGGGAATGTTCTCGGTTCCCGCGCGCTTCCCGCGCTCCTGGGCGCCGCCCTCGATCAGGTTGGTCAGCGGGATGCCCTTCCGGGCATACAGAACGCCGATGCCCTTGGGCCCGTGGAATTTGTGTCCGGACAGGGACAGCATGTCGATGTTGTCCTTCTGCACATCCACGGGGATATGTCCCACCGCCTGGACGGCGTCGGTATGGAACAGCACACCCTTCTCCCGGCAGATCGCTCCGATCTCCCCGATGGGCTGGATGGTCCCGATCTCGTTGTTGGCGTACATGACCGTCACCAGGCAGGTGTCGGGGCGGATGACCTCCCGCACCTGCTCCGGCGTCACCAGTCCGTTCTCGTGGACATCCAGCAGGGTGACTTCAAAGCCTTCCTTTTCCAGTCTTTTCAGCGTATGCAGAACGGCGTGATGCTCAAAAGCGGTGGAAATGATATGCCGCTTTCCTTTCCGCTCGCCCAGCCGGGCCGCGGAGACGATGGCCTGGTTGTCCGCCTCGCTGCCGCCGGAGGTAAAGGTAATCTCAGCCGCCTGGCAGTTCAGCAGTTTGGCAATGCGCTCCCGGGCGTCACAAAGGGCCTCATTGGCCTGCTGGCCGACGGAGTGAAGGCTGGACGGATTCCCGTAGCACTCCTCCATATAGGGAAGCATTGCATTGATCGCCGTTTTGCTCATCCTGTTGGTCGCGGCCTGATCCAGATAAAGAGTTTTCTTCGACATGATAACAAACCTTTCTGTTCCGACTCCGGTGCCAATCACCGGAGTGTACTCAAACGGGCTGTTTTACAGCTCCTTATAGTATTGCCAACCTTTTTACCCACTATGTAGGTCGGTTGTATTATAGCTCCTTTTACCTACCTTGTCAATCGGTAAATCAAAAAAATATTGTCCCTGCAAAAGGAGCGCCGCGGAAAAATTCCGCAGCGCTCTCAAGCATTTTATCCGATTTGTTTTTTTCGGCACAGCCTGCAGGCCAGCCAGCCGGCCAACGCTCCCACAAGGACACCGGTCAGCACATCGCTGGGGTAGTGGACGCCCACATAGAGCCGGGAAAAGCCCATGAGGACGGCGGCGGCCAGCGCCGCCCACTTCATCCACTTGCCCGGCGCCGTGCGCCAGAGTGCGGAGGCAAAGGCAAAGGCGGCCGTGCTGTGGCCCGACGGGAAGGAATTGGGGTCGTTCTCGGTCACCAGCGCCGTCAGGCCCGCCACATCCAGCCACGGCCTGGGGCGGCTGACCAGATGCTTCAGGATCAGATTGGTGCAGACAAAGCCAATCGCCATGGCCAGCAAGGCTGCCACGCCCGCTTTCCGGGTCTTTTTAAAACAGAGCAGCACCGCCGCTGCGATCAGGAACAACGCCCCGGCGTTGCCCAGGGTGGTGTAAAAGCTGACGGCGCAGTCCAGCACCGGGGCGCGCAGATGCGCCTGGATCCAGAGCAGGACTCCGCCGTCCAGCGTTAAAAGCCAATCCAGCACAGCCGTTACGATGCGGACTCCCAGGTGCAGCTCTCAATGACGCCGCCGGAGAACTCCATATGAGTCGTCTTAACGATGTGCGTTTTGCCGATGCGCACTTCCTGCGTGCCCACCTCGTTGGTCACCGTGTTGGCCACATTGGCCTCAATGACAAAGCAGATGTCCACCAGGCCGGCCGCTGCCGCCGTTTCCTCGTCGTAGAACTCCACGCTGCCGCTGCTCATTCTGTTATACCGGGTGGGCTCCGTCCAGTAGTCCACCACATAGGCGTTCAGCAGATTGCCGCCGGCCATGAGCTGATCCTTCGTGCTGGTAGCGGTATTCACATACTCCGCCACCCGATCCACCAGCTCCGCGTCCTGCGCGGTGACGCGCACGGTATAGGTCAGCCGGGTCGTGGATGCGCCCGCGTCATCGCCGCCGCCCAGCACCTTCACGCCCACGACGATCACGGCGGCAATGATCAAAATAATGACCAGAAGGTCGATGATGTTCAGCTTGCCGAACAGCTTTCCTTTTTCGTCCACAACTTTCATAGTGCTCCTCCATTGCATTGACTGTTTAATTATTGTATAATATTTTTACTGTTTGTACAAGCCCTTTTTCTGATTCACCACATGAAACAGGAGAGTTTATGAAAGTCATTCATCTGATTTCCGGCGGCGATACCGGCGGCGCCAAGACCCATGTTCACTCCCTGCTCCACGGGCTGGAGGGGCGGGTGGAGCTGACCCTGGTCTGCTTTATGGAGGGTCCCTTTGCCCAGGAGGCCCGGGACCTGGGCATTCCCACCGTCGTTCTGCCCGGCCACAATCTTTTCCGCACCCTGGGCGTTCTGAAAAAAATGATCCGGGACGGCGGCTACGAGATCATTCACTGCCACGGCGCCCGGGGCAACCTGATGGGCGCTCTGCTGCGCCGCTCCACCGGACTGCCCGTGGTCACCACCGTCCACTCCGACTATAAGCTGGACTATATGGGCCGTTTTCTCTCCCGGCTGACCTACGGCACCATCAACCGCATCGCCCTGCGCAAACTGGACTACCGCATCGGCGTGTCCGACGCCATGGTGGATCAGCTGATCACCCGGGGCTTCGACCCCGACCGGCTGTTTGCCATCTACAACGGCCTGGACTTTTCCCCCCGCCCCGTGGCCATGGAGCGGGAGGAGTTTTTCCGCGCCGTGGGTCTGAACGCCGACGAAAACAGCGTCGTGGTCGGCATTGCCGCCCGCCTGAATCCGGTCAAGGATATTCCCACGCTGATCCGGGCCTTTGCCAAAGCCCACGCGCTGCGTCCTGAGCTGCGGCTGCTTATCGCCGGCGACGGCGCCCAGATGGAGGAGCTGAAACGGCTGGCCAACCAACTGGGCGTGACAGACACCGTTTGCTTTGCCGGCTGGCTGACCGATGTGGACTCCTTCTACCACGCCATCGACGTGAATACCCTGACCTCCCTGTCCGAGACCTTCCCCTATTCCCTGACCGAAGGCGCCCGGGCCGGTCTGCCCACCGTCGCCAGCCGCGTGGGCGGCGTGCCCTATCTGATCGACCACGGTGTCAACGGCCTTCTGTTCGAGGCAGGCGACGTGGACGCCCTGGCCGGACACATGGCCGCTCTGGCCGCCGACCCCGGCCTGCGGGAGCGGCTGGGCCGCCGCCTGTATGAGAAAGCGAAAGCGGAGTATTCCATCGAAACCACCATCCAGCGCCAGATTGAGATCTACGAGGCCATCCTGCGCAAACAGGCGCGGCCCCGCCCGAAGCGGGACGGCGTTTTGGTGTGCGGCGCCTACGGCCGGGGCAACGCCGGTGACGACGCCATTCTGGAGGCCATTCTGACCGAAATGCGGCGGATCGACCGGGACATGCCCGTATGGGTGCTCTCCCGCAGTCCCAAGGACACCCGGCTGACCTACCGGGTCAACTCCCTGTACATCTTCTCCATTTGGAAATGGCTGCGCCGTATGGGACGGACGACCCTGTACATCAACGGCGGCGGTTCCCTGATGCAGGACGTGACCTCCCGCCGTTCCCTGTGGTTTTACCTGTTCACCATCTGGTGCGCCAAGCGCCGGGGCAATAAGGTGCTCATGTACGGCTGCGGCATCGGCCCCATCCGCTATCCCTCCAACCGGCGTCTGACCGCCCGGGTACTCCAGAGCAGCGTGGACGCCATCACCCTGCGGGACACCCACTCCAAAACCGAGCTGGAAGACATGGGCATCACCAACCCGGAGGTCTTTCTGTCCGCCGACCCCACTGTTATCCTGCCCGCCTCGGACCGCGAAGTCGTAAACGGTCTGATGGAAAGCCACGGTCTGGACCCCAAGGGCAAATACATCGGCTTCACCCTGCGCCCCTGGCCGGGCTATGAGGAGAAGGCCCCGGTGTTCGGCGCATTAGCCGACTACGCCTGGGAAAAATATGGTCTGATCCCCGTCTTTCTGCCCATTGAGCCCCGGCTGGACACCGGCGCCGCCCGGCTGGCCGCCGCCCATATCAAAAAAGCGCCCTATCATATTGTGGAACACACCGGCTCCTCCGCCCACACCATCGGCCTGTTTGCCCGGATGCAGGTGGTGGTCTCCATGCGCCTGCACGCCCTGGTGTTCGCCGCCGGGCAGGGAGTCCCCCTGGTGGGCGTGGTCTACGACCAGAAGATCAGCTCTTTCCTGTCCTACATCGGACAGAACCTGTACTGTGATTTATCCGAGGCCTCGCTGGAAACGCTCCGCGCTCACCTGGATGCCGCCTGCGCGCGCATCGGGGACACCGAGTTCCTGACCGGCAGCGTTGACCGTCTGCGCGCGGTGGAGGACGTCAACAGCAAAACCGCCCTAAAACTGCTTCGAGGTGACCCCGTTTGAAACAAATCGTCTGTCTCTCCCACACTCCCTGGAGCTCCCGCCCCACCCGTACCCAGCAGCTGATGACCCGTCTGGCGGGAGCGGATGTGCTCTTTTTCGAGCCGCCCGGCCCCAAGCCGGACAGCAAAGGCCGCAAGGTACGCCCAAACGTCATGGTATACCAGCTGCCGAAGATGATCGACCTGGCTTCCCACACCGCTGTGGTGGGCCGCCACAACCGCCGGAAGATCGCCGCCTGCATTGAAAAGGCCATGGCCCGCCACCGGTTCCGGGAGCCTTTGCTCTGGTGCACCACCCCCGAAAATGTTCATCAGCTGGACTACCTGGCCTACCGGGGGCTGGTCTATGACTGCCACCGCTACTGGTCCGACCTGCCCGTCGCCTGGGAGGGCGAGCTGGCCGCCGCGGCCGATGTGTGCTTTGCCGCCTCTGATGGGCTGGTGGACCGCCTGTCCCCCTGCAATGAGAACATTGCCCTGCTGCCCAACGGGGTCAATTACCCCCTGTTCTGCCGGGAGCTGCTGGAGACGCCCCAGGAACTCTCCGACCTGGCCGGAAAGCCCGTGCTGGGCTTCGTCGGCTCCCTGCGCCCCGATCTGGACGTGAAACCCCTTCTGCTGGCCGCCGACAGCCACCCCGACTGGACTCTCCTGCTGATCGGCCCGGTGGAACCCTCGGCCTATCTGCCCCTGCTGGAGCAGCGGGAGAACATTCGCCTGCTGGGCAAGCGCCCCCTGGTGGATCTGCCCGACTATCTGAGCTGCTGCGGCGTGTGCGTCCACCTGCTGCGCGAGCTGGAGGAGGACAGCGATGTGATCCCTGCCCGCGTCTACGAGTACTTGGCCGCCGGCAAGCCGGTGGTGTCCATGCTCTGGAAACACCAGCGGGAGGAATTCCCCGACGTGATCCGCCCCGCGCGCACGGCGGAGGAGTTTGTCACCCAGTGCGAACAGGCCCTGGCAGAGGACCCCGCCGAACTGCTGCGCCGCAGGCGGGATTACGGCGCGGCCGCCGCGTGGGACATCCGGGCGGAAGAGGTTCTGCGCATCCTGGAAGCCAACGGTCTGAACTGATACGGGGCATTTCATCTATGGATTCTTCCTCTTTTCCCTGACAATTGTGTAACCCTACGAAATTCACCCTTTCCCCTTGCAATCAGACGAATTTTTCGTTACGATTACTGCGTAAATTTTTCTTTTTATTTATTTAAAGGAGAAATCATATGAAAAAAGTCGCCGTTATCATGGGATCCGATTCTGACCTCGAAACCATGCGTCCCTGCATGAAGCGCCTGAAGGAATTCGGCGTTCCCTTTGAAGTTCATATTATTTCCGCCCACCGTACCCCCGCCGCCGCGGAGGAGTTCGCCTCCACCGCCGCCGAGCGGGGTTTTGGCGTGATCATCGCCGCCGCAGGCAAGGCCGCCCACCTGGGCGGGGTCCTGGCCGCCTACACCACGCTGCCGGTCATCGGCGTGCCCATCAAGACGTCCATGATGGGCGGACTGGACAGCCTGCTGTCCATGGTTCAGATGCCCAAGGGCATCCCCGTGGCCTGCGTGGCCGTGGACGGCGCTGACAACGCCGGCATTCTGGCCGTCCAGATGCTGGCGATCCACGATGTTGAACTTACCGCCCGGCTGGCGGATTTCAAATCAAAGATGGCTGAAGAAGTAACCCAGAAAGACAAAAAAGTACAGGAGGAATTCTGAAAGATGGAGAAACAGCTTGTTTACACCGGAAAAACCAAAAACGTGTACGCCCTGGAGAACGGAAATTACCTGCTGAAGTTCAAGGACGACTGCACCGGCAAGGACGGCGTGTTTGATCCCGGCGAGAACAGCGTGGGTCTGACCATTGAGGGCGTGGGCGATGTGAATCTGCGCATGTCCATCTATTTCTTCGAGAAAATCAACGCCGCCGGCATCCGCACCCACTATGTCAGCGCCGACCTGAAGGACACCACCATGGAAGTCCTGCCCGCCAAGGTGTTCGGTCAGGGTCTGGAGGTCATCTGCCGCCACAAGGCCGTGGGCTCCTTCTTCCGCCGCTACGGTCAGTATATCGAGGAGGGCGCCGACCTGCCCGCCTATGTGGAGACCACCTTCAAGAACGACGAGCTGGGCGATCCCCTGGTGACCAAGGACGGTCTGGTGGTTCTGGGCATCATGACCGAGCAGCAGTACGACGACATCAAGGATATGACCCAGAAGATCACCCAGATCGTGGCCGACGATCTGAAGGAAAAGGGCCTGGTCCTGTACGATATCAAGTTCGAGTACGGCTACGACGCCGAGGGCAAGGTCATGCTCATCGATGAAATTGCCTCCGGCAATATGCGCGTCTACAAGGACGGCAAATACATCGATCCCATGACCCTGTCCAAGCTGTTCTTCGCCTGATCGGGAGCAGCGCATGGGAGGATTTTTTGGCGCAGTCTCTCAGCGGGACTGCGTATTGGACATTTTCTTCGGGACGGACTACCACTCTCACCTGGGCACCCGCCGGGGCGGCATGGCCATTTTTGATGAGAAGGACGGGTTTCAGCGCCAGATCCACAACATCGAAAACACCCCCTTCCGCACCAAGTTCGAGCATGATCTGGCCGATTTCCACGGTAATTCCGGCATCGGCTGCATCAGCGATACCGACCCCCAGCCCCTGCTGGTGCGCTCTCACCTGGGGCTGTACGCCATCACCACGGTGGGCATTATCCGCAACGCAGACGAGCTGGTGGAAAAGTATTTCTCCGACCACGGCCATCAGTTCATGGCCATGAGCTCGGGCAAGGTCAACGCCACCGAACTGACGGCCGCCCTGATCAACCAGAAAGACGACCTGGTCTCCGGCATCCGCCACGCTCAGGAGGAGATCGACGGCTCGGCCACCATTCTGATTCTGACCCAGGACGGCATCATCGCCGCCCGGGACGCTCTGGGCCGCTTGCCGGTGCTCATCGGGCAGAATGAAGAGGGCTGCTGCGTCTCCTTTGAGTCCTTCGCCTATCAAAAGCTGGGCTATCAGAATGCCTATGAGCTGGGTTCCCGGGAGATCGTGAAGGTCACCGCGAAAGGCTACGAGACCCTTTCCCCCGCCGGACAGGATATGAAGATCTGCGCCTTCCTGTGGACCTATTACGGCTACCCCAACTCCAATTACGAGGGCGTCAACGTGGAGGTCATGCGCTACCGCAACGGTGCGGTCATGGCCCGGGATGAGGCACACCGGGGCAGCCTGCCTGATGTGGACTTTGTGGCCGGCGTGCCCGACTCCGGCCTGCCCCACGCCATCGGCTATGCCAACCAAAGCGGCAAGACCTTCGCCCGCCCCTTTGTCAAGTATACCCCCACCTGGCCCCGCTCCTTTATGCCCTCCAATCAGGACGTGCGCAATCAGGTGGCAAAAATGAAACAGATCCCCGTGCCCGAACTGATTGAGGGTAAAAAGCTGCTTTTTGTGGACGACTCCATCGTCCGCGGCACCCAGCTGCGGGAGACCGTGGAGTTCCTCTATGAATCGGGCGCGAAGGAAGTGCATATGCGCTCCGCCTGTCCCCCCATCATGTACGGCTGCAAGTACCTGAACTTCTCCTCGAGCCGCTCCGACATGGAGCTGCTGGCCCGCATGACCGTGCAGGAGCTGGAGGGCGACGAGGGTCAGAAGCATCTGGACGAGTATGCCGACGCCACCACGGAACGCGGGCAGTGCATGCTGAAGGCGATCTGTGAAAAATTTGGTTTTGACTCTCTTGGTTACCAATCCCTGGACGGCCTTCTGGAGGCCATCGGGATTGAGAAGGAAAAGATCTGCACGTATTGTTGGTCGGGAAAGGAATAAACAACATGAAGAACTCTCACTCTGAATCCTACGCCGCCGCAGGCGTGGACGTGACCGCCGGTTACGAGTCGGTCAACCGCATCAAACCCCTGGTGGAGTCCACCTACATTCCGGGCGTCATGGGCACGCTGGGCGGCTTCGGCGGCCTGTTCGCCCCCGATGTGGCGGGCATGAAAAAGCCCGTGCTGGTCTCCGGAACCGACGGTGTGGGCACCAAGCTCAAGCTGGCATTCCTGATGGACAAGCATGACACCGTGGGCATCGACTGCGTGGCCATGTGCGTCAATGACATTATCTGTTCGGGCGCTTTCCCCCTTTTCTTCCTGGACTATCTGGCCGTGGGCAAGAACAAGCCTGAGCGCATCGAGGCCATCGTCTCCGGCGTGACCGAGGGCTGCCGTCAGGCAGGCTGCGCTCTGATCGGCGGTGAGACCGCCGAGATGCCCGGCTTCTATGGCGAGGACGAGTATGACCTGGCCGGTTTCGCCGTGGGCATGGCTGACGAGGAGAAGATGATCGACGGCTCCACCCTCCAGGAGGGCGACCTGCTGATCGGTCTGGCCTCCTCCGGTGTCCACTCCAACGGCTTCTCCCTGGTGCGCAAGGTGTTCGGCATCGACGACAACGCCGCCCGCCTGACGGAGAAGGTCCCCGAACTGAACGCCACCCTGGGTGAGACCCTGCTGCGCCCCACCCGCATCTATGTCAAGGCCATCAAATGCCTGCTCAGCCACGGCGTGCATGTGAAGGCCATCAGCCACATCACCGGCGGCGGCCTGTATGAGAACGTGCCCCGCATGATGAAGGACGGTCTGACCGCCCGCATTGATGTGGGCTCCTTCCCCGTCCTGCCCATTTTCGAGTTGATCGCCAAAGAGGGCCAGATCCCCCTGCGGGACATGTATAATACCTTCAACATGGGTCTGGGCATGGTCATCGCCATTCCCAAAGACGAAGTGGGCGTGGCGAAGGATGCCCTGACCCGCGCCGGTGAGCGCGCCTACATTGTCGGCTCCGTGGTCAAGGGTGACGCTGGAGTGGAGCTGGTATGAGCGCCCCCAAGCGCATCGCCGTGCTGGTCTCCGGCGGCGGCACCAATCTGCAGGCTTTGATCGACGCCCAGGGCCGCGGCGAGATCGTGGGCGGTGAGATTGCCGCCGTCATCTCCTCCAAGGAGGGGGCCTTCGCCCTGGAGCGTGCCGCCAAGGCGGGAATTCCCGGCTATGTGATCGCCCGGAAGAGCTTCGACTCCAACCGGGCCATGACCCTGGCCCTGGTGGACAAGCTGCGTGAGCTGAACATCGACCTGGTGGTGCTGGCTGGCTTCATGGTCATCCTGACCGAGGAGATGGTCAGGGCTTTCCCCAACGCCATTCTGAACGTCCACCCCGCCCTGATCCCCTCCTTCTGCGGCCCGGGCTATTACGGCCTGCACGTCCACGAAAAGGCGCTGGAATACGGCGTGAAGCTGTCCGGCGCCACCGTCCACTTCGTCAGCGAGGAGTGCGACGGCGGTCCCATCGTACTTCAAAAGGCTGTTCCGGTGGAAGAGGACGACACCCCCGAGACGCTCCAGCGCCGCATCATGGAACAGTGTGAATGGATCATCCTGCCCCAGGCGGTCTCTCTGTTTTGTCAGGGCCGGCTGCGTGTGGAGGGCAGAATCGTACACATTACGGGAGGTACAATATGAAAACCATGGATCTCTCCGCGTTGTTGCGCGGCAACCCCTACCCCGGCCGGGGCATCGTGCTGGGCAAAACCCAGGACGGCAAGAAGGCGGCCATTGCCTATTTCATCATGGGCCGCAGCGAAAATTCCCGCAACCGCATCTTTGAAGCCACCGAGGACGGCATCCGCACCAAGGCCTTTGACGAGTCCAAGATGACCGACCCGTCCCTGATCATCTACCACCCCGTGCGCGTGGTGGGCGGCGACACCGTGGTCACCAACGGCGACCAGACCGACACCGTGCGGGACGGCCTGCTGGAAGGTAAGGTATTTGCCCAGTCCCTGAAAACGCGCGAGTTTGAGCCGGACGGCCCCAACTACACCCCGCGCATTTCCGGTCTGGTCCACAAGGACGGCAGCTATGCCCTGTCCATCCTGAAGAGTGCCGACGGTGATCCCTCCTCCTGCCGCCGCCAGTTCTTCGGCTACGAGAATTCCTTGGCCGGTCAGGGCCACTTTATCCACACCTATATGGGCGACGGCAGCCCCCTGCCCTCCTTCGAGGGTGAGCCCGAGCAGGTGGCCATCAACGCCGCCTCCGCACAGGAGTGGGCCGGCCAGATCTGGGAGTGCCTGAACGCCGACAACAAGGTCTCCCTGTTCGTGCGCATGATCGACCTGGCCACCGGCGAGACTGACACTGTTATCAAAAATAAACACGAGGGTGATTAAGTCATGACCGAACTGGAACTGAAATACGGCTGTAACCCCAACCAGAAGCCCGCCCGCATCTTCATGACCGAGGGTGAGCTGCCCGTCACCGTTCTCAACGGCAAACCGGGCTATATCAACTTTATGGACGCCCTGAACTCCTGGCAGCTGGTCAAGGCTCTGCGGAAGGCCACCGGCCTGCCCGCCGCCGCCTCCTTCAAGCACGTCTCCCCCGCCGGTGCCGCGCTGGGTACTCCTCTGAGCGACGTGGAGAAGAAGATCTACTTCGTGGAGGGCGACCTGTCCCCCATCGCCTGCGCTTACGCCAAGGCCCGGGGCGCCGACCGCCTGTGCTCCTACGGCGACTGGGCGGCCCTCAGCGACATCTGTGACGCTGACACCGCCAACCTGCTCAAGCCCGAGGTGTCCGACGGCGTCATCGCCCCCGGCTACACCGACGAAGCGCTGGCCATCCTGAAGAGCAAGAAAAAGGGTAACTACAACGTGGTGCAGATCGACCCCGACTACACCCCCAAGCCCATCGAGCAGCGGGACATCTTCGGCATCCGCTTCCAGCAGGGCTACAACAGCTTTGAGATCAACGAGGGTCTGCTGGACAACATCGTCACCGAGAACAAGGAGCTTTCCCAGCAGGCCAAGAACGACCTGCTGCTGGCCATGATCACCCTGAAATACACCCAGTCCAACTCCGTCTGCTACGTCAAGGACGGCCAGACCATCGGCGTGGGCGCCGGCCAGCAGAGCCGCATCCACTGCACCCGTCTGGCGGGCAACAAGGCCGACATCTGGTGGCTGCGCCAGCATCCCAAGGTCCTGGGACTGCAATTTGTGGACAACATCCGCCGCCCTGACCGGGACAACGCCATCGACATCTATATCTCCGACGAGTACGAGGACATTCTGGCCGACGGCGTGTGGCAGAATACCTTCAAGGTCAAGCCCGAGGTGCTGACCCGGGAGGAAAAGAAGGAGTGGGGCAAAAAGCTGACCGGCGTGGCTCTGGGCTCCGACGCCTTCTTCCCCTTCGGCGACAATGTGGAGCGCGCCCGCAAGTCCGGCGTGTGCTATATCGCCCAGCCCGGCGGCTCCATCCGGGACGACAATGTCATTGACACCTGCAACAAGTACGGCATCGTTATGGCGTTCACCGGCATGCGCTTGTTCCATCATTAATGAGCTTCCAGGGGGTACCCTGTACCCCCTGGATACGGGTCTGCGTGCCGGCCGTGCCGGCGACTTGCCCCGATACCCCCGGTTTCGCGCCCCGCGGCGCGGGTCGGGGTGTTTTTCGGAGAAATGAATTCCACGAAAAACGGATCTCAACTGGATTTCGCCTGCGGCGAAATTTTGCGAAACGAGGTTAAACTTATGAAAGTACTTGTAGTTGGCGGCGGCGGCCGCGAGCACGCCATCTGCTGGAAACTGGCCCAGAGTCCGAAGGTCACCGGGCTCTGGTGCGCCCCCGGCAACGGCGGCATCTCCGAAGTGGCAACCTGCGTGGACATTAAGGCCACCGATGTGGACGCCATGGTGGTCTGGGCCAAGGAGAACGCCATGGACTTCGTGGTAGTGGCCCCCGACGATCCCCTGGCCCTGGGCATGGTGGACGCGTTGGAGGCCGCGGGCATCCCCGCCTTCGGCCCCCGGGCCAACGCCGCCATCATTGAGGCCTCCAAGGTCTTCTCCAAGAATCTGATGGAGAAGTACCACATTCCCACCGCGCAATACAAGACCTTCACCGACATGGACGCCGCCCTGGCCTATGTCCGGGAGCAGGGCGCTCCCATCGTGGTCAAGGCCGACGGTCTGGCCCTGGGCAAGGGCGTGGTGGTGGCCCAGAGCGCGGAAGAAGCAGAGGACGCCGTGCGCTCCATGATGGCTGACAAGAAGTTCGGCGAGGCGGGCACCCGTCTGGTCATCGAGGAGTGCATGACCGGCCCCGAGGCCACCGTTCTGGCCTTCTGCGACGGTGAGCATCTGGTGTGCATGCCCTCCAGCCAGGACCACAAGCGCGCTTTTGACGGCAACCAGGGCCCCAACACCGGCGGCATGGGTGCCATCTCCCCCTCCCCCTACTACACCGACGAGATCGCCCGGCGCTGCATGGACGAGATCTTCCTTCCCACCGTGGCCGCGCTGAAGGCAGAGGGCCGCCCCTTCCAGGGCGTCATCTACTTCGGCCTGATGCTGACCCCCAACGGCCCCAAGGTAGTGGAGTACAACGCCCGCTTCGGCGATCCCGAATGTCAGGCCGTCCTGTCCCTGCTGGACAGCGACCTGCTGGAGATCCTGATGGCCTGCCGCAATGGTACCCTGGATCAGGTAGACATCCGCTGGAAGAGCGGCGCCGCCTGCTGCCTGGTGCTGGCCTCCGGCGGCTACCCCGCCTCCTATCAGAAGGGCTACCCCATCACCGGCATCGACAAGGCCAACGAGACCGCCGTGGTCTTCCACGCCGGCACCAAAAAGACCGACAGCGGTGAAATTCTCACCAGCGGCGGCCGCGTGCTGGGCGTCACCGCCACCGGCGCCGACCTGAACGCCGCCATCGACGGCGCCTACGCCGCCGCGTCCCACATCTCCTGGACGGACATGCACTTCCGCCGCGACATCGGCAGAGTATAAAGCACAGAAAATGTGCCCTCTCCCATTTTCCCGGGAGAGGGCACATTCTTTTTATTCTTCCGTCTTTTCTTCCTCGATCAGAGAAATGATCGGCTTGATGTTCTCGTTCACAAATTCACGGAACTCATCCAGCGTTCCCATGGTCAGATCCAGATCCTTCTTCTGCAGAACGATTCCGCGGCCCTGGTAGACCACAAAGAAAATGTCCTCGGTCTCCATGACCAGTTCGATCTCGTCATAAGTTACGGCGTCCTGGTCCAGATCTTCCAGCGCCCCCATGACCGTGAACATCTCCTCGCCGGAGAAGCAGACCTGGACCTCCTTCTCCTTCAGGCTTTCCGCGTGGCCCTCCAGGAATTCCCGCGCCGCCTTGTCATAGCGGCTCTCTTTCTCCTTCTTTTTCTTCTTCCCGTCGCCGGCGCGCTGGAACAGCTTGGGAAGCATCTGCTGCTGGTGCATCTGCAGCCGCTTCTCCAGCGCCCGGCTGATCTGCGGCACGAGGGTTTCCACATCAAACGCACTGGTCTGAAAAATAAATTCAATTTCCTCCACGGTTGAACCTCCTTGGCTGCTGTAAAACTTCATGGAAGATTATAGCGAAGTTTTGTAAACAAATCTACCCTTTTCCGCAAAAAAACAGCTCCCCGCCTGCCAGCGGGGAACTGTTTTTTTGCGTATACGTGTTATGTACGTATCTTAGCCCTGGGAAATCGCACCCATGGGGCAAGTAGCCGCGCAGGAGCCGCACTCGATGCAGGCGCCCGCATCGATCTCATAGTGCTCATCGCCCTGAGAGATCGCACCGACGGGGCAGTTGCCCTCGCAGGCGCCGCAGCTCACGCAATCATTACCGATAACATAGGCCATTGGTCACACCTCCTAGCATGATAGCTCAATTCTACCAACCTTTTTTCAAAAAAGCAATCCTAAATTCCTGGATGACTGGGTATATTTTTGTAATGGAAGAAAAACAATAGTTCAAAAGCAAAGGTCGTGACTTTGATGAAGCAAAATTCCCGGTCGATGGAGTGTGCCGGAAGCCTGACGCCGGAGTTGGAGGGAGCGTCCCGCTCTGTCTCCCATCCCGTGCGGGTGCACCCGGCCAAAGCGGCTCCTCAGGCCAAAAAAGGCGGCGCAAAGCATGAATAACAGTCCATTCACCCAGCGCTCCCAGGCCGCCCTGCGCCTGGCTCAGGAGTCCTCCGCTGAGTTGGGCCACGGCTATGTGGGCAGCGAGCATCTGCTTCTGGGTCTTCTGAAGGAGGGTCAGGGGGTGGCCTCCAAGGTTCTGAAGCAGGCCGGGCTGGAGGCCGACGGCGTGCAGGCCTCCATCGCCCGGCTGGTGGGTGTGGGCGCGCCCGGCGGCCCACCCTCTCAGGGGCTGACCCCCCGGTGCAAGAAGATCATTGAGCTGGCCATTGCCGAAGCCAACCGCCTGGGCCACCACTATGTGGGCACCGAGCATCTGCTCATGGGCCTGCTGCGGGAGGGGGACGGCGTGGCCGCCCGTGTGCTGACCGGCAGCGGGCTGGATCTGCGCAAACTGTACGCCGATGTCTCGGCGGCCCTGGGGGGCGGCGGCTCCTCCAACCAGGCCCGCAGCAGCAGGCCCCGGCCGGAGCGGGAGTACGGCGGCGGAGACACCAAGCTGCTGGACCAGTTCTCCCGGGATCTGACCCGCATGGCGTACAACGGCACCCTGGACCCCGTGATCGGCCGGGAGGCAGAAGTGCGCCGGGTCATCCAGATTCTGTCCCGGCGCACCAAGAACAACCCTGCCCTGATCGGCGAGCCCGGCGTGGGCAAGACCGCCGTGGCCGAGGCCCTGGCCCAGCACATTGTCGCCGGGAACGTGCCCGACGACCTGCGCCGCAAGCGTCTGCTGGCCCTGGACCTGTCCTCCATGGTGGCGGGCACCAAATACCGGGGCGAGTTTGAGGAACGGGTAAAGAGCATTCTGACCGAGGTGCGCCGGGCCGGGGATGTGATCCTCTTCCTGGACGAGCTGCATACCATCGTGGGTGCCGGCTCCGCGGAGGGCGCCATCGACGCGGCCAACATTCTCAAGCCCGCCCTGGGCCGGGGTGAGCTCCAGGTAGTGGGCGCCACCACGTTGGATGAATACCGCAAATATATCGAAAAGGACGCCGCCCTGGAGCGGCGCTTTCAGCCTGTCACCGTGGCGGAGCCCAGCCCGGAGACCGCCCTGGCCATTCTGAAAGGCCTGCGGGACCGGTATGAGGCCCACCACAAGCTGTCCATCACTGACCAGGCGCTCCAGGCCTCGGTGGACCTGTCCCGGCGGTATCTGCACGACCGCCGCCTGCCCGACAAGGCCATCGACCTGGTGGATGAGGCGGCTTCCCGGGTGCGCATCCGGCAGCTGTCCGCCCCGCCGGATCTGCGCATGCTGGAGGAAAAGGCGGAACAGGCCCGCCGGGAGAAGGAGGAGGCCATCCGCAGTCAGGACTTCGAGAAGGCCGCCGTGCTCCGGGACGCGGAAGCCGACTTCCGGCAGGAGCTGAAAACACAGCAGGACAAGTGGCGCAACGGACAGCCCGGCGGTCAGGTGACAGCCGAAGATGTGGCCGCCGTGGTCTCCGACTGGACTGGGGTTCCTGTCACCACCCTGACCGAAAAAGAGAGCCGCCGCCTGCTCTCCCTGGAGGAGGAGCTCCACCGCCGCGTGGTCGGCCAGGAGGACGCCGTGGCCGCGGTCGCCAAGGCGGTGCGGCGGGGCCGGGTGGGTCTGAAGGAGGAGTCCCGCCCCACCGGGACCTTTCTCTTTCTCGGCCCCACCGGCGTGGGCAAGACCGAGCTGTGCAAGGCGCTGGCCCGGGCCCTGTTCGGCAGTGAGGAAGCGCTGCTGCGCTTCGATATGTCCGAGTATATGGAGGCCCACTCCGTCTCCCGCCTGGTGGGGTCTCCCCCGGGCTATGTGGGGCACGAGGAGGGGGGACAGTTGACCGAACAGGTCCGGCGGCGGCCCTATTCCGTCGTGCTCTTTGATGAGATCGAGAAGGCCCACCAGGACGTCTGGGGCATCCTGCTGCAGATCATGGAAGACGGCGTTCTGACCGACGCCCAGGGCCGCAAGGCGGATTTCAGCAACACCGTGGTAGTGCTCACCTCCAACGTGGGCGCGCAGCGTATCACCGCAAAAGGCGGCAGGCTGGGCTTTTCCGTTTCCGGCGGCGGCGAGACCAAAGACCCCGGGGAACTGAAAGCCCTGGTGCTGGACGAGGTCAAGCGGGTCTTCCGGCCGGAATTTCTGAACCGCCTGGATGAAATCATCGTCTTCCGCCAGCTGGACCGGCCCCAGATCGCCCAAATCACCCGGCGCATGCTGGAAGACACCGCCGCCCGCCTGGGCAAGCTGGGGGTCCGTCTGGAGGTCTCCGACGCCGCTGTGGACGCTCTGGCCGCCGCCGGCTTCGACCCGGTCTACGGCGCCCGGCCCCTGCGCCGGGCCATCCGGGCTCAGGTGGAGGACCCGCTGGCTGAGCTTCTGCTGGACGGCTCCCTGAAGCACGGCGACACCGCCCGGGCAGACTGTGCCGGCGGGGCCGTCGCCATCACTGTGAACCAAAAACGGGAGGAAGAAGCATGAAACGACTGACCGCCCTCGCGCTGATCCTGGCGCTGGCGCTGACCGGGTGCGCCGCAAAAAAGAGCGCGGAAAAGACCCTGAGCCCCACGGAGCGCACCCAGCTGTACGAGACCGCCATCACCGCCGCCCGGGATGAGGAGATCAACCAGGTTCAGAGCGTCCTGACCTCCGCCGGGGAGGATGACGCGGAGATGGTCTTCGCGCTGCTCGGCGTGAAGGCTGAGGACATGAGCGCCTACGCCCTGTCCGTATCCCTGATGAATGTAAAGGCTTACGCTGTCGCCGCCATCTATCCCGCCGCCGGGAAGGAGGATGTGGTGCTGGAGGGCCTGCGCTCCTTCGTGGACAACCAGAAGCAATCCTTTGAGCACTACCTGGCCGACCAGTACGAGATCGCCGTTAATGCCCGGCTGGAGACCCTGGAGGACGGCACCGTTCTTCTGGTCATGTGTGAAAACCAGGACGCCGTCTTTGACGCCATCTCGGACGCCATCGTGAAGGGGAAATAATATAAAACAGGGGAGAACTGCCGTTGCAGTTCTCCCCTGTCTTGTGATCTATATGAACTTACTCGCTTAATAGCAAACACCCTGCCAAAGCATAGCGTCGGCCACCTTGATGAAGCCCGCGATGTTGGCGCCGGCCACCAGGTTGCCGGGCATGCCGTAATCGGCGGCAGCCTTGGCGCAGGAGGCGTAGATGTTCTTCATGATGCCGTGGAGCTTCTCGTCCACTTCCTCGAAGGTCCAGTTCAGGCGCATGGAGTTCTGGGACATCTCCAGGCCGGAGGTGGCCACGCCGCCGGCGTTGACAGCCTTGGCGGGGCCGAAGGGGATACCTGCCTGCTGGAACGCGGCAACGGCCTCGGGGGTGGAGGGCATGTTGGCGCCCTCGGCCACATACTTCACGCCGTTCTTGATCAGCAGGGCGGCGGACTCGCCGTCCAGCTCGTTCTGGGTGGCACAGGGCAGGGCCACATCGCAGGGGATGGACCAGATGCCGCGGCAGCCTTCCACGTACTGGGCGGTGGGCACATAGTCCAGATAGGTCTTGATGCGCGCGCGCTTGACTTCCTTGATCTCCTGAATGATCTTGTAGTCAATGCCGTTGGGATCGTAAATATAGCCGTTGGAGTCGCTCATAGCCACGACCTTGCCGCCCAGCTGGGTGGCCTTCTGGTTGGCATAGGTGGCCACATTGCCGCTGCCGGAGATGACAACGGTCTTGCCCTCAAAGGAGTCGCCGGCAGCCGCCAGCATCTCGTTGGTGAAGTAGCACACGCCGTAGCCGGTGGCCTCGGTGCGGGCCAGGGAGCCGCCGGCGCCCACCTTCTTGCCGGTCAGAACGCCGGTAAACTCATTGCGCAGGCGCTTGTACTGGCCGAACATGTAGCCGATCTCCCGGGCGCCCACGCCGATGTCGCCGGCAGGCACGTCGGTGTCAGCGCCGATGTGGCGCTGCAGCTCGGTCATAAAGGACTGGCAGAAGCGCATGATCTCGCCGTCGCTCTTACCCTTGGGATCAAAGTCGGAGCCACCCTTGCCGCCGCCCATGGGCAGACCGGTCAGAGAGTTCTTGAAGATCTGCTCGAAGCCCAGGAACTTGATCACGGACAGGTTGACGGAGGGATGGAACCGCAGGCCGCCCTTATAGGGGCCAATGGCAGAATTGAACTGCACCCGGTAGCCGCGGTTGACCTGGACCTTGCCCGCGTCGTCCACCCAGGACACGCGGAAGCACACGATCCGTTCCGGTTCCACGATACGCTCGATGATGCCCTGCTCCAGCAGCTCAGGGCGCTGCTCGACAACAGGCTCCAGAGACTCCAGCACTTCCAGGACGGCCTGCAGGAACTCCGGCTCATGGGCGTTGCGGGCGGCGAGGCCCGCATAGATCTCATTCAGCTTCGCATTCTTCAAAGACATATGACAAACTCCTTTGTTTGTATTTTTGCAGGGTTAATTGAGGTCATTATATTCCGATACGGACGAAAATGCAAGATTTTTTTGCAAGGTTGCAAAATTTGACGCATCACGCACAAAAGCGGGCGGCAAAACTGCCTCCCGCTTTCGTTTAATTCTGCAAAACTTAATACAAAAATTTGGGGCCAAAGCCATGGGGAAGCAGCTCGGCCAGCGGGAGCCGGACAAACTCCCGGTCCTCCCGGGCCACCAGCACGGTCAGCTCCGGGCAGAACTCATAGAGCATCTGCCGGCAGGCGCCGCAGGGCCAGCAGTAATCGCTGCTGTTGCCCACCACCGCCAGGGCGGTCCAGTCGTCCCGGTGCCCCTCGCTGACCGCCTTGACCACCGCGGTACGCTCGGCGCAGATGGTAGAGCCGTAGGCGGCGTTTTCCACGTTGCAGCCGGTGAACACCGTGCCGTCGGCACACAAAAGGGCGGCGCCCACGGGAAACCCGGAATAGGGAACGTAGGAGCGCTCCAGCATGGTAAAGGCCAGGTCCACCAGTTCACGGTCAGTCATAAAACGTCTCCTTGTCAGCCAAAATTGTAACCCAGGTCGGGCCGTACATCCAGGTCGATGATCTCCTGGGCATCATAGAACTGCAGGTAGCGGCTGCGGGACCAGCGCAGCGTGGAGCCGTCCGGGTGCAGCCGGTCGCAGATGACGGCGGAGATGTCGGTTTTGATCTTGGAGTAGGACTCGACGCCCACACTGGCAAAAATGCGGAATCCCTGCTCTTGCAGATAGCGGAACTGCGCCCCGGTCTGGCTTACATCATTGTCGCCGTCGGGACGGCCGCCGTAGGGATACAGAAGGACTGTGGTGGGGCCCACCAGGCTGCCCACCTCGTCCAGCCAGCGCTGGGTGTCGTCCTGGATGCGCTCCATGGATTTATTCGACAGATTGATGTGCGCCCAGGTGTGGGACGCGAAGGTCCAGCCGGTCTCCTTCAGCCGTGCGATGACGGGCTTGACCGCCTCGATCTCCTTCTGGCGGTTGGCCTCAAAGGCGGCCAGCTCAGTCGGATCGGTCACATCCCGGTCGGTCTGGGTGCGGTAACCCAGGATGCCCTGGTAGCCGGTCAGCCCGATGACTGCCTTGGCGCCGTTCAGGGAGAAGTCGGGGTGCTCCAGCACAAAGTTGTCCAGAAGCGGCGTGGCATCCAGATCCTGGGTCAGGAAGGTCTCATTGGTATAGGGGTCGGTACACTCGGCCCAGATCTGGCCGTCGTCCCCCACCACCAGCTTGGAGGTGAAGCCCTGCTCCAGCATGTATTTGTAGTAATTCACATCATCAAAGGAGATGATCAGGGGCTTCTTTCCCTCGGGCAGCATCAGGGTATTGCGCACCATATGGGTGCCGGACTCGTCGGTGACCTCGCTCCACACATCTTCGATGGCGACCAGGATATAGCCCTTGTCATACAGCGACTGGAGGATCTTGTTGTACTCGTCCACCGTGACCATCCATTTGTCCAGGCCCTCCTGATCCGTTTTGGACACCGCGCTGGAAAAGGCGTATTCCGGATAGGCAATGACCGGGTGGAAGAAAATGTGCTCTACCACCTGGTTGGGGCCCCAGGCCTGGGTCAGCTGGTCCTCCGACCAGTAGTTCTTCACCGCGTCATAAGGGTCCTCCTTCGGGGTCGGCTCCGGCGTGGCGGAGGTGGGGGGCACGACCGTCTCCGTATCCGGATCTTTTCCGTCGCTGCGGCCGCCGCCCGACGACTTGCTTTCCCCGCAGGCGGACAGGATCAGGATCAGAGCAAGGCACAGAGCCAGGGGGACAAGGAATTTGCGTTTCATTGGTAAGCTCCTCCCGTTTTCTCATTTGGTTCAAAGAGATTGATTGAAGACATTATACAGTTTTATGCGGCCAAATACATCTCAATTCTCTTACAATTTCTTTAAATTTTTATCTTTTGAGTGGCACTCTGTGGACCAGGAGCATGGAGGCGCAGCCCGTGACCGCCCCGGTCAGCAGGGAGGCCAGCAGAAGGGCCGGCAGGTAGACCAGCGGCGCCCGGGAACCCAGAAGCACCATGGCCGCGGCGATCTGTCCCGTATTGTGAGCCGCCGCCCCCGCCATGCACACCCCGATCAGAGACAGGCCGGGGCAGCGCAGCAGCAGGGCAATAACCCCCAGTGCCAGCAGCCCGCCGGCCAGGGAGAAGGCCAGCGCGGTCAGCATGCCGCCCCCGATGGCTCCCAGCAGGCAGCGGGCGATCAGGATCAGCAGCGCCTCCCGTCCGGACAGGCGGCAAAGGGCAAATACCGTCACCAGATTTGCCAGGCCCAGCCGCAGGCCGGGCAGGGGGATCAGGGCGGTCAGCGGAATGGCCCGCTCGGCCATGGACAGGGCCAGCGCCACGGCGGTCAGTACCGCGCAGCGGGCCAGACGGTTCAACTTCATTCGTTCACCTGCTTCTCCAGCTTTTTCTCATTTTGTGGGAACTTTACCCGGTCATTGCGTCATAAGGGGAGTCTTCCCCCTCCAGGGCGACGATCAGGCGGTTGGGCAGGCAGATGATCTGGCTGCCCGCGCGTGAAATGGTCCCCATGTGCAGACAGTCCTCCCCGGGGCAAGCGGTCTCCGTCACGCGTACTCCTTCCCGGGACAGCTCCAGGGTCAGCGGATACGGCCCTTTCACCGGAACCAACACCGGCTCGTCCAAATCGTCCAGCCGGCAGGACAGGAGCAGTTCCCCGTCCTGCACCACCCGGACGGTCAGCGCCTGCTCCGACCGGGGGAACAGGAAAACGGCCAGCGCCGCCGCCAGGGCCAGGATGACCAGAGCCACCAGCAAGTCGCCCCAGGCCACCCGCTTTCGCTGCGCTGCACGCATTTTTCTCTCCCCCTCTCCTCGTATGAAATCCCTTTTTGAGGGTATCACATCACAATGTAGTTATAGCATATTTCCACAAGATTATCAAATCCCGCCTTAATCTTTAGTTGCCTTTTCCGTCAAAATATGATATACTGTTCCCACTTGTTGCGGCGGGATACCCGGATCGCCGCATATTTTTCTCCCGGAGGTAACACTATGGGCAACAACACAAAGGCACAGAGACAGGCCAAGCGCCAGCAGGAGGACGCGGCCCTCAATCGGATCCTCATCTGGTTCGGCAGCGCTGTGGTGGTGGAGTTGATCCTGCTTTTGCTCAACCACCTGCTCCCCGGATTGGCAGTCATTCACTGGCTCTCCATCCTGGTCCCCGTGGTCGCGGTGCTGGCCATGGTCTACTATCTGTTCCAGCGTGACTTTTTCTGCATCTGTCTCATTTCCGCCTGCGGAATCCTGAGCCTGCAGCTATACCGCAAAATGTTCCTGAATCACCCCACCCGCATCCGCCTGGGCTTTGCCCTGGCCTTCCTGCTCCTGGCTGCCGCCATCGTCGTGCTGGTCCTGCTTCAGCGCGGCAAGCGTCCCTTTCCTCTGCACCTTGACCGGCTGATCCCCACGGACGCAAATTACCCCCTGCTCTATGTCACCTGTGTTCTGAACGGCATTCTGCTGGCCCTCACCCTGGCTCTCGGCAGCACCGCGGCCTACTATCTGCTTTTTGTCCTGGTGGGCTGGCTGTTCGTCATGGCGGTGTATTATATCGTCAAACTCATGTAAGTACCGGTGGTACCATGATCCGAATCCAGAATTTGACCCTCCCGCCCGAGGGTTCGCAGACACAATTAAAGCAAAAGGCGGCCAAGCTGCTGGGGGTTTCCCCGGACAGCTTCACCGCCTTTTCTCTTGTCCGCCAGTCCATTGACGCCCGGAAGAAATCCGAGGTGAAGCTGGTCTGTACGGTGGATATTTCCCACCCGGCGGAACAGGCCCTGAAGCTGCCCAAAAATGCCGTCCGCTTCACCCCCGAGCCCTATGTGTTCCCTCTGGTGCGCCGGCGGAGCATGAAGCGCCCGGTGGTGGTGGGCATGGGCCCCGCGGGGCTGTTCTGCGCCCTGCTGCTCGCCCGCTCCGGCGTCCCCTGCCTGATCCTGGAGCGGGGACAGCGCGTGGAGCGGCGTACCCGTGACGTGGAAACCTTCTGGTCGGGCGGCGCGCTGGACAGCGAGTCCAACGTCCAGTTCGGCGAGGGCGGCGCGGGCACCTTTTCCGACGGCAAGCTGACCACCGGCATCCACGACCCCCGGGTGTCCGCCGTTCTGGACATTCTGGCGGCTGCCGGAGCGCCCGAGGACATCCGCTGGCAACACAAGCCCCACATCGGCACCGACATTCTGCGCCGGGTGGTCACAAACATCCGTCAGGAGCTGCTCTCCCTGGGCTGCGAGATCCGCTTCGGCCACCGTCTGACCGGACTGACCGTACGGGGCGGCGTTCTGGCCGGCTTCACCGCCATCGGTCCGGAAGGCGTCTATGACGAAGCGTGCGACACGCTGGTGCTGGCCCCCGGCCACTCCGCCCGGGACACCTTTGAAATGCTCCGGGACACGGGGATCCCCCTCGCCCCCAAGCCCTTTGCCATCGGGGTGCGCATCGAGCACCCCCAGGCCATGATCTCCCAGGCCCAGTACGGAAGTGCCTGGAAAGCTCTGCCCCCGGCAGACTATAAGCTCGCCTGTCACCTGCCCGATGGCCGCTCGGCCTTCACCTTCTGCGTCTGTCCCGGCGGACAGGTGGTGGCTGCCGCCTCCGAACCCGGGCGGCTGGTGACCAACGGCATGAGCTGCCGCGCCCGGGACGGTGAAAACATCAACGGCGGCTTCCTGGTGGGGGTATCTCCCGCCGACTATGGCTGCACGGATCCCTCCCGCGATCCCCTGCTTGGGGTCGCCTTCCAGCGGGAATGGGAAGAGCGCGCTTTCCGGCTGGGGGGCGGCAATTACCACGCCCCGGCCCAGACCGTGGCTGCTTTTCTGGGCGGGCCGGAACCGGCTTCCCCGGTCTGCCCCACCTATCGTCCCGGCGTCCGAACTGCCCCGTTAGACGGATGCCTGCCCGCCTTTGTCACCGGCACCCTGCGCGCCGCCCTCCCCATTTTTGGTCACAAACTGAAAGGCTTTGACCACCCCTCCGCCCTGCTGACTGGGGTGGAGACCCGCTCCTCCTCCCCGGTCCGCATCCTCCGGGGAGAGAATTTTCAGTCCATCGGTTTGCCCGGACTCTATCCCTGCGGAGAAGGGGCGGGCTACGCCGGCGGCATCACATCCGCCGCCGTGGACGGTATCCGCGTGGCCGAGGCGGTCGCAGAACAGTAAAATTGCAATATGCGCAGAGTGCCGTTTAAGGCACTCTGCGCATATTTTTTACAAAAATTTTCTTTACGATTGATCCCATTATCAAGGGCCATGGTATATTATGGTAAACTTGTGGTATCCTATGTAGAGAAAGAGAGGACACAAGTACATGGCAAGGAAAGCAGTGGAACGCAACATCTCCTACGACGAAAGCCGCAAACTCTATTATGTCCACCTGGACAGCGGCAAGGACGACAAAGGCCAACGAAGGCGCACCTACCGCACCTACCCCACTTTGCCGCAGGCCCGGAAAGCCCTTCTGGCCTTCCAGGCGGAGCGGGCCATTTACAGCGAGGTAAAGCCCCGCACCACCACGCTGTCTGACTGGCTGGACTACTGGATGGAGCAGATCGTCAAACCCAACCGTGCGGACACCACGGTGTACGGCTACACCAAGATCATCGAAAACCACCTTGGCCCCGCTCTGGGCGAGATCCCGATCCAACAGCTCACCCCAACGCACATTCAACAATACTACACCATGCTTCTGCGGGAGAAGGGCCTTTCCGCCAACACCATCCGGCGGCACCACGACCTGCTCTCCTCCGCCCTGCGCATGGCGGTCCGGCAGGACATCATCATCCGCTGTCCCACTGAGCGGGTGGAGCCTCCCCGGGTGATCCCCCACGAGGCAAAGTACTACAGCCCTGACAACCTGAAGCGCCTGTACACCGAAACCGAAGGCACCTGGCTGGAGCTGGTGGTTAAGCTGGCCGGCTGCCTGGGGCTGCGGCGGGAGGAAATCTGCGGGCTGAAGTGGACCAGCGTGGATTTTGAACGCCGGCGCATCCACATCCGGGAGGCCCGCACCGCCGCCGGTGCATCCATCATCCAGAAGGAGACGAAAAACCGCTCGTCCAGCCGCATCCTCCACCTGACCGACGAGCTGTATCCGCTTCTGCGCCGGGAATACCGCCGCCAGGCCGAGGACCGTCTGCGGCTGGGGGAGGCCTGGCCGGACACCGGTCTGGTGTTGGTGGACCGGGCGGGGCAGCCCTACTCCCCCAACAACGTGTCGCTGGCCTTTCACCGATTTATCAAAAAGCACAACCTGCCCGAAATCACGCTGCACGGCCTGCGGCACACCTTCGCCACCGTGGCCTCCGCCCAGGGTGCGCCGCTGTTTGAGATCGGCAAAGCTCTGGGACACTCCACACCGGCCACCACCGGACGCATCTACACGCACCTGCTGGACACGACCCACGCCCCCACCCTCTCCCGGGTGGCTTCGGCCCTGAAATAGACCACACAAAAAGCGCTCCCCGTTCACACGGGGAGCGCTTTGCTCTCAAAACAGATCCTTCTTTTTCAGAATGATGGCAATGACGGCGATCAGCCCCACGGAGAGGGTCAGCGGGAACCACCAGAAGTGGTCCAGAGGCAGGCCGGCGACGTTCATGCCGTAGAAGGAGAAGACGATATTCGGAATGGTCAGCAGGATGGTGATGGACGTCAGCACCTTCATGATGACGTTCAGGTTGTTGGAGATGACGCTGGCGAAGGCGTCCATCATGCCCGAGATGATGGAGGAGTAAATGTTGGCCATCTCGATGGCCTGGCGCACCTCGATTAGCACGTCTTCCAGCAGGTCGTGGTCTTCCTCGTACAGAGTGACGATACGCCCGCGGAGGATCTTCTCCAGCGTGACCTCGTTGGCTTTCAGGGAGGTATTGAAGTAGACCAGGGACTTTTCCAGGTCCAGCAGCTGGATCAGTTCTTTGTTGCGCTGGGACTTGTAGAGCTGGCGCTCCATGTGGTTATAGATCTTGTCGATCTGCTTCAGATACTGCAGGTAGCGGCTGGCCACCCGCAGGAGGATATGGAGGATGAAGCTGGTCTTTTTGGCGGTGGAAACGCCCTTGACCAGGCCTTCTTCAAAGTCGCGGATCACCGAGGACTCCCGCAGGGAGACGGTGATAATGTTTGTGTCGGTTACGATAATGCCAAGAGGGAGGGTGGAATAGATCACGGCGGAATCCGATTTTTCTACCGCGGGGGTGTCGATAATGATCAGGGTCTGTCCTTCCTCCGTATCAATACGGGAGGTCTCCTCTTCGTCCAGAGCGGCCCGCAGGAAGTCGTTCTCCACATGCAGGGCATCGGAGACGCTGCGCAGCTCCTCCTCGTTGGGGTAGGTCAGGTTGATCCAGGCCCCCTCTTCGATGGCGTCCAGGGCGGTCATCCGGCCGTCAATGGTCTTGTGAATGGTCATCATGGATAATCACTGCCTTTCCCGCGGCGCGGGGAGCCGTGACCATTCGGAAGTCACCGGATCCGGACGCGCCGCGTGTTTTGTTGACATCTACTTCGACTGTACGGGTCAGCGGTCACGACGCGTCTCAACTCCTTCTTTTTGGATTATTGCCGAACAAAAATATTATATGCGAAAGGGGCCTGGATTGCAAGTAAAAACTTCGTGTGCCGATGGCACACGAAGTTGAGACTGTCGAAAAAGGCAGAGCCTTTTCCGACAAAGGGATTGCGGCCTGTTGCAGCGCACGAATTGTCCGCCTGCAGCGGATAATTCGTGCGCTGCAACAGGCCGAGAAGTGTTTTCTTCGCCGCACATGTCGCCGGAGAAAACAAATTTCAATTTTTCGCGGCGTGCGCGCCGCGAACTCAGTGAGACTTTTTTGACAAGCTGAACTTCGTGTGCCGCTGGCATACGAAGTTTACGCGACGCAAAAACAGCGGCGGAAAACCGCCGCTGTTTTACATCGTCTTTACTTGCGCTTGTTGAAGATATCAAAAATAGCCTGAAAGTCCTTGTCCTCGTCCTCCTCGGCAGAGGCGGGCTTGTCCGCCTGCGCGGGGGCGGCGGGCTCTTCCCGTCCGGCCGGCGCGACCACCGGCTCGCTGTCGGGCCGCTCATCAAAGCCGGTGGCGATGACGGTGACCTTCAGCTCGTCCTCCATCTCCTCGTCGAAGGCGGCGCCGAAGATGAACAGAGCGTCGGGATGGGCGGCCTCCTTGACCATGTTGGTGGCGGCCTCCACCTCCTCCAGGCCGATGTCCATGGAGCCGGTGATGTTGACCAGAACGCCCTTGGCGCCCTTGATGGAGGTCTCCAGCAGGGGGCTGGAAATGGCCATCTTGGCGGCCTCTTCCGCCTTGTTCTTGCCGGCGGCCCGGCCCACACCCATGTGAGCCATGCCCGCGTTCTTCATGACGGCGGTCACGTCGGCAAAGTCCAGGTTGATGAAGCCGGTGTTCTTGATCAGGTCGGAGATGGACTGCACCGCCTGGCGCAGCACATCGTCGGCGATCTCAAAGGCATTGGCGAAGGTGATCTTCTGATCGGTGGCATACTTCAGCCGGTCGTTGGGGATGATGACCAGGCTGTCCACCCGCTGGCGCAGGTCCTCGATGCCGGCCTCCGCCTGCTTCATGCGGCGGGCGCCCTCAAAGGAGAAGGGCTTGGTGACCACGCCCACTGTCAGGATGCCCATCTCCTTGGCGATGTCGGCCACGATGGGGGCCGCGCCGGTGCCGGTGCCGCCGCCCATGCCGGCGGTGATGAACACCATGTCGGTCTCCTCCAGCATCTTGGAGATGACAGACCGGCTCTCCTCGGCGGACTTGCGGCCCACCTCAGGGTCGGAGCCGGCGCCCTTGCCGCCGGTCAGCTTCTCACCGATCTGAACTTTATAAGTGGCGCTGGACACGTCCAAAAACTGCTTGTCCGTATTGACCGCGATAAAGTCAACGCCCTTCATACCGGATTTGACCATCCGGTTGACTACATTATTGCCGCCGCCGCCGACGCCGATGACCTTGATGATGTCGTCGTTGTTGGGCCCGCTGTCCAATCCAAAAGGCATAGTCGCTCCTCCTATGTAAAAACAAGTTCTTGTACTTGATATGAGTATATTACGCCAATATTTTGTTATTATTGTACTCTGCTTTTCCTGACAGGTCAAGGAAAAAGATAAAAAGTTTTCAGAAATAAAGCACCCTTTCCCGCGTTTTTTCCTCAATCCGGGATAAATTCTCCCCACGCTCCGTCCGACCGTTTCACGGTCAGGTCGATGGTGCCCGTCTGTCCGGCGTTCAGGTATTCCGCCGCCGCCTGAAGCTTGTGCGCCAGCAGGTGGAAATCGTCGCTGTACAGGGGCAGGTACACGGAGAACCGGTTCTCATATTCCATATGGATCTCCGACGTGCCCGACAGGTCAATGCTCTGCACCTGCGCGAGCATGCCGCGCTCGGACAGGGCGGAGAGCAGCTGTTTCAGGGAGTCCAGCTTGGTACTCTCCTCCACGGAGACCGTCAGCGGTTTTCCCGCAGAGGGCATCAGCGCCGTCAGGCCGGTGATCCGGGGGTACCGCCCGGTCAGCTCGCTTCCGCCCTGCTCCAGCAGCTTGCACGCGCTGTCCACCACCCACCAGGTCCCCTCTTCCCCCTTCAGCACACCGGCAGGGACACACTCGGTCACGGTAATGACCAGAGTGTCCGGAAGAGAGCGGCTCAGGCTTGCCGTATCGATGTAGGGCAGCCGGCTGGTGATCTTCCGGCCGGTCTGAACGGTCCCCACCAGGAACAGGTTATCCCCCAGCTCCACTTCGGCGGCGGCGATGATCTTCTCATCGGTATAGACCGTGCTGCCCGCGATCGTGATCGTTTCCACCCGGAAAAAGACGATGCAGCCGGCCACGAGGGCGACCAGGATCAGCACAACGGACAACAGCTTATAGAGGAAGCCGAAGCGTCCCCTTCTGCGCCGTCTTCTGCTGCGTCTTGCTGCCATGGTCTTTCCTCATTCCAATCTTTTGATCTCTGCGCCCAGGGCGCGCAGGTCGTCTTCCAGCCGCGCATAGCCCCGGTCAATGTGGTGCAGGCCGGTCAGGACGGTCTCGCCCTGGGCGCCCAGGGCGGCCACCGCCAGAGCCGCTCCGCCCCGCAGGTCGGCGGCGCGGACGGCATTTCCGTGCAGGCGGGGCACACCGCTGACGACGGCCACCCGGCCCTCCACACGGATCTCCGCTCCCATGCGCGTCAGCTCATCCACATGGCGGTAGCGGCTTTCAAATACATTCTCCGCAAACACCGTGGTACCCACGGCGGATGCCATCGCTGCCATCAGCGGGGCCTGGGCGTCGGTAGGAAAGCCCGGATAGGGGGCCGTGCGGATGGGGCGCACGGCGTTCAGGCGGGCGCCGCAGGTCAGGCGTACGCGGCCCGTTTCGCTGCGCACCTCACACCCCGCCTCCCGGAGGACGGAGGTCACGGTGGACAGATGGCGGTAGTCCACCCCCCGCACGGACACGTCGCCCCCCGCCGCTGCCGCAGCGGTCAGATAGGTGGCTGCCACGATCCGGTCGCCGATGACGGTATGCTCCCCGCCGTGGAGCGTTTGGCCGCCCTCGATGACGATGGTGGAGGACCCCGCCCCGCGCACCTTGGCGCCCATGGCGTTCAGGAAGTCCTGCAGATCCGCGATCTCAGGCTCCCGGGCCGCGTTCACAAGGATCGTGGTCCCCTGCGCGCCGCAGGCGGCCAGCATCGCATTTTCCGTGGCTCCCACGCTGGGCAGGGACAGGCTGATCTCCCGGCCCGTCAGCCGGGGCGCGGTGCAGTGCAGGCCGCCCGGGCCCTCGTTGATTTCCGCCCCCAGAGCGCGCATGGCGGACAGATGCAGGTCGATGGGGCGGGGCCCCAGCTCACACCCGCCGGGCATGTTCATGTCCGCACAGCCCATGCGGGCCAAAATGGCCCCCAGGAAGATCACCGACGAGCGCATTTCCCGCATCAGTTCATCCGGCACGTCGCAGCGCGTCAAGCCAGAGGCGTCCACCGTGACGGTGTCCCCCTCCCGGCAGGTCCGACAGCCCAGGTGCTCCAGAATGGTCAGGGAGGCCTTGACGTCGGACAGGCAGGGACAGTTGTGGATCACGCTGACGCCGGGGGCCAGTACCGTGGCGGCCAGAATGGGCAGCACACTGTTTTTCGCGCCGTGTATCGTCACTTCACCGGACAGCCGCCGCCCGCCCAGGATCCGAAATTCGCTCATACAGGTCCCTCCGTTTCATGGTCTCACACCATGCTATGCGGAGGGATTTGCCGGGGTTACTTCAAAAGGCCGGTGAGCACCTGATAGATCTGCTCGGCGGCGTCCGGGATGGACTGGGCTGTCAGGGCGCGGATCATCCCGTCCCGGCGGCCCGAATCGCCCAGGATGGCGGCGGCCTCGTCATACAGGCGCTGGCCGGAGCACGCGGGCTCGGGCAGCAGGACCGCCCCGCCGTGGTCGGAGAGAGCCCTGGCGTTCTTGGTCTGGTGGTCCGCCGTCACATTGGGTGAGGGCACCAGAATGGCGGGCTTGGCAATGGCCGTCAGCTCCGCGATGGTGGACGCGCCCGCCCGGCAGATCACCAGATCGGCGGCGGCACACACCAACGGCATATCGTAGATATACGGACGCAGGTCCACATACGGGCTGTCCGGGCAGCCGGCCTTCATGGTCTCGTAATTGCGCCCGGCGCCGTGGATATGGTGGAACGGAAAGCCCGCTTGCTCCTCCAGGCGGAAAAACTCGCTCATATAGCCGTTCATGACGTCGGCGCCCAAACTGCCGAAGAAGGACAGCAGCAGGGGCTTGCCGTCGGTCAGGCCCAGCTGGGCGCGGGCCTCCTGCCGGGTATAGCGGAAGAAATCACCCCGCACCGGCGTTCCGGTGACCACCACTTTTTCCGGGTTGTCATAGTGGGCACGGGAGTCCTCAAAGCCCACCATCACCACGTCCACCACCTTGGACAGGGTCCTGGTGGTCAGGCCGGGCACGGCGTTGGACTCGTGGACGGCGGTGGGGATGCCCCGCTTGGCGGCCGCTTTCACCACCGGATAGGAGGCGTAGCCGCCGGTGCCCACCACCAGGTCGGGTTTGAACTCGTCCAGGATGGCCGCCGCTTGCTTTCTGGAGCGGCCCAGGTTGACCAGAGTGCCGCAATTATGCTTGATGGCGGCGGGACTGAGGGAGCGGTAAAAGCTGGAGATGGTGACTGTTTTCAGGTCAAAGCCCTCCTGGGGCACCAGCTTGGTCTCCATGCCCCCGTCCGCCCCCACAAAGAGGATCCGGCAGCCGGGATTGCGCTCCTGGAACAGCCGGGCCAGGGCCACGGCGGGGTTGATGTGTCCGGCGGTGCCGCCGCAAGTAAAGAGGATGTTCAATCCAAAGACCTCCTATCCGGCTTTGGGCGCCGGAATTTGTCGGGATACACTTAAGACGATGCCCATTTCCGCCAGCTGGATCATCAGGGCCGTGCCGCCGTAGCTGAAGAAGGGCAGGGAGATGCCGGTGACGGGGAGCAGGCCGGTGACCACACCGATGTTGAAGAACACCTGGAAAGCGAACAGGGTGATGATGCCCACGATGAGCAGAGCCCCAAAGCGGTCCCGGGCGTGGATGGCCAGCCAGTAGCCCCGGATGATCAGCAGGGCGAACAGGATCAGGATCAGCGCCGCGCCGATGAACCCCAGCTCCTCGCAAACAATGGGGAAAATACAGTCGTTTTCCGGCTCGGGCACATACAAAAACTTCTGGCGGCTGTTGCCCAGGCCCAGGCCCAGCAGTCCGCCGGAGCCGATGGCGTACAGGGACTGGATGGTCTGAAAGCCTTTCCCCTGGGGATCGATCCAGGGGTCTCGCCACACGGCCAGCCGGGCGCTGGTGTGCGCCATTTGGGTCATGAGGAAGCCCAGCGCACCGCCCGCGAGAAGCCCGCCGCCGATGAACCAGTGCAGCTTGACGCCGGCGGCGAACAGGATGGCCGCGCCGGCCACCAGGATCAGGACAGTACCTGACATATGGGGTTCCTTGAGCATCAGAGCGGCGATGACCAGCAGAATCAAAGCGTAGGGGATCAGCTCCAAAAAGCCGACCCGGTCCAGGAAACCCAGAAACCTGCCCGCCAGGGACCGGCTGTTCCACTTTTTCTTTTTTCCCGTGCTTCGCTTGGACAGCCGGGCGGAAAAATAGAGCACCACGCCCAGCTTGGCTACCTCCGAGGGCTGGATACTCACCGGCCCGATGTAGATCCATCGCCGTGCGCCGTTGATCTCCTTGCCGATGCCGGGCACCAGCACCAGGACCAACAGGACGATGGCTGCTCCCAGAACAAAGACCGACAGTCCGCGCAGGACCTGGTAGTTGATCTTGGACACAAACCAGAGTACCGCCACGCCTGCCACACCGAACAGGAGCTGACGGATGAAATAGTAATAAGGCGTACTGACCTTCGGGTCATAATAGGCCGACGCATAGGACGCCGACAGCACCATGATCAGTCCGATGCCCAGCAGCATCAGAGTCAGCATCAGGAAAGGCAGGTCCATGGGGCCCCGGGCCAGCTGTTCTTCAATTGTCAGGTCGCGTTTGGGCTTTGCCATGGGGCCGCTCCTTTCGTCGGATCAGGGGAGAACGTACCGCTGCGCCACGCCCAGCAGGGCCAGGGCGCAGAAAACCAGGGTAATACCGGAAAAGACGAAGACCAGCTTTTTCTCCGACCAGCCGCCCAGTTCCAGATGGTGGTGCAGGGGGGCCATGCGGAAAATGCGCTTGCCGTGGGTCAGCTTGAAATAGGCCACCTGGATGATGTCGGAGGCGGTCTCCGCCAGATAGATGATGCCGATCAAAATCAGCACCAGGGGCATATCCAGGGCAAAGGCCAGGCCGCACACCGCGCCGCCCAGGAACAGGGAGCCGGTGTCCCCCATAAACACCTTGGCCGGGTGGAAATTGTAGATCAGAAAGCCGATCAGCGCACCCAGCAGGGCCCCGGAGAAGGTGCCCAGAGCGGTCTTGCCCCACAGGGCGCACACCACCGTGTAAAACAGCGCCACGGGCACAGTCACGCCGGCGGCCAGACCGTCAATGCCGTCGGTGATGTTGACTGCGTTGACGCAGCCCACCATGACGAAGGCGGCGAAGATCATGTACACCACCCAGGGCAGCACCAGCTCGGTGTTGAAGAAGGGAATGTACAGGTTGGGCGTCAGATGGTGGGTGTAGCGCAGCAGGGCGGTGAAGGCGATGGCCGCCGCCAGCTGCAGCAGGAACTTCTGCGGAGCGGTCAGGCCGGTATTTTCATGCTTTTTCAGCTTGGCATAATCGTCCACAAAGCCGATAGCGCCGTACACCAGGGCAAAGGCCAGCACAAACAGGGCGGAAAAATCTCCCTGGGCAAAATCCCGCCAGCCCAGGATCAGGACAACGGCGGTGATGCCCACGATAAACATGATACCGCCCATGGTGGGCGTGCCCTGCTTGGACATGTGCCAGGTGGGGCCGTCCGTCTTGATGGACTGCCCCGCCTTCATTCGCCGCAGGGTGGGCACCAGAAAGCGCCCCACCAGCGCGGTAATGACAAAGGAAAGCACGGCGACGATTGCGTAATAAATCATCATTTGCATGATCTGAACCTCCGGACTTTTTCAAATAGCACTGTATTATATCACGCTTTTTGAAAAAAGTCTTTGACTTCTTCCCTTTCGTCCAGGTGATACTTTACACCGTTGATCTCCTGGTACGTTTCATGCCCTTTTCCCGCCAGCACGATCACGTCCCCCGGCCGCCCGTTGGCCAGAGCGTACCGAATGGCGGCACGGCGGTCCGGCTCCACCACATAGGGAGTTTTCGTCCCCTCCATCCCCTTCAGAATGTCATCAATGATGGCCTGGGGCAGCTCGGTGCGGGGATTGTCGCTGGTGACCACCACGAAATCGGCCAGGTCGGCGGCAATCTCTCCCATGATGGGGCGCTTGGAGCGGTCCCGGTCGCCGCCGCAGCCGAACAGGCAGATCACACGGTTTTGGGCCAGCGGCCGCACGGTGGTGAGAATATTCTCCAGCGCGTCGGGGGTGTGGGCATAGTCGATGAGCACGGTATACAGGGCCGGGACGGACACCACCTCGATGCGCCCCTTGACCCCCTTGGCATGGGCCAGAGACTCCGCCACCGCGGAAAGCGGCAGGCCCAGGCCCAGGGCGCAGGCGATCACGCCCAAGGCGTTGTAAATGGAGAACCCGCCCGGTATGGGCAGCCGGACGCGGCGGATGTCGCCGATTGTCACCGCCTCAAACTCCACCCGCTCGGGAAACAGGCGGATGTTCTTGGCCGTCAGGTCGGCTTCATCCTTATTCTCCGAATAAGTGAATTTGGGACAGGTGACCGTTTTGCTGAAATACCGTCCCGCCTCGTCGTCCAGATTCAGGACGGCCAGGTCGGTCTGATCGAACAGCCGTCCCTTGGCGTCCCGGTACGCCTCCATGGTCTTGTGAAAGTCCAGGTGGTCGGGAGTCAGGTTGGTGAAGATGCCCGCGGCAAAGCGCAGTGTGTCCACCCGGTGGAGTACCAGGGCGTGGGAGGAGACCTCCATGACCACATGGGTGCATCCCGCGTCCGCCATGCGGCGCAGCAGCTGCTGGAGATCCCAGGATTCCGGGGTGGTGCGCTCGGCGGGAAAGCTCTCATCGCCGATCATGTTCCGGTTGGTGCCGATCAGCCCCACCCTGGCCCCGGCGCACCGCTCCAGCACCTCCTTGAGCAGGTAGGTGGTGGTGGTCTTGCCGTTGGTGCCGGTGACGGCCAGCAGCTTCATCTCCCGGGCGGGATGGGAAAACCAGTTTGCGGACACCACGGCCAAAGCCGCCCGGGTATCGGAGCACACCAGCCAGGGGCCCTCCCCCTCCGGCGCGCACTGGCAGAGCACGGCCGCGGCGCCCTTTTCCAGGGCTTCGGCAATGTGCAGATGTCCGTCGGTCTTATAGCCCGACAGAGCTACGAACAGAGCGCCGCTCTCCAGGGTGCGGGTGTCATAGGAAACGGAAGTGATTTGGACGTCCCGGGAGACGGCGCAGGAATTCAGCGTCACTCCCTCAAGCAGCTGGTCTAACTTCATCCAATACCTCCACGTTGATCGATCCGTCAATCATTGATGACCGCGCCGGTATAGTCCTTGATACTGCTGTCCATAAAGCGTACTTCGACCACGGTCCCGCGGTCCACCAGGGTACCGGCGGCAATGGACTGGCTGGCCGCCTTGTTGGAGGACACATAATACTCCACCGCGCCGGTGGCGCGCAGGTACAGGCCTGCCCTGTTCAGAGCGTTTTGGGTCTCCTCCGGCGTCAGTCCCTGCACATCGGGCACCTCCACCTGGTCGGTGGGCACTTCCTCGTTGCCCAGATAGAGCACCACCTGGCTGTTGCCCGGGATGGTCGCGCCCTGGGCGGGGATCTGCCCGGTGACGACTTCGCCCTCACCTACCGTGCGATAGGTCAGGCCAGCCTGGGTCAGCACGCTCTGGGCATAGTCCAGATAATGTCCCGTCACCTTGGGCACCATGGTGTCGGCGCCGGACAGCTCGTCAGGCGTATACTGCTTCTCCACGCCCATGTAGTCCAGAATATTGGCGATCAGCTTGCCCGCCAGGGGGGCCGCCATTTGGCCGCCGCTGATGTAGTACCCATCCTCGGTCAGGTTGGGGTTCGACGCGGACTTTTTGGGCCCGTCGAAGGCCAGCAGGACGATGACCTTGGGATCGTTGGCGGGAGCGAAGCCCACAAAGGAGACGACGTTGCGGCTCTTACTCGAGGTCTCCGAAGTACCCGTCTTGCCGCCGATGCGGTAGCCGGCGGTATAGGCGTTGTGGCCGGTGCCGTTGGCTACGACGCTCTCCAGAATGGTGCGCGCCCGTTCGCTGGTGGACTCGGAGACCACCTGGCGCACTTCCATGGTCTGATGCTGGTAGAGGACATTGCCGTTCCCGTCGCTGATCTGATCCACCACATAGGGCTCCAGCAGGTGGCCGCCGTTGATGACCGAGGCGAAGGCGGTGATCAGCTGGATGGGAGTCACCTGGAACCGCTGGCCGAAGGATGCGGTGGCCAGCTCCACGATGCCGAATTTCTCCCGGGGCCACCGCAGGTTGTCGTTATCATTGCTGGCCTCGCCGGGAATGTCGATGCCGGTCTTTCCGATCAGGTTATACCGTTCCAGGTAGTCGTAAAATTTCTCCGCCCCCAGCTTCTGGCCGATATCCATAAAAGCGGGGTTGCAGGAGTTCTCCACCGCCTCGGTCAGGGTCTGGAAGCCATGGCCCTCCTTTTTGCTGCAGCTGATCTCGCGGTCGGCCACATGGAACGAGCCGGTGCAGGTGAAGGTATAGGATTCGTCGATCACACCCTCCTCCAAAGCGGCGGCCAGCACCATCGCCTTGAAGGTGGAGCCGGGCTCATAGGTGTCGTTCAGGGCCTTGCTGCGCCACTGATCCCACTGAGCCTGCTGCAGTGCCGACACATACGTCTGCTTTTTTTCGGTGAGCTGATCCAGGGCCTGCTTCTGCTCGGCGGTCAGAGCGGCATTCTCCTGCTCGGCGGCGCTCTGCAGGACACTCAGATACTCCGACTCGGCGTCGGTCAGCTTCAGCTGCGCCAGCTCCTCCGCCGTCTCCGGATCGGCGATGGAGTTGGGATTGTTCAGGTCGTAATCGGGGGAGCTGGCCATGCCGAGGATCGCCCCGGTATTGGGGTCCATGGCGATGGCCCAGCCGCCGTACTGCACATCGTAGGTCTCGATGCCCTCCTCCAAAACGGATTCCAGCATACCCTGGATGGCGGCGTCGATGGTCAGCGTCATGTCGCTGCCGTCCACGGCGTCGATGTAGTTTTCATAGCGGGAGAGCATCTCCGTACCGTTGGCGTTTTTTGCGGTGACCACCCGGCCCGCTTCCCCGGACAGTTCGTCGTTGTAGAGGGCTTCCAGGCCGTACGCGCCCTGGTTCTCCGCGTTGACGAACCCGATGACATGGGACGCCAGGGAGGAGTTGGGGTAGTAGCGCTTGGTGTCCGGCTCCAGGTAAACGCCGGTGGAGAGCTTGTTTTCGGTAATGAAAGTACGCACCTGTTCAGCCACGTCCTCCTCCACCTTGGATTTGACGATCTCATACTGGCGGCTGGTCCGGGACAGCCGGTCCAGAATCACCGACTCCTCCACATCCAGGATGGCGGACAGGCCGGAGGCAATGAATTCATTGGTCGGCTCCGGGTAGTCGGGATACTTCCCGTTCCCCTTCTTCGCCTCTTCCACAGCCTCGGCGTACTTCTCCTGCAGACTGACAACATCCTTGGGAGACAGCACCACCTTGTACGCCGTACTGGAGATCGCCAGGATCGTGCCCTTGGAATCGTAAATGGTTCCACGGTTAGCGGACACGGTCACGTCCCGGGTCTGCTGCTTGATCGCCAGGTCCTGATAGTACTCGTGGTTGACGATCTGGATATCCCACAGCTTCCAAAACAGCGGAATAAACACCGCCACGCCGAATACGGCCATCAGGAAAATAGTCCTCCCCAGGATCGTGCGGTTTGCCCTGCGGTCGTTTTCCCGTTTTTTCTGTTCCTTTTCCGTCAAGGGGTGCCTCCTTATATCTGCGAAGGGCGCAAGAAAACTCCTTTTCTTGCGCTCGGGATCATGAAAAATCCTTTGGACCTTTTCATGATCCCAATAATGCCGTTACTTTCGTGCCGCACAGCGGCACAAAAGTCCTCACTCTGTTCGCCGCAAACCTTGCGCAGCGAGGTTTGCGGGGCATCTGATCCCATTCGAGGCGGGCTCTGCCCCCTCGAGCTCCCCCGCGCTGATCCAAACCTCTTCGATGTCGCGGAAGGTCGTCTTACTAGCAGGGGCGCAAGAAAACTCCTTTTCTTGCGCCCCAGTCTTTCTTTCAGGGTCTCTCCATACTTATGCGTTTCCCATAGGAAGTTATGACGCTTCAGGATCAGGGATTCTTCAGATCCCCCAGAATGCTTCCGATCTTTTCCAGCGCCCCGGCGGTGTCCTCCGTCTGGTCATAGACCACCACGTTGTCCGGCTCGGACAGGTCCAGGACCACCATCTGGTTGCTGTTGGGCTTGGCCATGGTGCCGTCGGAGGCTAGCTGCTCTTCGATCTGGCGCAGGTCATAGGCCAGCTCATACTGGGTCAGCAGCTTGGCCTCCTCTTCCTCCAGCTGGGCCAGCTGGCTGCGCAGCTGAACGGACTCGTCGTTGATCACCGTCAGGCGCACATAGCTCATCAGCAGCAGGACCGCCAGCACACCCACGGCCAGAAAGCCCACCACGGCAAAGGGGGAAACCTTGCCGGCTTCGCGGACCTGAACGTGGGGCCGGGCCAGCGTGCGCTCCTTGGGCCGGACCCTGGGACGGGGGCGGACGACCTCTTCCCTGCCGGGCGCGGCAACGGCGCCGCCTTCCCACACAGGGTCATAGGCCACGTTGCCATAGGTCTCATATCGGGTTGTTCTGCGTCTGGCTTCCGCTGCCATGAGGCTCACACCTTATCTAAAAGTTATAGCTTTTCCGCCACACGCAGCTTGGCGCTGCGGGCGCGGGGGTTTTTAAGAGCCGGGCATTCCCTGCGGGGAACGCTTGCCTCCGGCGCCGGCTCTTCCGGGGGAACCAGTTCCCCCGGAGTCCCCCTCCGCTCTCCGAGGGGGACGATGGTTTTATATTTTTTCTGCAACCCTTAATTTTGCGCTGCGGGCACGCGGGTTTTCGTTCAGTTCTTTTTCATCAGCCACAATGGGCTTGCGGGGGGTCAGCTTGATCTGGGGCGTTTTTCCGCACACGCACACCGGGAAATCCGGCGGGCAGGTACAGCCCTTTGCGAATTCCGCCAGGCCGGTCTTGACAATGCGGTCCTCCAGAGAGTGGAAGGAGATGACCGCCAGCCGCCCGCCCGGATTCAGGCGGGGCACCGCGCTGCTGACCATACGCTCCACCGCGCCCAGCTCGTCGTTGACCGCGATGCGGATGGCCTGGAAGGAGCGCTTGGCCGGGTGCTGCTTCTCCCGCAGGGCTGCCGGGGGCATGGCCCCCTTGATGACGTCCACCAGCTCCAGCGTGGTTCTGATGGGCTTGTCCGCCCGCCGCCCCACGATGGCGCGGGCAATAGCAGGCGCGTACCGCTCTTCTCCGTAGCGCCAGAGGATGCGCTTCAGCTCCTCCTCCGGCCACTGATTGACAATTTCATCGGCGTTCAGGGCACTGCTCTGATCCATGCGCATGTCCAGCGGCGCGTCCTGCATGTAGGAAAAACCGCGGGAGGCGTCGTCCAGCTGTGGGGACGAAACGCCCAGGTCGAACAGCATGCCGTCCACTTTTTCCAGAGACAGCCCGTCCAGGATCTCCGCCAGGTCGCCGAAATTTCCGTGGACCAGGGTGACCCGGTCCATCAGGCCCTCCAGCCGGCCCGGCGCGGCGTCCAGCGCCGCCTGGTCCCGGTCGATGCAGATCAGCCGCCCGGAGGTCAGCCGTTTGGCGATCTCCCGGGAGTGGCCCGCCCGGCCCAGGGTACCGTCCACATAGATACCGTCCGGCTTGATGTTCAGCGCCTGGATGCACTGCTCCAGCAGAACAGGTTGATGCGTATATTCCATGGTTTAAAACTCCAGCGATTCCATAAGCGCGGCCAGCTTCTCGGGCGTCATCTCTTCCTCTTCCGCGCGCCAGGTCGCCGCGTCCCAGATCTCCGCCCGGTTGTGGACGCCGATGATGACCACGTCCTTGTCCAGCTTGGCGTACTGGCGCAGGAACTGGGGAATGAGAATGCGGCCCTGACTGTCCGGTTCACACTTGACCGCTTTGGCAAAGATGGGGCGCATGGCCCGGGATTGCGTCATGGGGAGAGAGGCGAATTTCTCGGTAAAGACCTTCCAGCTCTCCTCCGGGTAGATCGCCAGGCAGGCGTCCAGACCCAGAGTCAGGTAGCAGGTGGAGCCCAGCTCCTCCCGGAGCTTGGCAGGAATGAACAGACGGCCCTTGGGATCGATGCTGTGCTCATACGTGCCGGTCACGCTCCCCACGCCGTTCACTCCCTCCACTTTGGTGATATTTTGCTCATTTTTGCTCCATTTTGCTCCACCAGCGTTTTCAGTATACGTCGACCGGCTTGAAATTGCAATACTTTTTTTACGTTTTTTTCAGGAAAAAAACGCCGGTTTTCCTGCGAAAATCAGCGTTTTTTGAAACTAAAACACATGTTCTATTTTGGGCGGCAATAAAATTTTTTCCTGCCGGAACGTTTCTCCTTTTTCTTGTATTTTCTTTTGTTTCAGACCACAAAATGTTGCGTACGCAGGGGTATCGGGGCGGAAAATCGGTTGACATATATCGAATATTGATATACAATCATATCGAATATCGATACTTTATCATGGGGAAGGGCGGTGAGACTGTGGCGCGCAAAAAACTGGACACCCTGACGGAGCAGATGTATTACGTTCTGCTGGCCCTGACCGAGGAGCGCCACGGTTACGGCGTCATGCAGGCCGCCGCCCAGCTGACCGGCGGGCGGGTCAATATTGGCGCGGGCACCCTGTACGCCCTGCTGGCCCGGTTCGAGAAGGAAGGGCTGATCCGCGCCACCCGGGAAGAAGAAAACCGGAAATATTACCTTCTGACCGACGCAGGGCGAAAAATTCTGGAGGACGAATTTGACCGGCTCCGCCGCCAGGTGGCCGACGGAGCAAAAGTATTGCGAAAGGAGCGGGAGGCATGAGCGAACATAAATGGGGCTTCTTCCCCTTTGACGCGATGGACTACAAGGCCGCCCAGGCCTATCTGGACAAAAAAGCGGACGCGGGCTGGGTGCTGGACAAGCTCTCTTGCAAGTGGTTCGCCCGGTTCGTCCCCGCCGGGGGCCGCTCTCACTATGTGGACCTGGACCTGCACGGAGTGCTGGACGACGGCCCCGATGCGGACTATCTGCAGCTGTGCGAGGACGCAGGTTGGGAATTAATAAAAAGAACCCGGGGAATGCTTCTTTTTCGCTCCCTGCCGGGCAAACACCCCGTCCCCCTCCAGACCGACGCGGGGATGGAGGCCGACCGTTTCTGGAAAAAATATGTCCTGAAAAACTTTCTGTGGCTTTTGGTTTTACTTCTGATCTTTGTTCCACTGTACGTGTATCTGTTTTCCATGCCCGGCGGCGGTACAAAGATCAGTACGTTTTTCTGCTCCAACGCCGTCTTGCTCCTGCTGCTTTGGATCATCTTCGCCGCAGTGTATCTGGTCTGGTCCTTCTGTTTCACCCTCGGCAGTTACATCCGGTTCCGCCGCCTGGGCCGCCTGCCGGAACGGGGCAGGCCGGGGGCCTGGCTGATGGGCGTTCTGGGTTTCATCATGGCCGTCCTGCTGGTGGGCTGGTGGTGTCTCGATATGGCGGAAACCGTGGGTCTGGGGGAAACCGTGGACGTGGCCTGGAATATCAGTGAAAGCACCGCCACGCCGGAGCTGTGCCAGTCCTACCCGGTCATCACCGCCGCCGACCTGGGCCTGCCCTCCAGCAAGGACAGCCGTTATCTGGACGGCCGCCGCTCCCTGCTGACCGACTTTCTGGACTACAGCGAGATTACCCCCGGAACCGCGCGCTCCCACATTCTGACCACAGAGCGCTATGACTGCGCCGGTGAGGCTTTGGCCCGCTTACTGTTTTCCCTCCGCCGGGAGGAGACTGCCAACGGCCAGTTTACTTGGGGCGAGCTGGATTGGGGTGAAACAACCTCTGACTGGGGCTTCGACCAGGTATGTACCGCCCGGGACGGCTCCTACCTGCTCCTGCGGGAGGATGACATTGTTGTTCTCGTGGGTGCCGAGGGTCTCGACCTGACCGCACCGGAGTATCTGGACACTCTGCGTCAGCGGCTGTTTGCAGATCCATAGCCGCTCTTGCGTTCCCGCTTAAACCGCCGTATAATAAATCTTATCTTACTTCTATCATTCGGAGGGATCTCCCTTGAAAAGACATATTCTGCTGCTGACCACCGGCGGCACCATCGCCTCCAAGCACACCGACGAGGGTCTGGCCCCCGGCATCACCGGGGAGGAGCTGGCCGCCTGGCTGCCCCATCTTCAGGACTCGTATGCCGTCACCGTGCGGGATATCCTGCATCTGGACTCCTCCAACATTCAGCCGGAGGAGTGGCAGATCATCGCCCGCAGCATTTTCGCGGAAAAGGACCTCTACGACGGCATCGTGATCACCCACGGCACCGACACCATGGCCTACACTGCCTCCGTCCTTTCCTTCATGCTGCCCGGGATCGACCTGCCCGTGGTGCTGACCGGCAGCCAGCTGCCCATTGAGCACCCTCTGACCGACGGTCTGGAAAACCTGCGCACCGCCTTCGCCATGGCGGCGTCGGGCGTGCGGGGGGTATACATTGCCTTTGACCGCAAGATCATCCTGGGCTGCCGGGCGGTCAAGACCCGCACCACCGGATTTGACGCCTTTGAAAGCGTCAACTGGCCCCTGGTGGGCACGGTGGGCGGCGGCGGACTGGTCCTGAACCGGGCGGCCATTCCCAACATCGCCGGGCAGAGCCACCTGCGGGACGGGCTGTGCAAGGAAGTCTTCCTGATCAAGCTGACCCCCGGCCTGAACCCGGAGATCTTCGATATGCTCCTGTCCATGCACTACCGGGGCGTGGTCATCGAGGCCTTCGGCGCCGGCGGGCTGCACTTTATCCGCCGGGACCTGATCTCCAAGCTCCACAAGGCCGCCCAGGCGGGCATGACGGTGGTGGTGTGCTCCCAGTGTCTGTACGAGCGCAGCGACTTTTCCCTGTACCAGGCGGGCCAGAAGGCCCTGGAGCAGGGGGTCATTCAGGGCTATGACATGACCACCGAGGCCGCGGTCACCAAGCTGATGTGGGTCCTGGGCCAGACCGAGGACAGCGGCACGATCCGCACCCTGTTCTCCCAGAATCTCAGCGGCGAGATTGCCATACAGTAAGTAGAAGTAGAAAAACGGCTTGCCCGTGCGGGCAAGCCGTTTCATTTCAGATTTCTTCGTCTTCGTCGGATTCTTCCGGTTCCCCGCCGGGGGGCTCCGGGGGCAGGATCGACGTGTAATAATTGTCCGGGGCATGCGGCGCCTCCGGCTGCCAGGGGTCTTCCCGCTTTGCGGACGGTTTCTCGGGTTCAGAGGGCCGGGGGGCGTCATCGTCGGCAGGAGGCGGGGTGGGCTGCGGCGGCTCCAGGGGCACGCCCGGATCGGCGGGCCGCTGGTTCATATACTGGTGGTAGTCATAGCCGCCCACATAGTTGTAAAAGCGGGCCAGGGCGGTCTGCCGGTAGACCAGCAGCCACAGGTTCAGGGGCAGGCTGACCAGCTCCGCCAGCAGGGTCCAGATCGCCATCTGCCCCACCAGGTTCCCGGCCAGACTGTAGATCTCCCAAAGGTCGTCCCCCGCCGACAGGATTGCCTCCACGAGCCAGCTTGTTCCGCTGATCAAAAAGCCGACCACCATGACAGCGGCCGCAATCAGCCCCACCAGCAGCTCCCAGCCGATGAAAGACAATTCCAAAACAAACAGCTTGCCCTTGTAGCCGCGCATCATCTGGACGCTGCGGCGGATAGCCTCCACGGCTCCGGCGTCTGGATTGTCCGCCAGGGTAAAGTCGGCCATGGCATAGCGCAGAGAGATGGCAACGACTGCGACGATCAGGCAGATGTAAAGAACCACGACCAGCACGATCATCAGGACAGCCCATGCCCCAGACTCAGTGAACGCAGACACCGCGAACAGGATCCCAACCACGATCGCAAACGCGACGATGAAAAGCAGGCACCACAGGAAGGTATACAACGCCACCAGCAGTGTCATCCCGATGGAGCGTCCGGCAAAGGAGAACGCGTGGAACAGGCTCCCCATGCCCGTCTCCTCCCGCCGGGCCAGGCGCAGGGCGTAATTGCAGAAGCCCACGCCCATGACGATGCTGAACAGTGCGACCAGAATGGTCAGGAAAATGGACAGCGCGTCGATCCCCAATGTTCCGCTGCTGGTCACCCAGCCTACCGCCGTGCTCAGTCCCGACGTCAGCAGGCAGTACACCAGCGCCACCAACATAAAGTGGGGCACACTGGCGCGCATGAGCTGTTTGGCCTCCTGTTTAAAGGCTTTGCGATTGTACACAAGCTCCACCCCTTTCTTTGGTTGCATCATATCACAGCTTTTGGCAAAATGCAACAAGGATCAGGGCAGCTCCACCCGGAAGCGGATGCCGTCGGGCAGGCTCTCCGCCCGGCAGGAGCCGCCGTGGAGGAAAACGATGCTGCGCACCACCGCCAGGCCCAGGCCGCCGCCCTCCCCGGAGCGGGACTCGTCCCCCTTGGCAAAGGGCTCCCAGAGCCGTTTCAGCTGCTCGGGCGGGAGGGGCGGGCAGCGGTTCTCCACCGTCAGCACGGCGCGAGCGTCCTCCCACTTCAACTCTACCCGCACCGGGCCGGGGGAGGCGTGATGCAGGGCGTTGACGGCCAGGTTGCTGACCATCTGCCCCAGCCGTCCGGGGTCGCCCTCCACCGTGACCGGCTCCAGGTCCAGTTCCAGTGTCAGGCTCCGCTCCTCCATGGGCACGCGCAGGCGCTCAAAGCCCTCCCGCACCAGGGCGGGCAGGTCCACCGGCTGCCTGGCCAGCGTCCCCGCGGAGCCCTCCAGCCGGGACAGGTCCAGCAGCTCGTTGACCAGAGCCGCCATGCGGTCAGACTCCTCCACGATGGCGTCCAGATACTCCTGCCGCTTTCCCGGCACCGCATCCTCCCCCAGCGCTTCGGCGTAGGCCCGCAGCACCGCCGCCGGGGTCTTCAGCTCATGGGCCACGGCGCGGGTCAGCTGGCGCTCTTTTTTCATGGATTTGATCTGCATCCGGCTGACCACCACCGCCGCCAGCAGGGCGGCCAGCAGGGTGGCGATGTAGGTAAAGCCCAGGCCGTCGGTCGCCACCCGCCAGGGGGTGTATGCGTAAGCGCGGGCGATCGGCACACCGTCGATCACAGAATAGGACGCCGTGCATGCGTCCCCGGACCGTGTTCCGGCCCACTTTTCGGATGCGCTGCGTCTGCCCATCAGCTCATCCAAAGCATCCTCCGCCCGGCGGTACAGCTCCAGCAGCTCTTCTGGGGACGGTTCGCCCCAGGCCAAAGCGGATGTGATCAGGGCCGCGTCAAACCGCAGGGTGGTCAGCTCCGCTGCGTCAAACATGGCGTTGTCGCTCTCCAGTAAGGTGACGGTACGGTCCTCGTAGTAATACACCAGCTTTTGGGGGTAGATCACATTGCCCTGCTGAATGCCGGTGACCTCGCCATAGAGCCCCGGATTGGGTGCATCCTCATAGAGGCCGTCCTCGGCACCGAAGAAACGGTTCAACGCATACTTATCGGTGCGGAGAAGCTTGGCCAGAGCGATCTGCTCCCCGTCCGTCAGGACCGGGTCAAAGAAAATAAAGTGGTCATATACCCCCGTGCCGGGCAGGCTGAAGCTGCCCATGGAGATCTGACTGCGGGCCGCTTCGTCTCCCTGGTCATCATAGACCCTGCTCAAGCTCAGGCAGGAACCGTCGTAGCCGGCTTCGGTACTCAGCCGCCATGTGATGATGGCGGGCTTTTCTTCCGGAGCGGCAGTGCCCTCCAAAACCATCTGCACATGCCAGACCGCCAAATTGGCGACCTCATTATAATCGCTTCCGATGGCGTCCTTGTTGCTCTTCCAGTTGTTGGCCGTCAGCACAAGTACCATCAGCAGCCAGAAGGCCAGAAACGCCGCCAGGGTACGCAGGAAGATCAGCCAATCTTGTTTTTTCTCCTTCATGCTCACCCCTCCTCCGTCAGCTTGTAGCCCGCCTTGAACACCGTTTTGATCTGCTTTCCGGCGCTGCCCAGAGCGGCACGCAGGGTTTTGATCTGCGCGTCCACCGCCCGGTCGTCGCCCTCGAAATCCAGGCCCCACACCTTGTCCAGCAGGTCGGCCCGGCTCATGACCCGGCCCTTGTTGCGCAGCAGGCATTCCAGCAGGTCATAGCCGCGCTTGGTCAGGGGCACGGTCTCCCCCGCCGCCGTCACGGTCCGGCTGCCCGGGTGCAGGGTGATGGCCCCGCAGGTCAGCGCGCCGCCGCTGTCTCCGCCCCGGCCGCGCTTGATGAGGGCCATCGTCTTGGCCAGCAGCACCGCCAAGGAAAAGGGCTTGGCCACATAGTCGTCCGCCCCCAGCTCATAGCCGCGCAGAGTGCTGCCCTCGTCCCCCAGGGCGGTCAGAAAAATGACGGGCACGCCGCTTTTCTCCCGGATGAGCCTGCACACGGCGAAGCCGTCCAGGTTAGGCATGAGCACGTCCAACAGCACCGCGTCGTAGTCGTGGTCCCGCAGCAGGTCCAGGGCCTCCGCCCCGTCCCGGGCCAGGTCGCACGCCACGCCGTGGGCGGCGAAGTAATCCCGCACCACGTCCCGCAGCTTTTTCTGGTCCTCCGCCAGCAATATAGTATAGTCCATTTCCATCACTCCCTTCCCCCGGAGGATAGCAAAAACTTGTGTTGAAGTTATGAAAAAAGGAGCGCCGAAGCGCTCCTTTTTTGCTGTTGATTTACCGGCGTCCGCCGCCGCGGCCTCCGCCGAAGGAACCGCCGGAACGTCCGCCCCCGAAACTGCCGCTGGAGCGTCCTCCGCCGAAGCTGCCGCCGGAGCGTCCTCCCCCGACAGAGCCGGTGCGGCCCCCGCCGAAGCTGCCGCTTCCGGTGCGGCCGCCGCCGAAGGAACCGCCCGTGGGCGGCCGGGTCGTGCTGCCCGGACGGGGCCCGCCGCTGGGCGGACGGGTCGTACCGCCCGGTCTGGGTCCGCCGCTGAAACCGCCGCCGGAGGGCGGACGGGGCCCTCTGGACGGGGGAGGCGGAGGCGGCGTTCTGCGCCGCCGGGGCCGGCCGAAAATAAACGGGCGGTAGATCACCGTGGGCGTCACGCCGGCCCAGCGGCGGCGGTAGCTGCTGTACCGCATGGCGTCCACCGCCACGATCAGGATGACCACAAACAGGATCAGCAGCAGGACGCTGCCGAACCCGAAGCCGCTCTTGGGCGCGGGGGCGGGCCCGTCGTAAAAGCCAGCCGCGCCCGGCTCCTCATATCCACCCACACTGGCGATCGGAGTACTGTCATACCACGTCGCCAGGGCGTTAAACAGGCTGATGGCCCCCGCGCCGTAGTTTTTGGCGGCAAAATCGTTTTCCAAGTACTGCCACGCATACTGGCCGGCCATGTCGTCGGTAAAGCTGCTGACCAGGTCATAACCCTGGACCAGCCAGTAATTGTCCCCGCCGATGTCCAGCACCAGGATCATGGAGGATCCGTTCAGGCCCCACGCATCGCCCAAAGCCAGGCAGAAGTCCCACAGGTCCCAGCCTTCCACATCGCGCACCGTGGCCACCGCCACCACAACCCCGTGGGCGGACAGCAGATCGGCGTTGCCCTGGGTCAGGTACTGCTTCTCCTGGTTGGAGAGCACATTTGCCCCGTCGTACACCCACTGCCCGGTCTGGACCGGGGGCAGCTGGGCCGCGTCCTCCGGAGCCTTGTGGATGCCCCAGAGGGACATGACCAGGATGACCACAACCGTCAGCGCCACGGCCACCCCGCGTTTTTTCAGGAATTTCATATCAGCCTCTCAGTTCAAGCAGCTTCTGCTTCAGCTCGCCCTCGATGCGGCCCAGCTCCGCTTCGGCCTCCTTGCGCTTCTGGGCGCCCTCCTTCTGGATGTTCATGACCTCGTCCAGGGTGGAGATCAGCTGCTCGTTGGTGTGCTGCAGGGTCTGGATGTCCACCACGGAGCGCTCGGCCTCCTTGGCAGTCTCGATGGTGCCCATCTTCAGCATATCGGCGTTCTGCTTCAGCAGCTCGTTGGTCATATTGGTCACGGCGGACTGGGCGGCCGTGGCCTGGCGGGAGTGCTCCAGGCCCAGGGCCAGCACCATCTGGCTCTTCCACAGGGGGATGGTGTTCACCAGGGAGGACTGGATCTTCTCCAGCATCAGGGTGTCGTTGTTCTGGATCAGACGGGTCTGGGGACCCATCTGGATGGAGATCATCCGGGTCAGCTCCAGGTCGTGGATCTTCTTCTCAAAGCGGTTGCACAGGTTGGCATAGTCGTTGTACTTCTGCGCGTCCTCCTGGGCGCCGGTCTCGGTGGCCTTTTTGCGCAGCTCCTCCAGCGTCCCGGTGCGGGCCTTGTCCAGGGCCTTCTTGCCCGCCAGGATATACATGGTCAGCTCCTTATAGTACTTGGTGTTCAGCTCGTACATCTGGTCCAGCATGGCAATGTCCTTCATCAGGGTCACCTGATGGCCCTCCAGAACCTCCACGATCTTGTCCACGTTGGCCTCCGCCTTGGAGTAGGACGCCTTCATGGCCTCCATCTCGTTACGCTTCTTCTGGAAGAAGCCCCGGACGCCCTTCTTCTCCTCCACGTTGAAGCCCTTCAGCTCCACCACCAGGGAGGACAGGGCTTCGCCCACCTCGCCCAGGTCCTTGGTGCGCACGTTGTTCAGGGCGTTCTCGGAGAAGCCTGCGATGTTCTTCTGGGCGGCGGCGCCATACTGCAGCACCACGGAGGAGTCGGTGATGTCGATCTTCTCGGCAAAGTCGGCCACCATCTTGCGCTCGGCCTCGGTCAGCTGGCTCTCGTCCAGCTTCACCGCGTTGGCGTCCCGCTCGGCCTGGACAGCGGCGGCGTCGTTGGCGGCCGCTGTCGGCTCCAGGGTCAGCTCGGGCGCCGCGGGAGCGGCGGCGGCAGCCGTCGCCGTATTCAGGTCAGGGGTCAGGGTCAGTTCGGGGGTCATATCCATATTGTCAGCCATATTAATTACATCCTTTCGTCTGTTAGGATTCTGTCGTGATTTGGGTGCCGCCGATGCCCTCCCGGGCCAGCATCTGCTCCATAACGGTGATATCGGTGGAAATATCCAGGGCCTCGTCCCCGAACAGAGTGTCCAGCTGCTTGTCGAAGGCGGTGACGATGGTGTCCATCATCTCGCTGACCTTGCCCTTGGTGCCGTCGATGTTGGTGCCGGAGATCCCGGCGCTGTCCGCGCGGTCGTAGGCGTTGAGCAGCTTCAGGGTGGTGGGCAGGTAGTAATTCAGGAAGCGGCGGATCTGGGGCAGCTTGTCGGGGTTCTGCACCACCTGGGCGATGATCTTCTTGGTGGTGGACTCCAGGCGGTCGATCTGCGCGGAGATGGTGGGGTCCTCGATGCTGTCGTTCAGCCGGTGCATCTCGCTGACCGCCCGGTCCCGCTCGGCGATCAGGGCGTCGATCTCCGGATTTCCGGTGCTCTCGGGTTTGGCCGGCTCCGCCTTCTCCTCCTGCTTCGGCTCCGGATCGGGGGTGTTGTAGGTCTTGTTGGGCCAGATCACCTTGCCCAGGCAGAACACCACCACCGACGCGATGGCCGCCAGAATGAAGTGGAAGGGCTTATACAGCGGGAAAAACAGCCCCCACACCAGCCACAGCACCGCCACAGCATAGATGGGCGCTACGGATTTTTTGACAATTTTCGCCATCGCAGTACCTCCTGCAAACATTTTAATATATTGTACCGCCCGCGTCGGTCAAGTGTCAAGAACACATTGACATTATCGCCGAAATTCAATAAAATAATGGGTATCGTCAAAACGTTTTCAGAAACTCACAAAAAGGAAGTTTCATCATGATGACCCTTGAACAGTTCAAGGCCGCCCGCGGCGTACTTGCCGGCGTCCTGCGCGACACCCACCTGATCTACTCCTCCGCCCTGTCCAAAACTGCGGGCAACCAGGTGTACATCAAGCCGGAAAACATGCAGGTGACCGGGGCATACAAGATCCGCGGCGCCTACTATAAGATCAGCACCCTGACCCAGGAGCAGAAGGAGCGCGGGCTGGTGACCGCCTCGGCGGGCAACCACGCTCAGGGCGTGGCCTACGCCGCCCAGCAGGCCGGTGTGAGCGCCACCATTGTCATGCCCACCACCACGCCCCTGGTGAAGGTCAACAACACCAAGGACTACGGCGCCAAGGTCATCCTCCACGGCGAGACCTTTGACGACGCAGCCGAGCTGGCCGCCAAGCTGTCCCAGGAAGAGGGGCTGACCTACGTGCACCCCTTCAACGACCCCGTCCTGGCCACAGGCCAGGGCACCATCGCCTATGAGATCTTCTCCGACCTGCCCGACGTGGACGTGATCCTGGTGCCCATCGGCGGCGGCGGACTGGCGGCGGGCGTGTCCACCCTGGCCAAGCTGCTCAACCCCAACGTGAAGGTCTACGGCGTGGAACCCACCGGCGCGGCGTCCATGAAGGCCAGCCTGGAGGCCGGCCATGTGGTCACCCTGGACAAGGTGGTCACCATTGCCGACGGCGTGGCTGTCAAGACCCCCGGCGACCAGGTGTTCCCCTACATTCAGAAGAATCTGGACGGCATCATCACCATCGACGACGACGAACTGGTGGACGCCTTCCTGGACATGATGGAAAAGCACAAGATGATCGTGGAAAACGCCGGTCTGCTGCCCATCGCCGCCCTGAACCACCTGGACTGCACGGGCAAGAACGTGGTGCCCGTCCTGTCCGGCGGCAACATGGACGTGATCACCGTCTCCTCCCTGGTCCAGCACGGCCTGCTGAACCGCGGGCGCATCTTCACCTTCTCGGTGCAGCTGCCCGACCGCCCCGGCGAGCTGCTGAAGGTAGCCTCCATCGTGGCCGGGGAGAGCGGCAACATCATCAAGCTGGAACACAACCAGTTCATCAACATCAACCGTCAGAGCGGCGTGGAACTGCGGGTGACCTTGGAGGCCTTCGGCCACAGCCACAAGAAGAAGATCCTGGACGCCCTGATCAATGCGGGCTACGACGCCAAAGAAGTACACACGGTGTCCTTTTAACCTGAACTTGTGCCGCCCGGCGGACAGGCGCCCCCATCCGCCGGACGGCTATCTGAAGCGGCGCGCTGCCGGAGCCGTGCCCTCCCGGCCGGGCCATGTGGGTCTGGGAGAGCGGCCCGGGGGCAAGATCCGGGCTGCCATCCGCGTAGTGTATCTTATGCCGCCCAGCTCGCCCCGGTGTCTCAGTTTGCCCTGCCATGAAGGAACCCCTCGTTTCCTCAATAGGCGTACAATATAGGAGGAAAATATGCTTATCAACGGAAAAGAAGTACAACTCAAGCCCTATCCCCTCGGTTACCGCGCGACCATCGGCCATCTGACCCCGTCCCACGACGAGGGATACGGCCCCTATGAATTCCGGGTCATGTCGCCGGAAGGCGTGGTCACCCTGCCCACCAGCGTGCTGGTGCGCTCCCTGACCCGGGACGACCTGCTGACCGCGTCCGAGGGCGCCGTCGCCGGAGCCAAAATGCTGGCCACAGCCCGGGTGGATCTGATCAACTACATCGCCACCGCCACCTGCTTCGTCCTCGGCAATGAGGGAGAAGCCGAGCTGGTCAAGCGCATTGAGGACGCCACCGGCATCCAGGCCACCGCCGGCGGCATCTCCGTGGTCCGGGCCCTGGAGTTCTTCGGCGCGAAAAAGATCCTGTGCTACACGCCGTACACCGAGGCGGTGGCGGCCATCGAGCGCGAATACTTTGAAAAGGCCGGCTTCGAGATCATCGGTGAGGTCAACCGCACTTTCGTCAATCCCGCCGACGTGACCAAGGTAGACCCCTACGAGATCCTGGCCGATATCGTCACTCTGGCCAAGGCCCATCCGGACGCCGAGGCCGTCTTCTGCGTGGGCGGCTGCTTCCGCACGCTGGAGGTCGTGGACAAGATCGAGCAGATTATCGGCATCCCCGTCATCGGCACCCAGCAGGCCAACATGTGGAACGACCTGCGCATGTGCGGCATCGGCGACATCATCACCGGCCTGGGCAAGCTGTTCGAGAAGCCCCGTCTGTAACCCGTATGTTCCACCGCTCATTCTAAAAGTTATGACAGGTGATGCACAATGATTAAAATCGCTCCTTCCATTCTCTCCGCCGATTTCTGCAATCTGGACCGGGACATTCAGGCCATCCGCACGGCCGATTGGGTCCATGTGGACGTCATGGACGGCATGTTTGTGCCCAACATCTCCATCGGCGTGCCGGTGGTCAAGTCCATCCGCAAGCACACCAATATGTTTCTGGACGTCCATCTGATGATCGAAAAACCCGTGCGGTACATCGAGGCCTTCGCCCAGGCGGGCGCCGATCTTCTGTGTGTCCATCTGGAGGCCGACCTGCCCCCCTCCATCCGGGAGGCGCTCCACGCCATGGACCGCTGCAAGGTGAAAAAGGCCGTGGCCCTGCGTCCCATTACCAAGGCGGAGGCCGTGCTGCCCTACCTGGAGGAGCTGGACATGGTGCTGGTCATGACGGTGGAGCCGGGCTTCGGCGGCCAGGCGTTCATGGAGCGCCAGCTGGATACCATTTCCCAGGTGCGGGAGCTGATTGAAAAATACAACCCCAACTGCCTGCTGGAGGTGGACGGCGGCATCAACCCCGAGACCGCCAAGAAGGTGGTCGCCGCCGGCGCCACCGTGCTGGTGGCGGGCTCCGCGGTCTACGGCGCTCCCGACGTGGAGCTGGCCATTGCTGCGCTGAGGGGGGAGGAAGTGTGAGGTCTCACACTTCCATTGCAATCGCCCACTTGCTCGTCCCGATGGGACAACCGCAAGTGATGGCAATGACCTCCCTGCGCAGGAAGGTCAACACTTCTATTTGAGCGCTGTCAAGCGCATGGAGGTCAATATGCAATACTTCCCCCCCGCCCTGGAAACCCTGGTGGAGCAGTTTGCCAAGCTGCCCGGCATCGGCAAAAAGTCCGCCCAGCGGCTGGCGTTCTTCGTCCTCTCCCTGCCCGATGAGGACGCCCAGGCCTTTGCCGACTCCATCATCAACGCCCGCAAGGCCATCTCCTGCTGCCCCATCTGCCAGAATTTTGCCGAGGGCGGCGGCCCCTGTCCCATCTGCGCCAGCCCCAAGCGGGACCGCTCGGTCATCTGCGTGGTGGCCGACCCCAAGGACGTCATCGCCATGGAGCGGGGCCGGGAGTACAACGGCCTGTACCATGTGCTCCACGGGGTCATCTCCCCCATGAACCACGTGGGCCCAGACGACCTGCGCATCCGCCAGCTGACGGAGCGGGTGGCCTCCGGGGAGGTCAAAGAGGTCATCATGGCCACCAACCCGGACACCGAGGGCGAAGCCACCGCCATGTACCTGTCCCGCCTGCTGCGCCCCTTCGGCGTGAAGGTCACCCGGCTGGCCTACGGCATCCCCGTGGGCAGCCACCTGGAATTTGCCGACGACGCCACGCTCATGCGCGCACTGGAAGGCCGGCAGGAGATGTAAAAACTGTTCCCCATTTCGGATTATTTAAGGAGGCGTCCCATGGAAAACCGTCTGTTTACCAACGAGCGCATTCTGGCCTGGCTGCAGTACTTCTCCGACAACACGGAGATCGACCTGGAGCGGGTCAAGATGCTGGACATCACCCGTAAGAACAAAAACCTGATCCCCACCATTGAGTCCAACAAGGCGGTGCTGGTGTTCACCGACGCCAACCACCCGGACATTTTCTATAAGATGTGGGACATCGGCCTGGGCGAGTGCGAGGTGTGGTACAACGAGGGCTCCGAGCCCGAAGGCCCCATCAAGCACGACAAGCTTAAGGACATGATCAACCGGGGCATCAACGCCTCCGCCGGCATGCTGGTGGTCAACCCCAACGCCCGCACCACCTACAAGATCGGCATGGACAACAGCAATTTCTCCCGGGGCTCCATCCACTATGTGGGCAGCGAGATCCGGGCGGTCATCCTGAACAAGCTGCACATCGGCCTGCAGGACGTGGTGTGCATCGTCAGCGGCGAGTCCATCGCCGTGGAGGCCGGTCTGATCGCCAGCGAGGGCACCATCATCGCCGTGGAGTACAACCGAAATGACCGGGAGACCATGGACGGCAACATCCACCGCTTCGGCCTGAACAACATCAACATCATCGACCACGTGGACGACGAGACCATGAAGGGCCAGCCGGTGCCCTCCCTGGCCTTCCTGGTGGCCTCCGCTAGCCTGGAGCAGGAGATGGAGTGCCTGCTGCGCGTCAACCCCGAAATCGAGTTCGTCATCTACACCCTGGATTTCGGCGTGGTGTCCAAGCTGCCCGCCCTGTTTGAGCGGCTGCACATCAAGGACATGGAGGTCGTGCAGATCGCCGTATCCCGCCTGAACCCCAAGAACCTGTTTCAGGCCGAGCCCGCCCCGTGGATCGTGTCGGGCAAGGCGCGGTAAGTTTTTCATCCGAAGATACAACAAGGGCGGACGCCGCAGCGTCCGCCCTCTCTTTTGGTCTTTTTACTTTTCCAGGTTCCGAACCGCCGTGACGATCAGGCCGGCGGCCCCCTGAACGCCCAGGGTGTCGGTGTCCACGCACAGGTCGTAATTGGACGCCTCGCCCCAGCCCTCGCCGGGGAGCTGGTTGTAATAGGCGCTGCGCTCTTTGTCTACCTTTCTGATCTTCTGCGCGCTCTCCTGCTCGGACAGGTTCTCCCGCTGGGCGACCCGCTTTGCGCGCGCCGCCGGGGACGCGGTGACGAAGACCCGGAACAGGCCCTCCTTGCCCTTCAGGATCTGGTCGGCCCGCCGGCCGACGATGACGCAGGAGCCTTCGGCGGCAACCTTTTCAATGATCTCCCGCTGGGCCCGGGCGGCGGTCATCTCCAGCTCGGAGTTGGGATCATAGGCAAGCCCAGTATAGTGATAGAGCGCGCCGGGCTTTGCGGTTTTTTCATCCACACTCTCCAGGAACTTCTGGCTTAAGCCGCTGTTCTCCGCGGCCTTTTCCAGCAGCTCGGAATCGTAATAGGGCACGCCCAGCGTCTCGGCCACCAGTTTGCCCACGCTGCGCCCGCCCGCGCCGTAGGAGCGGCCGATGGTCACAACGCCCCGGGCGGAGGGATCAGCGCAGATCTGCTGCGGGGCGGCGGTTCCGCCCGCCTCCACTTCCTTCTGCTTTCTGCGCAGCATCCGGACCGTATACGTCATGACGCAGATCGCAACGATCGTGGCGACCACGTCGGAGACCGGCATGAAGTAGGGGATACCGTCCAGGCCGAAGAAGATCGGCATGATCAGCGGCATGCTGACGCCGAACACGACTTCGCGCATCATGGACAGCACGGTGGCCGTGGTCGCCCGCCCGATGGCCTGTTGGAAGATCGCGTGGCCCTTGTTGCAGCAGGACAGGATCAGGCAGCACATGAACACGCGCATGAACTTCACGGCGTAGTTCAGATAGGCCTCGTTGACCGCGGGGTCTGCCGCGCTGCCGCCGCCGAACAGGGAGGTCAGCTGGTACGGGAAGCCCAGGAAGATCACGGTGGCGATGGCGCCGACGATGGCTTCCACGATCAGCAGCCACTTCAGCAGCTGAATGACGCGGTCATACCGCTTGGCGCCGATGTTGTACCCGGCAATGGGGATAATGCCGGTGGATAGACCGATGGCGACGGACATGACGATCTGGAAGAACTTGATGACGATGCCGAACACGGCCACCGGGATGGACTGGAAGCCCTCCTGGCCGAAGACCGGGTCCAGCGCGCCGTACTTGGTCAGGGAGGTCTGCACCACGGCCATGGACAGGCAGATGGAGACCTGGGTCAGCAGGCTGCCCATACCGATGCGCATCATCCGGGTCAGGATGCGGCCGCGGAATTTCAGGCTGTCCCGATCCAGCCTGATCGCCTTCATGCGGAACAGATAGCCCGCGAACAGCAGGGCGGAGACGATCTGGCCCAGGATGGTGGCGATGGCCGCGCCCTTCATGCCCCACTTGAACACGAAGATGAAGACGGGGTCCAGAATGATGTTGATGATGCCGCCGGTCAGCAGGGTCGCCATGGCGAAGCGGGGGCTGCCGTCGGAGCGGATGATGGGGTTCAGGGCCTGGCTGAAGATGTAGAAGGGGATGCCTAGGGCGATCCAGAACAGGTATTCCTTGCCCATTGCCAGGGCTTTGGGGTTCTCCTCCGTGGCGCCGAACAGGCCCAGGAGCTGGTTGGGGAACACCAGATAGATGACCATGAGCACGATGCCCAGGGTGATCAGGGTGACCACCGCGGTACCCACCGCCCGTCTTGCCTTCTCATTTTCCTTCGCGCCCAGGCTGATGCTGGCGAAGGTGGAACAGCCGTCGCCGATCATCATGCCCAGGCCCAGGGCGATGACGGTCAGGGGGAACACGTAGGTGCTGGCCGCCACGCCGTCCACGCCCAGATAGCTGGCGTTGGAAATGAAGATCTGATCCACGATGTTGTACAGCGTCGCCACCAGCAGCGCGATGACGCAGGGGACGCAGTACTTCACCATCAGCTTTCCCAATCGCTCTTTTTCCAGGAAATCATTTACCTTTGCTTCTGCCATTTCTTTTCCTCCTTATTTGGCATAAAGTTTTTTAAAAACGAACGGTGGAGAGAGAGGGCTTTTCCGCTCTCCCCCCCGATTTTCAGGGTTGCAGCTTCTGCTCCTCCGCCTCGGCCCTGTGCAGCATCTTGTTGGTATGCACGACCACCGCGACGGACGCGATCAGGGTCAGGATGTCCGCCAGGGGCATGAAGTACAAAACGCCGTCCAGGCCGAAGAAGATGGGCAGGATCAGGGGCAGGCCCACGCCGAACAGGACCTCGCGCATCATGGACAGGGCGGTGGACACCTTCGCCTGGCCCAGGGACTGCATGAAGATGAAGGTACCCTTGTTCACGCAGGTCAGCACGACCATACAGAGGAAGATACGAATGCACTTGACGGAGAACTCCATGTAATAGACGCTCTCGTTCTGCCCGCCGAAGATGTTGGTCAGCTGGTGCGGGAACGCCATGAAGATGACGGTGGCGATCGCTCCCACCACCACCTCCGTCTTCAGCAGCAGCTTCATCAGCCCGCGCACCCGGTCATACCGCTTGGCGCCCAGGTTGTACCCGGCCACCGAGATGCAGCCGGCAGAGATGCCCACGGCGATGGAGACGATGATCTGGAAGAACTTCATGACGATGCCCACCACGGCGGTGGGGATGTGGGCGTATTCAGGCTGTCCGAAGATGGGGTCCAGCGCGCCGTACATCTTGACCATGTTCAGCACGGCGGCAATGGACAGGACGATGGAGAACTGGGACAGGAAGCTGGTCAGGCCGTAGGGGATGATCTTCTTCATGACCCCGGCGCGCAGCCTGAAGCTGTCACGGTCCAGCTTCACCGCCTTCATTTTGAACAGATACCCCACGAACATCAGGGCGGAGACGATCTGGCCCAGAATGGTGGCCAGGGCGGCGCCCATCATGCCCCATTTGCACACATAAATAAAGATGGGGTCCAGCACGATGTTGATGGCCGCGCCGATCACCAGGGTGGCCATGGCGAACCGGGGGCTGCCGTCGGAGCGGACGATGGGGTTCATGGCCTGGGAGAACATATAGAACGGAACGCCCAGGGCGATCCAGAAGAAATACTCCTTGGACATCCGGAAGGTCTCCTCATTGACCCGCGCGCCGAACAGGGTCAGGATCGGCTCCTGAAAGATCAGGTAGACCGCCATCAGGAGAACGCCCACGCCCACCAGGCTGACCACGGCGTTGCCCACGCCATAGCGGGCCTTGTCCTCCTCCTTCGCGCCCAGACTGATGCTGACGAAGGTACACGCGCCGTCGCCCAGCATCATGGCCAGGGCCAGGGCCACCACTGTCAGGGGATAGACCACCGAGTTGGCCGCGTTGCCGTAGGAGCCCAGATAATCCGCGTTGGCGATGAAGATCTGGTCCACGATGTTGTACAGGGCCGCCACCACCAGGGAGACCACACACGGGATGGAATATCGCCGCATGAGCCTGCCCAGATACTCCTTTTCAAGATCGTCGTTGACATGTGTTTCAGCCATTTTTTACCTCCTGTTTTGGCCGCCGCCCGACTGCCGGGCAGGAATACGATGGATGTGATCTGCATCCGGGCAGCAAAAAAGCGCATACCTTTCGTATGCGCTCAAAGCTGATACAAAGGATACAGAATGGGAGCCTCATTCTGTATCGTTTCAGACCGCGGATTGCAGATCTTATATCGTATCCGAATGAATTAAATTATAACTGTTCTTATTTTAAATGGATATTTTTGAAAATGCAAGGGGTAATTTCCCCGAAAAAGTTCGCATTTTTCTTCGGCGCAATCCACGATACCCGGCCGCGCCGGACGACCGGGAGGAAGCCGAAGAAGAGCAGGGGCACATTCCATATGCGCCTGTTTCCACCTTTTGTGTAATTTGATGGTTGACATTTGTCCATACCGGAAGTATAATGTCAAAAAATTTAGTTGAAAAAAGCGTTGACGGAGACAGTACCCTCCAGGCCGAACGGCCCAGCGAATCCGGGACAGTGGGAGCCGGATCTCAGTAAGCAGGAGGAGAAGATCACTCCCGAGCCGCGGGCTGAACGCATTGCCAGTAAGCTCTGCCGGTCCTTCCCGTTACAGAAGGCGCGTATGCTGGTACGCAGTAACAGGTGGTATAGCGTGTATCATTTCGATACCCGTCCTTTTACGAAAGGGCGGGTATTTTTTATGAAAAGAAAAGTGAGGAATCGGGTATGAACGACATGACAGAGATCCGCTGGCACGGCCGGGGCGGCCAGGGCGCCAAGACGGCCTGCCTGCTGCTGGCCGACGCCGCGTTCGCGTCCGGCCTGTACGTCCAGGGCTTCCCCGAGTACGGTCCCGAGCGCATGGGCGCGCCCATCACGGCCTACAACCGCATCAGCAAGACCCCCTGCACCATTCACTCCAACATCTACAAGCCCGACTACGTGGTGGTAGTGGACGAGTCCCTGCTGTCCAGCGTGGACGTCACCGCCGGGCTGAACCCCCGGGGCGGCATCATCATCAACTCCCCCAAGGCCCCCGGCGAGCTGAAGAGCCTGCTGCACGGCTACACGGGGGCGGTGTACACCGTGGACGCCCGGCGCATCTCCGAGGAGTGTCTGGGCAAATACTTCCCCAACACCCCCATGCTGGCCGCCGTGGTGCAGGTCAGCCAGGTGGTGGACCCCCAGGAGTTCGTGGCCAACATGGAGGACTCCTACAAGCACAAATTCGCCAGCAAGCCCCAGGTGATCGAGGGCAACATGAACGCCCTGACCACCGCGATGAAGGAGGTACGCAAAGCATGATGCGCAAGCCTTTGGAAATTGACGAGCAGACCCCCTGGCAGGAGCTGACCATTGGCGGCGAGATCGCCGAGGGCGGCACCGCCCGGGTGGTCAAAACCGGCGAGTGGCGCTCCGACGTGCCCCGCTGGGACCCCAGCAAGTGCAAGCAGTGCCTGCTGTGCACCCCCTTCTGCCCCGACGTGTCCATCCCCGTGACCGACGGGCGGCGGAGCGAGTTTGACTACGACCACTGCAAGGGCTGCGGCATCTGCGCCAAGGTCTGCCCCTTCGGGGCCATTTCCATGGAAAAGGAGGGTGTGTGACATGAGCATCCGCGACCGTCTCTCCGGCAACGAGGCCGTGGCCCACGCCATGCGGCAGATCAACCCCGACGTCTTCGCCGCCTTCCCCATCACCCCCTCCACTGAGATCCCCCAGTACTTCGCCCAGTACGCCGCCGACGGCAAGGTGGACACCGAGTTCGTCACCGTGGAGAGCGAGCACTCCTCCATGTCCACCTGTCTGGGCGCCCAGGCCGCCGGCGCCCGCGCCGTGTCCGCCACCTCCTCCGCCGGTCTGGCCTACATGTACGAAATGCTCTATGTGGTCGCCTCCGCCCGCCAGCCCGTGACCCTGGCCGTGGTCAACCGGGCGCTGACCGGCCCCATCAACATCAACTGCGACCACTCCGACTCCATGGGCGCCCGGGACGCGGGCTGGATCCAGATCTACGCCGAAAACAACCAGGAGGCCTATGACAACTTCCTCCAGGCCATGCGCATCGGCGAGAGCGTACGCCTGCCCGTCATGATCTGCCAGGACGGCTTCATCACCTCCCACGCGGTGGAGAACATTCTGCTGGAGAAGGACGAGGACGTCAAGGCCTTCGTGGGCGAGTACCACCCCGAAAACTACCTGCTCAAGCACGAAAATCCCCTGGCTGTCGGCCCCTACGACACCTGCCCCTACTACATGGACCACAAGGTGCAGCAGGCCCACGCCATGATGGACGCCAAGCAGGCCATTCTGGACGTGGCCGCCGACTTTGAAAAGACCTTCGGCCGCAAATACGGCCTTTTGGAAGAATACCGCATGGAGGACGCCGAGGCCGCCCTCGTGCTGATCGGCTCCACGGCGGGCACCGCCAAGGCCTGCGTGGACAGGCTGCGCGACGAGGGCTGCAAGGTGGGCCTGGTGAAGCTGCGGGTGTTCCGCCCCTTCCCCGCCCGGGAGCTGGCCCAGGCCCTGAGCCATTGCAAGGCCGTGGCCGTTCTGGACAAGAGCGAGGGCTTCTCCGGCTGCGGCGGCCCGGTGTTCGCCGAGACCCGCTCGGCCTGCTACGACCTGGAAAACCGGCCCAGGCTGATCAACATCGTCTACGGCCTGGGCGGCCGGGACTGCGCCGTGGAGGACATCGAGACCGTCTACCGGCGGCTGCTGAACATCATCGCCACCGGTGAGACCGGCGAAATCTACACCCACATGGGCCAGAGGGAGGCGCAGTAACATGGCTTACAATTTAAAGCAAGAAATGAGCAAGCCCGAGCGCTTCGTGGGCGGACACCGCCTGTGCGCCGGCTGCGGCGCGGGCATCGCCTGCCGGGCCATCATGCGCGCCCTGGACCCCGGCGACAAGGCGGTCATCAGCAACGCCACCTCCTGTCTGGAGGTCTCCTCCTTCCTGTACCCCTACACCGCCTGGGAGGACAGCTACATCCATTCTGCCTTTGAGAACGCCTCCGCCACCATCGGCGGCGTGGAGGCGGCCTACAAGGCGTTGAAGAAAAAGGGCAAGATCGACGATACCTTCAAGTTCATCACCATCGGCGGCGACGGCGGTACCTACGACATCGGCCTGCAGTCCCTGTCCGGCGCTCTGGAGCGGGGCCACGATTTCACCTACTTCTGCTACGACAACGAGGCGTACATGAACACCGGCATCCAGCGCTCCTCCTCCACTCCCCGGTTTGCCAGCGCCACCACCACACCGGCGGGCACCAAGTCCACCGGCAAGGTGCAGAACAAGAAGGATCTGACCGCCATTGTGGCCGCCCACGGCGTGCCCTACGCGGCCCAGACCACCTTCATCGGCAACTTCAAGGACTTCCACGAGAAGGCCCGCCGGGCCATCTACACCGAAGGCCCCGCCTTCGTGAACGTCCTGGCCCCCTGCCCCCGGGGCTGGCAGTACGACAGCTCCGACCTGCCCCTGATCTGCAAAATGGCGGTGGAGACCTGCGTGTGGCCCCTGTACGAGATCGACCACGGCCAGTGGCGGCTGACCTACGAGCCCAAGCACAAGCTGCCCGTGGAGGAGTTCATGAAGCTCCAGGGCCGCTTCCGCCACTGCTTTAAGCCGGGCAACGAGTGGACCATCGAGGAGGCCCAGAAGTACGTGGATGAAAAGTGGGAAGCTCTGCTGGCCAAGTGCGTGTGACCTCCGCCGCGCAGCAAGTATTTTTGACAGACAGCAGAAGCCTCCCGGATCCGGGAGGCTTCTGTTTCGGAAAGGAAGTTTTTTATGGATCAAGCCCGTATCGACCGGGTGACGGCGTACATGAGGGAACAGGATCTGCCTCAGATTTTAGTCACCGCCACCGCCTCGGTCTATTACCTGACCGGCCTTTGGGTGGAGCCCCATGAGCGGATGCTGGCCCTCTGTCTGGATCAGGACGGCAGCGCCGTTCTGTTTGCCAACGAGATCTTCGGCCTGCCCTCCACTCCCGGCCTGCCCGTGGTCCCCCACACCGACAGCGACGACCCGGTGGCCGCCCTGGCCGCCCATCTGCGCCCCGGCACGGTGGGCATCGACAAGTTCTGGTACAGCAAATTCCTCATCGGCCTGATGGCCCACCGGCCCGACGTGACCCCCGTTCTCGGCTCCGCCCCGGTGGATCTGGCCCGCAGGTCGAAGGACGAAGCGGAGCGCGCCGCCATGCGCCACGCCTCCGCCATGAACGACCAGGTGGTGGCCGCTGCCATCGCCGCCATCCGCCCCGGCGTGCGGGAGAACGAGCTGGCCAGCCTGGTCAACCGGGAGTATCTGGCCCGGGGGGCCGACTGCGAGGGCGCCATGCTGGTCTGCTTCGGCCCCAACGGCGCTGACCCCCACCACAGCGCGGACGCCACGGTGCTCCGCCCCGGGGACAGCGTCACTCTGGACATTTTCACCCCCATCGGCCGCTACTGGTGCGACATGACCCGCACCGTCTTCTACCAGACGGTTTCCGAGAAACAGCGGGAGGTCTACGAACTGGTGCGTGCGGCCAATGAGGCCGCCGAAGCCGCCGTCCGCCCCGGCGTGCTCCTGTCCGACCTGGACAAAATTGCCCGGGACATCATCACCGCCGGCGGCTACGGCCCCAACTTCACCCACCGGCTGGGCCACGGCTGCGGCCTGGAGTGCCACGAGCCCCCCGACGTCAGCGGCGTGTCGGACACCCCGCTGGAGCCCGGCATGGTCTTCTCCGTCGAGCCCGGCATCTACCTGCCCGGGGAGTTTGGCGTGCGCATTGAGGACCTGGTGCTGGTCACAGAGACCGGCTGTGAGGTGCTCAACCAGTACCCCAAGGACCTGCAGGTCATTTCATAAACAGCGAAGCCGCCCCCGGTCGGGGGCGGCTTCGCTGTTTATGATTTTACTCATCTGAATGGCACGTATCTTTGCCGGCGCAGTGGTCGCAGCCGCAGCCGCAGCCTCCCTTGTGCCGTTTCTTATTCACAATGCCGCGGATAACGATTGCCGCGACGATGGCCAGAAGAATCAGGCCAACGATGATGGTGGGTGCGTTCATAAAAGACCTCTTACTTTCCGGCAGCAGATCCGCGCTGCCAGCACCATTATACAACGTTCCGAAGGGGTTGACAACCTCTCATTTTTTCAAGAAAAACTCGTACGCGGGCTGTTCACCGGGATAGCGGCAGGCACATAGAATGGGGTATCAATTTTCGAAAGGAGAGCATGAACATGGACCGCAATCACCCCGGGGAGTGCTCCTGGGACTCTCACCAGACCGACCACGGGCCGGAGCCCTTTGCCGCACATATGCTGTCCGCAGCGCAGAAAAACCGGAATTTTCGCACCGCCTTCTGGACGGGCTGCCACTTACAGATGACCCTCATGGAGATCCCGCCCTGCGGCGAGATCGGGTTGGAGGTACACCCCGACACCGACCAACTCATCCGCGTGGAGCGGGGACGGGCCCTGGTCCGTATGGGTCCCTGCCGGGAGGAGACAAATTTCCGGCGCTGCCTGAACGCGGGGGACGCCGTTTTCGTGCCCGCTGGGACCTGGCACAACATTCTCAACACCGGCAGCTGCCCGCTGAAGCTCTCGAGCGTCTACGCCCCGCCCCATCATCCCCATGGGACCATCCACCGCACCAAGGCGGACAGTGAGCGCGGGGAGCACTGAAGCCGGGATCACCGCAGCTTGCTTCGCGCGCCGCACCAGCCGGAAACTTCCATATGCAGAAAGAGGAAGGTCAGGCGTTTGCCTGACCTTCCTCTGGAGCTGGTAATGTGACTCGAACACACGACCGCTGGTTGTTCGTATGGGTGATGCAGTCTCTTCACTTGAACATCTAAAAGCTCCGCTAATAGGAGACCGCAGCATTGCCACCTGATTAAACTCAGGTATTTTGATTCTGTCTTATTTACCGAAGAATAGATTCAAAATAGCTTGGGCAATCTCCTTCGTATCAGCCTTATCTGTAATCTTTTCAAGAGCCTCTGTCACTTTTTCAATAAACTGCGTAGACAGCTTAGACTCAATAATCTTTTTTACCCAATCAATATCATCGACGGTTTTCCTGCCTAAGTAAACCTGTTCAAATGCGTAAATAGATCCTTCACCTAACGCAGCTACAATGCTACCAGCGATAATTGCATTTATTACAGCTGCACCGATATTAATTCCCGGGATGGCCTTCAATGCGCTTATTGCCGCTTTGGCCGCAACACCCACAGTGCCAACCTCAACAATGGAATTTAGAAACTTCTTAGCTTCTTCATCTTTGTTAATTTCATAGACTCGTGCCAGAGCATTTACTTCGGCCATTTCCACTGGGCCTAAAATCATAGCATCGGAAAATGGAATCGGCACGGCCCCCACCACAACAGCACTGGTAGTCGCAACGCCAACGATGCTGTGAGCCAGCGCCCTCTTTCGATCGAGTTTAAAAGTTGCAATATCTGATTCCGCAGCCTTAATCCCCTCCGGGAGTAACCTATTCGTAGCTTCAATCAGTTCTGTAATACCTTCTGGCGCAGCATATGCGCTGTCATTTAGAAGGTATATGGTCTTGAATCATCGACCTTATAGATTTTTCTGGAACCATCCAGAAAATAAGCAAAAAGAGGTGGTGCAGAGAGAATCAGTTTGGCATCATCTTCCAGGGGAATAGGTCTATCATGATATACTGTTTCACCATATTGCTTCCAGGTAATTCTATGGCGGTGATCATCATAGTCGAAGCGCGGAACGGCAACACCATCAAAACCGTATTTATAGGTTTTGAAGCTTTTCCCATTTGTTTCTTTTGCAATTTCGTCGAGTACCGTAATCATAACTTGTTCTCCAATCCGATCTCTTTTACAAAGTCACAAATGTCCCCAATATTGCAGTTGAAATAATCTGCAATACGCAGGAGGATGGATAGCGAAACCTCGTCATCACGCTTCATTTTTGTAAGTGTATTTGGGGAAAGCTGTACCGCTCTTCGAAAATCGGCCTGACTCATTTTTCGATCAATTAAAAGCTTCCACAAAGGTGCATAGGAGACCTTCATGCATACATCCCCTTAAGCAAAAAGTATATTTTGATTATACTATTTTTGACAAGCTTGTCAACGAAACTGTTGTATTCGTGCGAAAAACTATGAATTTTAGGGATATATCTATATCCAGCAAAGGAATAACACACAAAAAGAGCAGCCGATAGCTTTACGCTATCGACTGTTCAAATCATTTTATATTATCTTCAAATATTTTTCGTAGCAAATCTGTCACACCTTGGGCGGACTGGATTGTTGCGATCATCAACAAGTCACCGTCCACTTCCGACCAATTAAGGTCATATCCGGCATTGCGAATAAGTTGCGTAAGAAAAGCCCGCTGGGTACGGCCATTACCTTCTCGAAAGGGGTGTAGGTCATTGGTTACACAGTAAAAGTCTACAATCTCGTCCACAAACTCGCCGTGAGGTAAGTTCTTGAAGTAATTTCGATCCTCGAGACGGTAGAAAATCAGCTCCGCCTGACGCTCGATATTTTCTGCGGAGCAGAACCGGGTGCCCTTCTTGCTGATATCGACCGTGCGGATTTGACCTGCCCAATCGTACAGGTCGGAGAATAGAAAATGGTGAACAGTCTTGTAGTGGGCAAAGTCGAAACTGTCTGTTTTTGGATGCTCCATCCATTCCGCACTGCGGGCAGACACCAGAACCGTTTCCACCTCGTTGAGTTTGGCCTCATCATGGATGTCAAATTTGTTTATCAACACAGCCGTGCCGGGGTAGCAGTTATCGGAGATTGGGTCAAGACTGTATCCCATATTACACCGCCTTTGCCGGGCGACTCACGATTTCCCTTACCAAATCTGCAACGGAAACATCACCTGCCAGAAGGCGGACGCAGTCCTTTACTGTCTGCTCTGTTACTTCAAAGCCCTCCATACGGGTGGAAGCAAGGGCGCTTTTCAGGGATGCATACTCTCGTTCGCTCATGGATTTTTGCTCCTTTCAGATAAGCAAAAATCCATGCCGCAAGGGCATGGATTTTCTTGGAGCTACTGAGCGGACTTGAACCGCTGGCCTGCTGATTACGAATCAGCTGCTCTACCGACTGAGCTACAGTAGCATTTCTTATGAGAATTGGCTCTTTCGCCATACCCTATTTTTAGTTTACCACACTTTGTGGCTTTTGAAAAGGAATTCCTTAACTACAACCGGCGACCTGCTGATTACGAATCAGCTGCTCTACCGACTGGGCTATACCAGCATCGGACTGCTTACTTTTTCGCAAGTGGGTTGATTATACACTTTTTTCTTTCTTTCGTCAAGCCCTTCCCGCGATTGGTTTTTTACCGGCCGGCCCCCGTTCCTATACATTTCGTATACAGTGTGTTTTCCGGGTAAATTTCAGGCATGGATGCAGCGTGCGAACAGGCTGTTTTTTGCGGTAAAATCGTTCAGTTTTTATGTATATAAGAGGAAAACTGGTAAGCCTCAAGTTTTACATAACCTCTTATGATAAAAGAAACTACAACCAGTTATACACATTTTCCACAGCTTTTTCCACACCGCTCAACCAGCGTTCTCCCAGGACTTTTCCACCTTTTCCACTCTTTTTTCCACAAGCCGCAAAGTGAATAACGATCTTTTCCCCCACCGGTTTTTACTTTACATAATTCGTTTATTTTCGTGAAAAAACGGGGCTGATGACTCAGCCCCGGCCAATGTCCCGCGTGGCGTAGGCGTTCAGCTCCATGCCCGCCGTATGCCCCGCCAAATATTCGTAATAGCCCTGGCAGCCGATCATGGCGGCGTTATCGCCGCACAGGGCCAGATCGGGCAGCCACAGCTTGCAGCCGTGCTCCCGGCAGGAGCGCTCCAGGTCGCGCCGGATGCGGGAGTTGGCAGCCACACCGCCAGCGGCGGCCACACGCTTACAGTGGGTCAGCCGCACCGCTTCCATCACCCGGGGGATCAGGCTGTCGGATACGGCGGCGGAGAAGGAGGCCGCCAGGTCGGGCAGATCCAGCTGCTCCCCCTTCTGCTCCGCGTTGTGGATCAGGTTCAGCACCGCCGTTTTCAGTCCGGAGAAGGACATGTCCAGCGGGTGATCGTGGACGGCCGCCCGGGGAAACGGATAGCGGGTGTCATTTCCGCTCTGGGACAGTTTGTCCAGCGGCCCGCCGCCGGGGTAGCCCAGACCCAGCACCCGGGCAGTTTTGTCAAAGCACTCCCCCGCCGCGTCGTCCCGGGTCGCCCCCAGCACCTCCATATCTGTGTAGTCCTTCACATGGACGATGGCGGTGGTACCGCCGGAGACGCACAGGCACACAAAGGGCGGCTCCAGGTCGGCATGAGTCAGGTAGTTGGCGGCGATGTGGCCCCGCACATGGTGGACGGGGATCAGGGGGATGTCCAGGGCAAAGGCCACCGACTTGGCGAAGTTGACCCCCACCAGCACCGCGCCGATCAGGCCGGGAGCGTAGGTCACCGCCACGGCGTCCAGGTCGGCCCGCTTCAGCTCCGCCCGCTTCAACGCCTCCTCCGCCAGGGGCACGATGGCCTCCACGTGCTTGCGGGAGGCGATCTCAGGCACCACGCCGCCGTAAATGGCGTGCATATCCGCCTGGGACGCGATGACCGAAGACAGCACCGTGCGGCCGTCTTTCACGATGGCGGCGGCGGTCTCGTCGCAGGAGGATTCAATAGCCAAAAAATTCATGGAAAGATCTCCTTCTCGTCTTCCTCCATCCATGCGGGCGCGGGGTTAATCGCCTCCCCCGGGCCCAGGGGCAGTTGGATGTACCGGGCCATATGCGCCGGGGAGAAATAATCCGCGTACACGCTGCGGTGCAGTTTTTCGACCCTGCGGTCATCCTGCTCCGGTCCCCGGTACAGGCAGTTGAAGTGCACGCCGAACAGGGCGCACTCGTAGTCCAGCACCCGGAAGCCGTTGCGCAGGTAAAAGCCGATGCGCCGGCAGCGCAGGTCGTTTTCCGCCGGATCGTCCGAATCGACCGCTTCCACCTCGCCGAAGATCTGCCCGTACCGTTCGGCCAGCAGGGCCAGGATCTGGGTCCCCAGGCCGCCGCTGCGCTTGCCCCGCAGCACGCCGAAATACTCCAGCAGGCCGCCGCTGCGGTCCGCGGGCAGCCACACCATGGCGTACCCCACGGCCTCGCCGTCCTCCAGGACCAGCAGCGGATCATATACACCCATATCCATCAACCGGAGCATGGAGCGCACCGGTTTCAGCTCCGCCTTAGGAAAATCAAAAACCATTTCTCCGTTGTAGAGCCGTTCCAGTTCTTCTTTATTCAGCAGCTTCAGTTCCATTGTTAAACTCCAACGTCATCAAAATCGCGTCCTCCCGGGGGGCGCTGTAGTAGTTTTTCCGTCTGCCCACCTGGGCAAAGCCGTGCTTCATATAAAACTGAATGGCCGGGGTGTTGGACGGGCGCACCTCCAGGGTCAGGAAGGCCAGATTGGCCTGCCCGAAGCGCAGGAACGCGCCCAGCAGGGCCTCCCCCACCCCCTGGCGGCGGTACTCCTCCCGCACGGCGATGTTGTCGATATACCCCTCGTCCGCCGCCACGTGCAGTCCGGCGTAGCCCAGCACGGTGCCGTCCTCGCCTTCCGCTACAATGAAGCTGGCGCACAGGTTGTCCAGCTCCTCCTCCAGCATGGGCACCGTCCAGGGTGAGGAGAAGCACTCCTTTTCGATCTCCGCGATGGCGCTGAGATGGCTTTTATCCATGGGAACCAGTTTATAATTCATGCCTTTGCCTCCCCCCAGCTTTTGCCCGCGCCCGCGTCGGCGGTCAGGGGCACGGACAGCTGGACCACGCCCTCCATCTCCCGCTCCAGCAGGGCTTTCACCGCGTCCTGTTCCTCCTCCGGGCACTCCACGATCAGCTCGTCGTGGACCTGGAGCACCAGCCGCCCCTGCAGCCCTGCATCCCGCAGGGCCTGGTCCACCCGGATCATGGCCAGCTTGATGATGTCGGCCGCGGTGCCCTGGATGGGCATATTCAGGGCCACCCGCTCCCCGAAGGAGCGCAGGTTGAAGTTGGAGGATTTCAGCTCGGGCAGCCAGCGCCGCCGGCCGAACAGGGTGACTACAGAACCGTCCCGCCGGGCCTTTTCCACGATGTCGGTCATATAGGCCGCCACCCCGGCGTATTTGGCAAAATAGCGGTCCATATACTCCTTGGCCTCGGCCCGGGTGACCCCGATATCCTGGGACAGAGAGAACTCCGAGATGCCATATACGATGCCGAAGTTGACCGCCTTGGCGCTGCGGCGCATCTGAGGCGTCACGTCCCCAGGCTCCACGCCGAACACCCGGGCGGCGGTGGCGGTGTGGATGTCCTCGCCACTGAGAAATGCCGCCTGCATCTCCTTGTCGTCGGCGATGTGGGCCAGCAGGCGCAGCTCGATCTGGGAGTAATCCGCGTCCACCAGGGTCCAGCCGGGGCGGGCGTGGAACATATACCGCATCTGCGCGCCCAGCTCGGTGCGCACGGGGATGTTCTGCAGATTCGGCTCGGTGGAGGACAGCCGCCCGGTGGCGGTGACGGTGTTCTGGAAGGTGGTGTGGATGCGCCCGTCCTCGCCGATGACCTTGGACAGGCCGTCCACATAGGTGGATTTCAGCTTGGCGTACTGGCGGTACTCCAGAATGCGGTCGATGATGGGGTGCTTGCCCCGCAGCTTCTCCAGCACCTCGGCGTTGGTGGAATAGCCCGTCTTGGTCTTTTTCACCGGCGGCAGGCCCAGCTTGTCGAACAGGATATGGCCCAGCTGCTGGGTGGAGTTGATGTTGAAGGTCTCCCCCGCCAGATCGTAGATAGTCTGCTCGTCTTCTTTGATGCGCGCGTCCAGCTTTTCTCCAAACTCCGCCAAGGCCCTGCGGTCCACCAGAAAGCCCTCCCGCTCCATGCGGGCCAGCACCGGGCACAGGGGCAGTTCGATGTCGTAAAAAACCTTGTCCAGCCCCAGCTCCGTCAGGCGGGGGGCCAGGGTCTTGTACAGCAGCTCCACCAGGGCCACATGGCTCATCCACGCCCCCAGGGGCGCGGCGGGGTCGGCCAGGGGGCCGAAGGCGTCCGGGGCCTGATAGACCGCCGCCTTGGGCGTCTCGAAATTAAAATAGGTGACGGACAGCTTGTCCAGCTCGTAGCTGCCGTCGGTGGGGGCCAGCAGGTAGGCCGCCAGGGCGGTGTCAAACACGAACCCGTCGGTGGACAGGCCCTCGTTCAGCAGCTCCCCCATCAGGGGCTTCACGTCGTGGGACACCTTTTTTACGTCGGCCGAAAAGAAGCCGCGCAGGAAGTCGTTGTAGCACTCCAGCTTGTCCGCGAAGAACAGGGCGCAGCGGCCGTGGTCCTCCTCGCCCCACTCCACACACACGCCGTTCAGGCCGGGCAGAGCCAGGAAGGAGACGGACTCCTTTTCCCGGAACGCAGCTAACAGTTCTTCCATGCGCTCGCGCTCGGTGACGACCTCGCTCTCGCAGGTGCCCTCCACCGTCTGTTCCGCCGCAGGGGCATTCCCCTGGGGCGCTTTCAGGCCCAGCTTGTCGATCAGCTTGGAAAACTCCAGGTCCAGGAACAGCTCATACAAAACGGGGCCATTGGGGTCGCGGCGCAGCGCGTCCTCCGGCTGGAAGTCGATGGGCGCGTCGGTGTGGATGGTGGCCAGGTCGTAGGACATTTTGGCCATTTCCTCGCCCTCGGCCAGCTTTTTCAATACGGCGGGCTTGGCCTCCACCTGATCCAGATCGGCATAAATGGCTTCTACACTTCCGTAGCGCTGGATCAGATCCAACGCGGTCTTCTCCCCCACGCCCTTGACGCCGGGGATGTTGTCACTGGCGTCCCCCATCAGGGCCTTCAGGTCGATCATGTGAATGGGGTCGAAGCCGTACTCCTCCCGGAACGCGGCGGGGGTCATGGCGCGGGTGGTGGTCTGCCCCATGCGGGTGGTCACCAGGTCCACCGTCACCGTGTCGCTGACCAGCTGCAGGGAATCCTTGTCCCCGGTGACCGCCACGGTCTCCCAGCCCTGCTCCGTGCCCCGCCGGGCGATGGTGCCGATCAGGTCGTCGGCCTCCCACCCCTCCAGCTCGTAGCGGGGGATGTTCATGGCGTCCAGCACCTGCTTGAGCACCGGCATCTGCGCCGCCAGCTCGTCGGGCATCCCCTTCCGGGTGGCCTTGTAGCCGTCGTAGGCCAGATGACGGAAGGTGGGGGCCTTCAAATCAAAAGTGCAGCATACCGCGTCCGGCTGCTCCTGCTCCAGCAGCTTGAGCAGGATGTTCACAAACCCGAACACGGCGTTGGTGGGCCGCCCGTCCCGGGTGTTGAGCATCCGCACCCCGTAAAAGGCGCGGTTGACGATGGAGTTGCCGTCGATGACCATGAGCTTCATGGGAAGCCTCCTGAAAATGATTTATTGTATAGTATACCAGTTTTCCCCCCTTCGGGCAAGGGAAAACCGGACGTTCCGAAAGAACGTCCGGCCGGGGTTCAGGAATGGGTGGGCAGCTCCGCGCCGTCCGCCGGCTGCCACAGGGCGAGCAGGGTGCCGTCGGCCACAGAAACACGCGCGGTTTGGCCCAAAAATTCGTTGCTGACGCCCAGGGGGTGCTCCAGGGTCAGCGCGGCGTTTTCCAGCGGGTAGAGCAGGCCGGTCAGGGTGACGCCCTGGGCCGTGCCACCCCAGGCGAACAGGGAGAAAGTCCCGGTGTGCTCCTGCCCAAAAGTCAGCGCACCGTTGTGCACAGCGGTGATTGCGGTGTCCTCCCCCAGCAGGAAGGCGGGACAGCCCCGCCGGGCCAGATAGGCCAGGATGTGCAGGTTGGCCAGGGTGTGGTCCAGCCGCCCGCCCAGGCCACCGTAGAGAAGGAACCGGGTGCAGCCCCGCGCCAGGCCCTCCCGGACGGCCAGCATCATGTCGGTGTCATCCTTCATGACCGGATGCTGAACCACCTCCACATCCCCGGGCACATGCCCCAGGGAGTCGAAGTCCCCCACCGCCAGATCCGGGGTAATCCCCCACTGCCGCAGGCGGTCGTAGCCGCCGTCGGCGGCGATGAGAAAGCCGTTGGAACAAGCGGCGGGAGTCAATGTCAACGCGCCGTACTCCCCCGCGCCGAAGATCAAACAGGTCAGGCTCATGTCACACCCCCACGGATTGGCTCGGCTTGTCCGGCAGGCGGCCCAGAGGCCGGTAGACCGTACAATACATCGTCAGATAAGAGGCCAGGCCGCCGACGAACTGGGAGACCGCCTCCGCCACGAAGACCCCGGTGGTCCCCATGCCCAGCAGGGGCAGGAGCACCGTCAGCGGGGCGTTGATGATGGCCTTACGCAGCAGGGAGAAAAACACCGCCTGTTTGGATTTTCCCAGGCCCACGAAGACCGACTGCGCGGCGATCTGCAGGGACATGAAAATGAACATGCAGAAGTAGATGCGAAGGGCCGGGATACCGGCGGCCACTGTGGCCGCGTCGTTGTTGAACAGGCGGATCAGCGCCCCGGGGAAGGCCATGGCCGCCGCCCATGCGATCACCGCGTACCCCACCGTCACGCCCGTGGAGAAGCGGATACACTGGCGCACCCGGCTGTATTTTCCGGCCCCGTAGTTGTAGCCGATGACGGGCTGCGCGCCGTTGTTCAGCCCCTGGGTGACCATGAAGAACACTTCCCGCAGGGAGTTGATGATGGTCATGATGCCCACATACAGGTCCCCGCCGTACACCTGCAGGGTCTTGTTGCACACCACCTGCACCAGGCTGTTGGTCAGGCTCATGAAGAACCCGGACAGCCCCAGGGAAATGATGCGCCCCACCCGCCGGGTCTGCAGGCGCAGGTTGCGCACCTTCAGCCGCAGGATGGCCTTTTTGCCCGTCAGGAATTTCAGGACCCACACCGCCGAGCAGCCTTGGGCGATGACCGTGGCCAGCGCCGCGCCCCGGACGCCCAGATCCAGGGCGAAAATGAAGATAGGGTCCAGCACCAGGTTGACCGCCGCGCCCACGACAACCGTCAGCATCCCGGTGCGGCCGAAGCCCTGGGCGTTGATGAAGGGGTTCATGCCCAGGCTGATCATGACAAACAGGGTGCCGCAGAGGTAAATACTCAGATATTCATTGGCATAGGGGAAGGTCACGTCGCTGGCACCGAACAGGTAGAGCATGGGGCGCTTGAACAGAAAGCACACCGCCGTGGTCAGCACACCCAGCAGGAGCAGCAGGGTGAACGAGTTGCCCATGACCCGCTCGGCCTCCTCGTTCTCCCCCTTGCCCCGCTCGATGGAGCACAGGGGGCCGCCGCCCATGCCGCACAGGTTGGCAAAGGCATTCAGGATGGAGATGATGGGCATGGTAATCCCCAGCCCGGTCAGGGCCAGATGCCCGGTGCCGGGGAGGCGGCCCAGGTAGATCCGGTCCACCACGCTGTACAGGATATTCACCAGCTGTGCCGCTGTCATGGGCGCGGCCAGACTCAGGATCGCTTTGGGGATACTTCCCCGGGAAAAATCATTGCGCCGGTCGGACACGAACCTTTCACCCCAGCTTCCGAAAGATGATTCTTTATTATATGTTCGTTGTTCCAAAAAAGCAAGCCGGGCGTCGATCAACGCCCGGCTACCGCCCAGATTCATTTACAGCCAATCGTCCACCACATCCCGCAGAGCACAAGGTGTGACAATGTTCCTGACCAACAGTTCCATCAACTCGTCGATGCGGGAAATGCTTACCGTGATGTTGGGCACTTCGCCGCTTTCGCCGTTCCGTTCCCTGATTCTGACCCCATAGCTTTCGCAGGAAAACCCCTGAGAAACTGTCGTCTCACCCACCAGGATGGAGTAGTCATAGATATGTACGTTCCCCTCCTCATCCCGGGCTTGCCTCAGTGCAACAGCCAGTTCTCTCATTTTTTCATTTCCCTCCTATGTAAAAGTATCTTAAAGAAATTATAAGCACTTTTCGCTGGGTGTTTTTGTCGAATTTTGCGGTTACGCGGTTCAAAACCACACATTTTTCCACTTGTATTCCGAATTGATCTTTGCTACTCTCTTGTCGAGAGGAGGGAGAACATGCTGAATTTTCATCCCTGGTCAGATTACATAATCCGAAAAGGCTTTTTTATGGCCTGCGCTCTGCTGGCGTCCGCGCTCATCCTGTCCGTCTGGGCGTCCGCCTCACCCGCCGCCTTTCCGCTTCTGCGCCGTTACGTTCAATATTATCAGTCTACCGCTGCCGTGGTGCTGGCCGCGGCCCTGTTTGGGGGGCTTCTTTTGGAGGATATCCTGCGTAAGAAGCGCTTTTAAGTTGACATAATTTCGTTTAAACGCTTTTTGCTGCATCATTTGGCGCAAAACACTCCAAAAACCGGTTAACCGCCCGAGCCAGCGGCAGCCGCCTGCCCATGCACCGAAAAACATACCAAAACTTGACCCCCATAATCCAAAAGTCGTCTCCTTGTTGATTTGCACCTGTTATGCTATTTTTATCTTAGCATTTTATGCAAATTATTAAGGAGGAATACATTATGTCCATTCAGCCTTGGGTTCATGTAGAGACTTTGGAAGAGTACAGCGAGCGTTTTAAGGATTTCGCTCACCTGGAGCGCACTGAGGACGGCATCCTGCTGTGCCAGCTGACCTGGAAGGGCGGCCCCGTTATGTGGAGCTATCAGACTCAGCACGCTTACGGCGAGCTGTGGACTGCTATCGGCCACGACAAGAAGAACGAGGTCATGATCCTGACCTGCACCGATCCTTACTGGCTGGTTCACGAGAGCGATCCCACCTCCTTCGATGAGATCGAGAACGGCACCGACCTGGACGCCAAGTTCAACGTCAATATCCCCGACACCATGAACTTCGTGGAGAACTTCATCAACGACATCGAGATCCCCACCATCGCCGCCATCAACGGCCAGGGCATGCACTATGAGTTCGCTCTGATGAGCGACATCACCCTGTGCGTCCCCGAGTACAGCTTCTCCGATGCCCACTTCTCCAAGAACATCGTCGGCGGCGACGGCATGAGCTTCGCCATGCGCACCTGCCTGAAGGTCAAGGAGAGCAACTACTTCATGTTCATGGAGCCCCAGATCCCCGCTGAGAAGGCTCTGCAGATGGGCATCGTCAACGAGGTCGTCGAGCACGACAAGCTGCTGGACCGCGCCTGGGAGATCGCTCACTATCTGATGAAGACCGACCGCTCCGTCCGCCGCCTGCAGCACGAGATCGCCATCCGTCCCTGGAAGCAGTCCCTGCAGGACAACGAGCGCATCCACGTTCTGTGCGAGATGTACGGCGTGCAGCTCAACAAGTTCGAGCATCACTTCGACAAGATCGTCGAGTCCTTCGACGCCAAGCGCGAGGGCTAATTCCTCATTTACGTACAAAAGTGCCTCGGGATTTTTCCCGAGGCACTTTTTTCATTCTTTAAAAACTGTTCAGCGGGGCGGAGCCGTCGTCCTGTCCCTTTTCGATGCTCTTCACCACCGCGCAGTAGCCGTACTTGTCATTGACCTGGACGAAGAACCGCTCCCCCACCTTTTTGCCTAGCAGGGCCTTGCCCATGGGGGACTCCAGGCTCATCCGGCCGTGGAGGGCGTCCTGCCGCATGGTGGTCACCACCTGCCACACCTCGGTCTCGCCCTCGTCTTCCAGATAAACCGTCACCTTATCGTACAGGCCTACCGAGCTTTCGTCCGACCGGTCGTCCACCACCACCGCCGTGCGAATCATATTCTCCAGAAAGCGGATACGGCTCTCGTTGCGGTTTTTCTCCTGTTTGGCGGCCTTATATTCAAAGTTCTCGCTGAGATCGCCGAAGCCCCGGGCCACCTTCACCGCCTCCAGCAGCTGGGGCCGCAGCTCGATGCGCCGGTGATCCAGCTCCTCCTGCATCATCTTCAGATCCTGCCGGGTCAGTTCATTGTTCATGTCCTTTTACTCCTTCTGCCGGCGTTATCGTAGTTTTCATACGCCGGAAAGCAAGTGATATTGTAGCACACCAAAAAATAAAAGTCCAAAAATAATCACGCTTTGCCACCATCCGCACGCAGGAGTTTGGGAGCGTGCTTTCTCCTGTCGCCGCAGGAGGGAAGCTGCCCTTTTCAGCAGACAGGCCTTGTGCAGGCAGTGCTTTTAAAAAGAATTAAGAATTCTGTTCCAAAAAATTAAGACAATCCTCCGAAAAAATAAAAACGCTTCCGCTATGATCAGAACCATCATAGGACGGCTTGGGCCGGCCCATGGGTGTGCAGCCGCGCACGATGAGCCGCGTCCATGCCCGTGAACACAGACGAGGTGTGAAATATGTTGGAGCTGATTCAAAAATTCTGCGGCGTGGTGGGCTTCCTGCTGGCGGTCCTGTATGGCTATCAGGTCTTCTATCTCGTGGTGGGCCTGCTCCGACGGAACAGGCCGGTCAGCGCGGACACGGACCGGCTCCACCGCTACGCCGCGGTGATCTCCGCCCGGAACGAGGAGGCGGTCATCGGGGAGCTGCTTGCCAGCCTGCGGGCACAGAACTACCCGCGGGAGCTGCTGGATCTGTATGTGGTGGCGGACAACTGCACCGACGGCACCGCTCCTGCCGCCCGGGCCGCCGGCGCCCGCGTCTACGAGCGGTTTGACCGGACCCATGTGGGCAAGGGCTACGCCATGGACTGGCTGTTCGCCCGGCTGCGGGAAGAGGGACTGGAGGAGCAGTATGACGGCTACCTGATTTTCGACGCCGACAACCTGGTCGATCCCGACTTCGTCCGGGAAATGAACAAGGTGTTTGACACAGGAAAATATGCCGCCGTCACCAGCTACCGCAATTCCAAAAACTTTGCCTCCAACTGGATCTCCGCAGGCTATGCGCTCTGGTTCATCCGGGAGGCCCGGTTCCTGAATTTTTCCCGGATGCAGCTGGGCACCGGCTGCGCCGTTTCGGGCACGGGGTTCCTGGTCTCCGCCGCGGTGATCCGGGCCAACGGCGGCTGGCCCTTCCACCTGCTCACCGAGGACATCCAATTCTCCGTGGACTGCGCGGTCAAGGGACTGCGGATCGGCTACTGCGACAAAGCTGTGGTCTATGACGAACAGCCCACCGGGTTTGTCCAGTCCTGGCATCAGCGGATGCGGTGGACCAAGGGCATTTACCAGGTGGGGCTGCGCTACTGGCCCAAGCTGATCGGGGGGTGCTTTACCCGGAAAGGCGGCCGCTTTGCCTGCTTCGACATGCTGATGACCGTGGTCCCTGGCGTGATCGTCAGCGCCGCCGTACTGGGGCTGAATCTGTTTGCTCTTGCCGCCGGCTTGTCCGGACCCGCATGGATGACAGCCCAGGTGTTGCGAGAAATGCTGCGCTTCCTGGCACAGAGCGTGGCCAGCTATTACATCGGCCTGCTGGCGTACGGCGCCTTGACCATGCTGTCCGAGCGGCGGCAGATCAACGCCCCGGCGGGGAAAAAACTGGTCTATCTGCTGACATTTCCGCTGTTCATGTGTACATACATTCCGATCTCGCTGGCGGCGCTGGTCAGCCGGGTGGAGTGGAAACCCATTCAGCATAACGCCGCGGCATCGTTTCAAACCGCGCGGCCCGTTCATGCCCGCACACCGCGCCCTTCCAGCCCTGGCCGGACAGATTGCTGAGAATGCACCCCGCCGGAAGATCCGCGCGCCGCAGGGCCTTCAGGCCCTCGCCGGTGTATTTCAGGATGCTCTCGGTCTCGGTCCAGAGGGTGTAAAAGGCGTCCCAGCCCCCGCCCAGGGCCAGAAAGCGGTCGTACTCCGCCCCCTTGTACACATAGGCGGGCAGTTTTTCGCTGCGGGGGCGGATGACCTCGATGTCCGCCCCCACGGGGTGGTCAGACAGGGCGCAGAGGACCAGGGAGCCGCTGTGGGACAGACTGAAGTGCCGGTCCGGGCACCGGGAAAATACGGGCTTTCCTCCCGGCAGGCGGGAAATCTCCGGCAGGGCCTCCATTCCCCAGACCTGCCGGACCGCCCCGGCCAGCAGAGCGTAGGCGTCCCCTTCTCCCATAAATACACGGAGCATGATTTTCCCCCCTTTTTCATTATCCTACCGCTTTTACGTTGCGGTTTCAAGGAAAAGCGTCTATAATATTCTACGGAAAGAATATGAAGCGAAAAAGAGGTCGAATCCCATGCGAAAGCTGCTGGCTCTTTTGTTTGCACTGCTCTTGTTGTCCGGATGTACGTCTTCCGAGCCGTCCGCCGACGCCGTACCCCCCTCCCAGGAGGTCACGCCTTCGGTCTCGGCTGCCCCCACGCCTACGCCCACGCCCAATCCCACGCCCACGCCGCCGCCGGAGCCCATCACCGCCACGCTGACGGTCGCCGGGGACATCATGAGCCATATGCCTCAGACCAACGACGCCTATGTGGCGGAAACCGGGACCTATGATTACTCGCCCATGCTCCGCTATGCCAGGCCGTGGGTGGAGGCCGCCGACCTGGCCGTGGGCAACCTGGAGACCACCTTTTCCGGAGGTCCCAACTACTCGGGCTACCCCGCCTTCAACACCCCGGACGAGCTGGGCGTCGCCCTGAAGGACATGGGCTTTGACCTGCTGTCCACCACCAACAACCACTCCCTGGACCGGGGCTTCTCCGGCCTGGAGCGCACCCTGAACACCCTGGACTCCATCGGGCTTTCCCATGTGGGCACCTACCGCAACCAGGAGGAGCGGGACTCCAACCACGGCATCGTGGTGGCCGACTGCGGCGGCATCTCCATCGCCTTCCTGGCCTACTCCTACGGTACCAACGGCATCCCCGTCCCCTCGGGCAAGGAGTGGTGCATCAACCTGTTCAACACCGATTACGCCACCACCATGTCCACCCCGGACACCGCCCTGCTGGAGTCCGACATGGCCGCCGCCCGGGCGCTGGGCTGTGACCTGATCGCCGTGGTCATGCACTGGGGCATCGAGTACCGGCTGACTCCCAACACCTATCAACAGCAGATGGCCGAAACCATGATCGACCTGGGCGCCGACCTGGTGCTGGGCGGCCACCCCCACGTGCTGGAGCCCTATGAATTCGTGACCACCGAGGCGGGCAACACCGGCTTCGTGTGCTATTCCCTGGGCAATTTCATCTCCTCCCAGACCTACGAGTACACCGACACCACAGTGCTGCTGAACCTGGAGCTGAAAAAGGATCTTGTGACCGGCGAAACCACCGTGGAGAGCGTCAGCTATGTTCCCTTCTATATGCTCAACAAGGGGCAGAAGATCAACGGCGAGCGCATGGTGCTGCTGGATGTGTACGCCGCCATGGAGGAGTATGAGAGCGGCGACAAGACCACTGTCACCGACGCGGTCTATCAGAAGCTGCAGAAGGCCCTGAACGACTGCCACACCATATTGGGCGCGGAGGGAGACCTGCAGGCGGAAGATCCGACATAAAGCAAGAAAAAATTTTAAAGCTTGACAAACCTCCCTTCCAGTGGTATAGTCATCTGCACAATCAAATAGCGACAAGCGAAGTCTGCAGGAAAAAGCCGGTTGGCTTACCGAAGGAGCGAAACTCTCAGGTGTTCCCCGCGGGGAATGAGGACTGTAGATGGATGTGGCTCTGGAGAAGTCCCCTCCGCGGGGATGCCGAAGGTGCAAAGCGCAGCCAATGGCGGCGGCGCGAATCTCTCAGGCAAAAGGACAGAGTGATGAAACAACAGCGGCTGGACGCATAGCGTCCGCTCCGTTTTTGTGTTGTATTCAGAGCCAGATCAGGCGTGGAGAGGCGCCGGTCTGGCTTTTTCGTTTGCCGCAAATTTAAGAGAAGGGGAAATTGACATGATCGCATCCATCGAATCAGCATTGTATCCCATCGTCGTCAACATCAACAACTACCTGTCCAGCTACATTCTCATCGTCCTGCTCATCGGCGTAGGCCTGTTCTACTCCATCCGCACCCGTTTCGTCCAGGTGCGCTGCTTCGGCGAGGGCATGCGGAAGGTCTTCGGAAACCTGTCCCTGCGGGGCGGCAAGCAGAAAAGCGGCATGAGTTCCTTCCAGGCTCTGGCCACCGCCATCGCCGCCCAGGTGGGCACCGGCAACATCGTCGGCGCCTCCGGCGCGATCCTGACCGGCGGCCCCGGCGCCATCTTCTGGATGTGGATCATCGCCTTCCTGGGCATGGCCACCATCTACGCGGAGGCCACCCTGGCCATCAAGACCCGCCAGGCAGATGCCGACGGCAACATCCACGGCGGCCCCGTGTACTACATCACCACCGCCTTCAAGGGCAAGTTCGGCAAGTTCCTGGCCGGCTTCTTCGCCGTGGCCATCATCCTGGCCCTGGGCTTCTTCGGCTGCATGGTCCAGTCCAACTCCATCGGCTCCACCTTTGAAAATGCTTTCCACATCCCCTCCTGGATCGTGGGCATCGTTCTGGTCATCATCTGCGCCATCATCTTCCTGGGCGGCGTACAGCGCCTGGCCGCTGTCACCGAGAAGATCGTTCCCGTCATGGCCTGCATCTTCCTGCTGGGCGGCCTTGTGGTCCTGATCGCCCGCATCAAGTACATCCCCGCCACCATCGGCATGATCTTCAAGTACGCCTTCCAGCCCCAGGCGATCCTGGGCGGCGCCTTCGGTGCCGGCATCAAGGCCGCCATCAGCCAGGGTGCCAAGCGCGGCCTGTTCTCCAATGAGGCCGGTATGGGTTCCACCCCCCACGCCCACGCCCAGGCCAATGTGAAGGACCCCCACGACCAGGGCGTGGTCGCCATGATCGGCGTGTTCATCGACACCTTTGTGGTCCTGACCCTGAATGCTCTGGTCATCATCTCCACCCTGTACACCAAGGACGGCCCGCTGGCTGGCGGTTATGTGGGCGCTGTCACCGAGACCATCGGCAAAGCCAATCTGGCCCAGACCGCGTTCGGTTCCGTTTTCGGCTCTGGCTTCGGTGCGATCTTCGTGGCCGTCTGCCTGTTCTTCTTCGCGTTCTCCACCGTTCTCAGCTGGAATATGTTCGGCAAGATCAACGTGGTGTACCTCTTCGGCAAAAAGAATCCCAAGCTCTGCACCACCATCTACACCATCATCGGCCTGATCTTCGTCTTCCTGGGCACCATGATGTCCAACGACCTGGTCTGGGAGCTGACCGATGCTTTCAACTATCTGATGGTCATTCCCAACGCCATCGCCCTGTTCGCCCTGTCCGGCATGGTGGTCAGCGTTGTGAAGAATCGGGACAACACCCTTCAAAAGCATTAAAAGCATACCATGAAATAAACCCGGGTGGGCCGTTCCAAAAACGGCTCACCCGGGTTTTCCTGTGATGTAAAGTTAAAGAACGAAGTCCTCGTCCCGGAGCTTTCCCAGCTCCAGGGCGGCGGGCATGGGAGGCACCCGCTTCAGGGGATCATACCGAAACGCGCGGCAGCTTCCCCCCGCGGAGACCACGCCCTTCTTCAGGCAGATCACCTGCTCCTCATCCAGAGCAGCGCCCCGTTTGCAATAGGCGCAGCGGGGTTCGATCTTCTTGGTGAACAGCACGGAATTCCCCTCTTTCCCTCTCATTTAGAGACATTATACTACATGTCCGCGCCGTTTTCCACTGGTTTTTCGCACCGCCCGGGCCGCAATCACAAAAAAGGCCAACCAAACCACCCAGGCACACACGGTGGAGACCGTCAGAGCGGTGGCAAAGTCCAGAGAGGCGATCCCCTCCACCTGCTCCGCCAGATAGGCGGACACCTGGGCCTCCAGGGGAAACACGCGAACCAGCGCCCCCACAAACAGGGCGGACAGGCCGCCGTGGAGCATCTTGCCCGCCAGATAGGTGCGCACCGACAGGCCGCTGCCGCCCAGGAAGGAGAGCACCTGACAGTGGACGGAGATGCCCGCCCACCCCAGCATAAAGGCCGCCATGGACAGCCGCCCGGACAGGGAGCCGTCCCCCACCAGGGACCACACGCCGGAGGAGATCTCCAGCACGCCGGTCAGCAGCCGCTCCCCCCATTGCTCGGTCATACCCAGGGGGGACAGCAGGGTGCTCAGCGCCCCCGCCAGGGCAGGTAAAGCCCCTGACACGATGAGCATCCGGATGACCACGGTAAAAAACACCACAAAGGCGCAGATATTGAGGGTACTCAGAAAGGAATTTTTTACCGAGCCGGTGAACGCCGCGCTCAGGCGCTGGGCCTGAAAATTCAGGCGTCCGCCCTCTTCCCCGCCCCGCTCCCCGCGCTTGTAGAAGCGGAACAGGATACCGATACACAGGGAGGCCGCCGCATGGGCCAGATAGAGCAGCACGCCCACCCGGCTGCTGGAAAAGATCCCCGCTCCCACCACGCCCAGAATAAAGGCCGGGCCGGAGTTGTTGCAGAAGGCCAGCAGGCGCTCGGCCTCGGTCTTGGTACACATGCCTTTTTCATACAAGGAGATGGCCGTCCGCGCCCCCACGGGGTAGCCGCCGATGAACCCCAACGCCACGGCGGAGGCGCAGGAGCCGGGCACGTTGAACAGGGGGCGCATGATCCTCTCCAGAGCGCGCCCCACATAGCCCGCCAGCCCCAGCTCCACCACCAGGCTGGACAGGACGAAGAAGGGGAACAGCGACGGAATGATCACGTTATAACAGAGCTGCAGGCCGGTCTTCGCGGCGTCCATGGACTGCTGCGGCCAGACCACCAGCGCCAGCGTGGCCGCCAGCAGCACCAACCCCAGCAGTAAATCCCGCGCCCACTGCCGGGATAAAATTCTGGACATCCCCACTCACCTCCCGATTCAAAAAAATTATATGCACCCCACGGGATGTCCCATTTGAAATATTTAAAAAAATCTTGACCTTCCCCCAAATGTAAGGTTTATACTGGATTCAGAAAAGGAGGGGTGTCATGATGAAACAAAAGTGGCTTGATCTGACCCGGCCCCAGCGGGTCATGATTTTGATCCAGGCCGTTCTGATTCTGCTGTTTCTGATCCTATACTGTGCCGTGGGCCGCCAGCAGGTCATTCCATACCAGGACGAATACCTGCGCTGCCGCACGGCCGGCGGGGTCACGACATACTCCGGAAAGATCGGCGGCCAAAAAGCCGTATTCACCGTCTCCCCCGGCCCTGTGGTGGAATATGCTTGGGGGGATACCCATTTTGGGCCCTATACCATCGTGCTCGACCCCGCGGCCGTTTCCGACAGCAGCGTTTTTGCCGGCAAGCTGATTGGAGTGGAGGTATGGGAAAAGGATACTCTGCTGTTCCGGGGCGGCTATCTGCCGGGCAGCACGGTTTTCCCCCTGTTCGACGAAAACGGTGAAAACTATATTCCGGGCCTGGACGATCCCGATTCCTTCATCCGGGTGGAGGTCGCTGGAAGCGAAAAAACGGCGGCCGACTATGCGCCCGGCGTTACCACCATCCTCCGGGTGGCCCTGGAGCCTGACGAGGTCCAGCGGGGCTCCTTCGGAATCTTTCTGCTGGGTGTGCTTATCTGCGTGCTCTGCGCCTTCTCCATTCTGTACGCCGACGCCCTGTTCCGCTTCCAGTTGAGCTTCCGTATTCAGGACCCCGAGGACGCCGAGCCCTCCGGCTGGGAACTGTTCTCCCGGTGGATCGGCTGGATCGCGATCACCATCGCGGCCCTGGTCATTTTCATCATCGGCCTGAATTGCGGGTAACAGACGCCACAAAAAGTTCGCCCCTTACGGCTTTGCCGTAAGGGGCGGTTTTCATTTTGATTCAGTCTTCATCCTTCGCGGCGTCATACACCTGGCGGCCGCTGCTCTGGGCGGGCTGTCCGGCGCCTGCGGCGGCGCGGAACCGGGTGCGGGACTGCTTGATTTCCTCATACGCCTCGGCCACGGCCTCCTCAGTGCGCCGCAGGGCGTCCTCACAGTACTCATTGGCCGCCCGGCGCAGCTCCCGGCCGCGCTCCTCGGCCACCCGGATCATCTCGCTGCTCTTCTGGCGGGCCTGGGCCAGCAGCTGGTCCTCCGCCACGATCTGGCGGGCTTCCTCCTGGGCCTGCTTCTTCATGGCCTCCGCCTCGCGCTTGGCGGCGTTGATGTACTCCGTCCGGTTGTCCAGCAGCTTCTTGGCCTCCTTCAGCTCCATGGGAAACTGGGCGCGGATATCGTCAAGCAAATCCAGTGCGCGGTCGCGCTCGATCATGCATTTGTCCGAACTCAGCGGCACATTTTTGGCCTCGTCAATCATCTCATACAGGATGTCCAGTAATTCTTCCACTCCGCTGGCCATCAGGATTCCTCCTTACTTTTTTTGAACTTGGCTTCCACGTCCGCAATGATCTCCCGGGGGACAAAATCGGACAGGTCGGCTCCGTACCGGGCCATCTCCTTGACCACGGTGGAACTTAAGTACGTATACTTCTCACTGGACGGGATAAAAAAGGTGTCCAGATTGGGATAGAGCTTGCGGTTGATGACCGCCATCTGGACCTCTTTTTCATAGTCGGAGACCGCGCGCAGGCCCTTGACCACCACCCGGGAACCCTTGCGCCGGGCATAGTCGGCCAGCAGCTCATTGGAGCAGTCCACTTCCACATTGCGCAGATTTTTGGTCACACGCTGGATCAGGTCCACCCGCTCCTCGGGGGTAAACAGACCTTGCTTGCTGGAATTGACCATGACGCAGACGATCAGCTTGTCAAACGCCTGCGCAGCGCGCTTGATCACGTTCAAATGCCCCAGGGTAACGGGGTCAAAACTGCCGGGGTAGATGGCGGTTTTCATATATGCTCACACCGTTCTGCGGTAATGTCTTCAGCCTTGCTCAGTGCGCCTTGTGATACAGCGTCACCTTGATCTTACCGTACTTATAGTCTCTGCCCTTCTCATAGGGCGCCGCAAGATCAGGCAGTTCCTTATCCAGCGGACTTTCGCAGACTATTATACCATGTTCCGACAAGATGTCAATTGCCGCGATGGTCTCCAAAGCGTTTTCCAGCATGGGGGTTTTGTAGGGCGGGTCCAGGAAAATCAGGTCGAATTTTTCCCGGCAGGAGCTTAAAAACGCCCGCCAGTCGCTCTGCACTACCCGGGCAGAGCCGGTAAAGCCCGTGGTCTCCAGATTCTGCCGGATGATGCTGACGGCGGCGGGAGCCAGGTCCACGAAGGTGACATGCTCCGCCCCCCGGGACAGGGCCTCGATGCCCATCTGCCCGGTGCCGCCGAACAGGTCAAGGACCTTCCGGCCCTCAATGTCGAACTGGATGATGTTGAAAACGGACTCCTTCACCTTGTCGGTGGTGGGCCGGGTGTCCAGGCCGGGCAGTTCTTTCAACCTGCGGCCCCGGGCCGTGCCGGAGATCACTCTCATGTTGTTTCCTCCTCGGTGGGTTTAAAGTATTCATAAACCGCCTGGGCGGTGCGCTTATCCACGGCCTTCTCCAGCTCGGCCAGGGAGGCGGCTTTGATCTTCTTGACGCTTTTGAAGTGCTTGAGCAGGTCGGCCCTCCGCTTGGGACCCACACCGGGGATCTTGTCCAGCACCGAGCCCTTCACCTTCTGGGCGTGCTGGGCGCGGTTGAACTCAATGGCGAAGCGGTGGGTCTCCTCCTGGATGGTGCCGATCAGGGCAAACAGGGCCTGGTTCTGCTGAATACCGATCTCCCGCCCGTCGGGGGCGGCCAGGGCCCGGGTGCGGTGGCGGTCGTCCTTCACCATGCCAAAGGTGGGGACGGACAGGCCCAGCGTACTCAAAGCGTCCACCGCCGTCTTCGCGTGGACGCTGCCGCCGTCGATGAGCAGCAGGTCGGGCTTCTCGTTCCAGTTCTCGTCCCCGTTTTTATAATGGGTGAACCGCCGGGTGATGACCTGGGCCATGGACGCGTAATCGTCCGGGCCGGTCATATCCTTTAGCTTGAAATGCTTGTAATCCCGCTTGCGGGGCTTGCCGTCCACAAACACGGTCATGGAAGCCACAATATCGTCCGCGCCGGTGTTGGAGATGTCAAAGGCCTCGATCCGGCGGGGCGGCCCCTCCAGGCCCAGCAGTTTACCCAGGGCCTCCAGCAGCTTGTTGGTGCGCTCCTGGCGGGTGGTGGCGCGCTCCACTTCCTCCCGGGCGTTGGTGTTGGCCAGCTTGATCAGGTCCATCTTGGCACCCCGCTGGGGGGTGACCAGGTTCACCCGGCGCTCGGCCTGTTCCGACAGCATCCGGGTCAGAGGAACTTCGTCCTCCAGCTCGCAGGGCAGCAAAATTTGTTTGGGAAACTGGTTGCGGGGAGCGTAGAACTGGCGCACCAGGGCGGAGATGACTTCGGTGTCGTCCTCCTCCATGGGGGTCTCCATCAGCTCCCAGTCCTTGGCGGCCAGCTCACCGTCCACGAAGTGGAGCACCACGAAACAGCTCTTGGCCTCGCCCCGGTGAAAGCCCACCACGTCGGTGTCCGCCAAGGACCCGGCCAGCACCTTCTGCCGTTTGCCCAGCAGCTCAATAGCCTTGTAGCGGTCCCGCAGCTCGGCGGCCCGCTCGAAGCGCAGGTCCTCCGCCGCCTGTTCCATTTCGGCTAAAAGCTCGTCCCCCACCTCACGGAACTTGCCCTCCAACAGGCGGATGGCCTGGTCCATGGCCTCCCGGTACGCCTCCTGGGGCATCTCTGGGCGGCACCACCCGGCGCACTTGCCCAGGTGGTAGTTGAGACAGGGGCGCTCCTTGCCGATATCCCGGGGGAATATCTTATTGCAGGAGGCCAGCTTCAGGGCGGAGCGCAGGGCGTCCACAATGTCCCAGGTGGCGCTGCGGCCGCCGTAGGGGCCGAAGTAGCGGGCCCCGTCGTCGTGGACCCGGTTGGACAGAGAAAAGCGGGGATACTCCTCATTCACCGCCAGGCGGATGTAGGGGTACCCCTTGTCGTCCTTGAGCAAAATGTTGTAATGGGGCTTGTGGCGCTTGATCAGGGAGTTTTCCAGTACCAGAGCCTCAAATTCCGAGTCGGCGATGATGACGTCAAAGTGGTCGATCTGGGCCACCATGGCCCGGGTTTTTTCCGTGTGGGAGGCCAAGTTGGCGAAGTACTGAGAAACTCTGTTTTTCAGCGCCTTGGCCTTGCCCACATAGATGACCTCGTTTTTGGCGTTCTGCATGATATACACGCCGGGCTTCATGGGGAGGCTGTGGGCCTTTTCTTTCAGTTCGTCGAAGGTCATAAAACCCTCCTTGCGGGCGTTCAGCCCTCCCGTTTCTTCTTTTCCAGGAAGCGCCGCTGATACTTCAGATTCGCCATGTTCGCCACCCGGCGGCTGGCGGAAAAATTGTGCAGGCCGCCCACCACACCCACAAAGGTATAGCCCTGGATAAACTTGGGCACCAGCATGGAGCGGGCCAGAGCCTTGGAGGTCTCCTGCATCTGCTCGTTCAGGTTGAAGCTGAACCACTCCTTGCGGTCGATGGCCCGACCCACCTGGTCAGCCCGCAGACTGTACTCCTTGCGCTCGTTTCCCTTGGCCAGGGCGGCGGAGAGCACCAGCAGGATAAAGTAACGTTCCTGCTGGCTGTCATAGCGGAAGCCGTAGCGCAGGGCCGTCTGGTACACGGTGCGCAGCAGCAGGGACATCAAAATGGGGATGTCGGGTAAACCCAGGCCCAGCAGGCCCAGCACGCACCCCTCCGCCGTGGCCAGGAGGGTGGACAGCACACCGCCCAGCCGGGCGCTCTTGTAAAACGCCTCCACCCGCTCGGCCGTGGGGTGTTCCTTCAGATAATATTCCCGGATGAACCGGTCTGCCTTCAGCTTTTTCTCCGCGATGGTGCGGCGCAACAGGCCGGTCCCCTTCTCAAAGAGTACCTGGAAGGCCTTGTAAAATGCCAGATCCATGGTGCCCACCAGCTTGGCGGGGATCTTGGCCTCGATTTTTGCCAACAGTCCCGTAGAGGGCCGTTCTTCCCGCTCACAATCAGCGAAAAGTCTGTCCTCCTTGCGGCAGATCTGATCCAGTTGTCGGTCATAATGGCGGCTGGGACTTGTTGCCATACTGCTCACCTGTGAAGTAACCACTGATTCAATCGGCAAGAGCAAATTGCGAGAAATATTGCGTCAGAAAAAGGCGCGGTTTCGCAGGCGTACTTTGTGTACGGCAAGAAGCCGCAACGCATTGATGACGCAAAATTTCCGCAAGGCGCCGCAGATGCATGAGTCAGTGGTTACTTAATGGAAAAAGCGCCGCGCCTTTCTGGCGCGGCGCTTTTGTTACAGCTTACTCGGAGAAATTGCTGGAGATGAGCTCCACCAGAGCCTCCACGGCTTCCTTCTCGTCGGCACCATCCGCGATCAGGTTGATGGCGGTTCCCTTCACGATACCGAGGGAGAGGACGCCCAACAGGCTCTTGGCGTTGACCCGGCGTTCGTCTTTTTCCACCCAGATGGAGCTTTTGAACTCGTTCGCCTTCTGGATAAAGAAGGTAGCGGGTCTTGCGTGCAGACCGACCTGATTGTTCACAACCGCTTCTTTCATATACATAAAGCATTTCTCCCCACGTAATGTGATGACAAAAGGTACAAAGGGTTTTCTTTCTAATAGAATAGCAAATTTACGCCCAACCGTCAATGATATTTTAAACAAAAAATGTAACCGATCAACGCATCTGCTATTTGAGTTCCACGACGGTAACACCATCCTCACGGCGCGAAGGCTTTCTGCGGAAAGCCTTCGCTTCGCTCCGGGCCGCGCCTCGCGGGGGCAACCCTGTTTCCCCCGCGGACCCCCTTCTGCCCTGCGGGGCGGACGGGGGTTTTATTTCAGCTCCACCACGGTAACACCATCCTCGCCTTCGCCGTAGCGGCCGGGGCGGAAGCTCTTGACGTATTTGCTGCGCTTCAGGTAGTCCCGGACGGCCTTGCGCACGGCGCCGGTGCCCTTGCCGTGGATGATGGTCACCTGGGTCAGCTTGCCCAGCATGGCGGTGTCCAGAAACAGCTCGACAGCCGCTACGGCCTCGTCGCTCATCATGCCCCGCAGGTCGATCTCGGAGGAGGCCGCCATGGAGCGCAGCTTGCGCTCGGAGCGCTGGATGAACTTTTTGGCTTCTTTCTGGCTCTGGGTCTCCCCTTCGATCACGCGCACCTCGTCCTGCCGGGCGGAGATCTTCAGGATACCCGCCTGAAGCTGGAGCACGCCGTCCTTGCTGACGCTGAGCACGGTGGCCTGGGTGCCCATCTTCACCAGCTCCACCGTATCCCCCGCTACGGCCGGGCGGGTGGGCGGCGGTGGGGCCTCCTCCTGGCGTACACCCAGGGCATTTTCCGCCTCGTTAAGCTTATGCCGCAGGCCGGAGCGCTGGTCGTTCACCTTCTGCCAGTCGGTCTCCCTTTCCTGCTGTTTGCGCATGTCGTTCAGTTCCTTAAACGTTTCATCCGCGGTCCTCCGGGCCTCGTCGATGATCGCCCGGGCCTCGGCCTTGGCCTTTTCCACAGCCTTCTCCCGCTCATGCTCGATCTTCTGGCGGTATTCCCGGGCGGTCCTGGTGGACTCCTCCATCTCCCGGCGCAGGCGGGCGGCCTTTTCCTTCTCCTGCTCCATGGCCTGGCGCTGGGCATCCAGCTGGGTCAGCACGTCCTCAAAGCGCACGTTCTCGGCATCCAGCCGCGCGGCGGCCTTCTGAATGATATATTCGGGCAGGCCCAGCCGCTGGGAGATGGCGAAGGCGTTGGACTTGCCGGGAATACCGATCAGCAGCCGGTAAGTGGGGGCCAGGGTCTCCACATTGAATTCGCAGGAGGCGTTCTGGACCCCCGCCGTGGTCATGGCATACACCTTCAGTTCGGCGTAGTGGGTGGTGGCGCACACCAGCGCCCCCATCTCCCGGGCGGACTCGATGATAGCGGCGGCCAGGGCCGCGCCCTCCACCGGATCGGTGCCCGCCCCCAGCTCGTCAAAGAGGATCAGCGTCTCATAGTCAGCCTCGTTCAGAATACCCACGATGTTCACCATATGGGAGGAAAAGGTGGACAGGTTCTGTGCGATGGACTGCTCGTCGCCGATGTCGGCCAGCACCCGGGAGAACACCCGCACGGTGGAGCCGTCGTCGGCGGGGATGTGCAGGCCGCACTGGGCCATCAGGGTCAGCAGGCCGAAGGTCTTCAGCGTCACCGTCTTGCCGCCGGTATTGGGGCCGGTGATCACCAGGGTATCGAACTCCTCCCCCAGCATCAGGTCGTTGGCCACCGCCTTGTTGGGGTCCAGAAGCGGGTGGCGGGCGCGGCGCAGGTTCATCCCCTTGTCGGAGAGCCTGGGTTCCATCCCCTTCATCCGGGCGGACAGCTGGGCCCGGGCGAAGATGCAGTCGATCATGACGATCAGGTCGTAGTCCTGGGCAATATCGTCCCTGAACTGGGCGCATTCGGCAGACAGCTCGGCCAAGATGCGCTCGATCTCCTTCTCCTCCTTGGCCTCCAGCTCCCGCAGCTCGTTATTGGCCTTCACCACGCCCATGGGCTCGATGAAAAAGGTGCCGCCCGAGCCGGACACGTCGTGGACCAGACCGGGGATGTCGTTTTTATGCTCCGACTTGACGGGCACCACGTAGCGCCCCGAGCGCTGGGTGACGATGGTCTCCTGCAGGTACTTGGCCTGGTTGGAGGACAGCAGCTTGTTCAGAATGTCCCGCACCTTGGAGGAGGTGGCCCGGATGTGCCGGCGGATGGAGGCCAGCTCCGGGCTGGCGGCGTCGGCGATCTCGTTTTCCCCCACGATGGAGGTGGTGATCTTTTCCTCCAGGAACTTGTTGGCGGTCAGGGAGGCAAACAGATGGCTGATGACCGTCTTTTCCCCCTCGTCCAGGCCGTACTCCCGGGCGGAGCGGGCGGCGCGCAGTACGGCCGCGATATCCAGCAGCTCCCGGGTGTTCAGAGTGCCCCCCATGTCGGCCCGCTGGAGGGCGGCGCGGACCGGCTTGACCCCCGACAGACTGGGCGACCCCTTGGTGACCAGCATCTGAAAGGCGGCGCTGGTCTCCTGCAGGCGGCGCTGGACCTCGTCGGCGTCGGTGCTGGGGCGCAAAGCCAGGCAGCGCTCCTTCCCCTCCTCGGTGGACGCCTGGGCGGAGAGCATTTCAAGCACCCGGGGCAGCTCCAGGGTGCGGATGGATTTTTCAAACAGATCGGTCATATGCGTTCCCTCGCTTTACTGCCCCTATTTTCTCACAAATGAACGCACTTTACAAGATTTTCTCGTCCAAAGGCAAAATCAGGGGTTGACATTTTTGCCGTCACGTTTATAATAACATATGAACAAACGTTCATATGAAGGAGTGAAGAAAACATGGCAGAACCGGAGGAACTGGCGTGCTGTGAATTCATGCACGTCCACGAGGATATCGTGGAAAAGGTCAACGCCGCAATGCCTGACGAGGAGGTCCTCTACGACCTGGCCGAGCTGTTCAAGGTCTTCGGCGACTCCACCCGCATCCGCATCCTGTACGTCCTGTTTGAGTCGGAGATGTGTGTGTGCGACATCGCCCAGCTGCTGGGCATGAGCCAGTCGGCCATCTCCCACCAGCTGCGCTGCCTGAAGCAGAGCAAGCTGGTCAAATACCGCCGGGAGGGCAAAACCGTCTTCTACTCTCTGGCCGACGGGCATGTACGCACGATTTTAGGCCAGGGCATGGAACATATCAAGGAATAATATCCGCAACGCGGCTATTATATTTTGATTTCAGCCCTTTTCCTCGCCCCTGCCGGGGCAACCGGAAAAGATGGCGAATAATCCCATGCAGACTTCGCTTGCATGGGATCATATAAAGAGGGGGAACCTGCAATGAAAAAGACATTCAAGCTGACCGATCTGGACTGCGCCAACTGCGCCGCCAAGATGGAAAACGGCATCAAGAAGCTGGACGGGGTAAACGATGCCACCGTCAGCTTTCTGACCCAGAAGATGACCGTGGACGCCGACGACGCGCGGTTTGATGACATTATGAAGCAGGTGGTCAAGCTCTGCAAAAAGATCGAGCCGGACTGCGTCATCAATCTATAAAGAGGGTGGCTTTTATGAGCCGGAAACAGAAAAAAACCTTGCTGCGCATCCTATTATCCGCCGCGCTGCTGATCATCGCCGCCCTGCTGCCCTTCGACAGCTGGGTGCGGGCGGTCATTTTCCTGGTTCCCTACGCCGTCATCGGCTGGGATGTGCTCTGGGACGCTGTGCGCAACATTGCCCACGGCCAGGTTTTTGACGAAAACTTCCTGATGGCCCTGGCCACCGTGGGCGCGTTTGCCACCGGGGAATACCCGGAGGCCGTCTTCGTCATGCTGTTCTACCAGGTGGGCGAGTTGTTCCAGAGCTGCGCCGTGGGCAAATCCCGGAAGAACATCTCCGCCCTGATGGACATCCGCCCCGACTACGCCAACCTGGAGCGGGACGGCAGCGTGGAGCAGGTGGACCCGGAGGAGGTCGCCGTGGGCGACGTGATCGTGGTCAAGCCCGGCGAGAAGATCCCCCTGGACGGCGTGGTGCTGGAGGGGACCTCGGCGGTGGACACCGCCGCTTTAACCGGCGAGTCCCTGCCCCGTGAGGTGGCCCCGGGGGACGATGTGATCTCGGGCTGCGTGAACGAATCCGGTCTGCTGCGCATCCGGGTCACCAAGCCCTTTGGGGAATCCACCGTGTCCAAGATCCTGGATCTGGTGGAAAACGCCAGCAGCCGCAAGGCCAAGGCGGAAAACTTTATCACCAAATTCGCCCGGTACTACACCCCCGCCGTGGTCATCGGCGCGGTGCTGCTGGCGGTGCTGCCCCCGCTGATCGGCGGCGGCGACTGGGGCAAGTGGTTCCATCAGGCTTTGGTGTTCCTGGTGGTCTCCTGCCCCTGCGCCCTGGTCATCTCGGTGCCCCTGTCCTTCTTCGGCGGCATCGGCGGGGCTTCCCGGGCGGGCATTCTGGTCAAGGGCGGCAACTATCTGGAGGTGCTGGCCAAGACCGAGATCGTGGTCTTTGACAAGACGGGCACCCTGACCCGGGGCGTGTTCCGGGTCACCTCCGTTCACCCGGAGGGCTGCGAAGAAGCCGAGCTGCTGGAGCTGGCGGCCCTGGCGGAGTCCTGGTCCGACCACCCCATCTCCCGCTCCATCAAAGAGGCCTGGGACGGTGAATTGGATACGGGCCGCGTGTCCGACGCCAGGGAGCTGTCCGGCCGGGGCGTACAGGTTCAGGTGGACGGGCAGACCGTCTGTGCCGGCAACGACAAGCTGATGAATGAGCTGGGCGTTTCCTTCGCCCTGGTCAGCGAGGTGGGCACCGTGGTGCACGTCGCCCGGGAGGGACAGTATCTGGGGTACCTGATCGTCTCCGACGAGGTCAAGCCCGACGCTGCCCAGGCCATTGCCGCCCTGAAAAAGCGCGGCGTGCGCAGGACCGTCATGCTGACCGGCGACGCCAAGGAGGTGGGCGAGGCGGTGGCTGCCCAGCTGGGGCTGGACGAGGTCCACACCCGGCTGCTGCCCGCCGACAAGGTGGAGCGGGTGGAGTCCCTGCTGAAGGAGACCTCCCCCAAGGGCGCGCTGGCCTTCGTGGGCGACGGCATCAACGACGCGCCGGTGCTCTCCCGGGCCGATGTGGGCATCGCCATGGGCGCCCTCGGCTCCGACGCCGCCATTGAGGCCGCCGACGTGGTGCTGATGGATGACAAGCCCTCCAAGATCGCGGACGCCATCGCCATCGCCCGGCGCACCCTGGGCATCGTCAAGCAGAACATCGTCTTCGCTCTGGGCGTCAAGGCCCTGGTGCTGATCCTCGGCGCCGTGGGCATCGCCACCATGTGGCTGGCGGTCTTCGCCGACGTGGGCGTGGCCGTCCTCGCCATTCTGAACGCCATGCGGGCGCTGAATGTGAAAAAATAACAAGATCCGTTTGGGCGCGGTGCGAAATTGCACCGCGCCCATTTTTCTTGACAAAGTCGGTCTAATTGATTAGAATGACAGTGTACTAACCTATTAGAATGGAGGAATGTCCCATGTCCACGCCGAAGATCTTTGAAAGCGAATACCGCTTCTGCCTGATCCTCTGGGACCACGAGCCGGTAAAAAGCTCCGAACTGGCCCGGCTGTGCAAGGAAAAGCTGGGCTGGTCAAAAACGACCACCTACACCGTCATCAAGCGTCTGAGCGACCGGGGCGTGCTGAAAAATGAAAACACCATCGTGACCTCGTTGATCTCCAAAGAGGAAGCCCAGCTCAGCGAGCTGGACGAGCTGGTGGAAAAGAAATTTGAGGGTTCCCTGCCCGCCTTCATCGCCGCCTTTGCCCGGCGTCAGGAGCTGTCTGACACGGAAATCGAGGAGATCCGGCGCATCATTGAGAAATAGGAGGGCTTTATGGAAGCGTTGTTTTTGAAGCTGGTCAACCTGAGCATCACGGCAAGCTGGCTGGTCCTGGCCGTTCTGGTGCTGCGGCTCATCTTCCGGAAAGCACCCCGGTGGATCTTCTGCCTGCTCTGGGGCCTTGTGGCACTGCGCCTGGTCTGTCCCGTCTCCCTGGAGAGCACCCTGAGTCTGATCCCCAGTGCCGAGACCATTCCGGCAAACATTGTCACCGAAGCCGCACCGGTCATCGACAGCGGCATTCCTGTCCTCGATCAGGCCGTCAACCCTGTCATTTCCACAAGCCTTGCACCGGCGCCGCTGGCCAGCGCGAACCCGCTGCAGATCGTGACCTTTATCGCATCCCGGGTCTGGCTCGCTGGCCTCGCCGCTCTGCTCCTCTACTCCGCCGTCAGCTTCCTTTTGCTGAAGCGCCGTATGCGGGCGGCGACCCTCCTGCGGGACAATATCCGCCAGAGCGACAGGACCGACTCCCCCTTTGTGCTGGGTTTTTTCCGGCCCGTGATCTATCTGCCCTACTCCGTCAGCGGCGGGGACCTGGAGTATGTGCTCGCCCATGAACGGGCGCACATCAGGCGGGGTGACCACTGGTGGAAGCCCCTCGGCTTTCTCATTCTCGCGGTCTACTGGTTCAATCCCCTGATGTGGCTGGCCTACGTTCTGTTCTGCCGGGACATCGAGCTGGCCTGCGACGAAAAGGTCATCGCGGACATGGAGCAGGACGACCGCCGGGCCTATTCCACCGCCCTGCTGAACTGCAGCATCCGCCGCCGCTCTCTCGCCGCAAGCCCCCTGGCCTTCGGCGAGGTAGGGGTAAAGGACCGGGTGAAAAGCGTGATGAACTACAAAAAGCCCGCCTTCTGGATCATCCTCGTCGCTTTGCTGGCCTGCGCGGCGGCGGCGGTGTGCTTCCTGACGGTGCCCAAAGATTCTTACCCCCGCACGGAGGAGATCACCGGAATCCCCGCGCCCCAGGGCGGCGCCGATCCTTACAAAAATCTGGAACCCGCCGAGCGCGCCGCGGCGTTCCTGGAAAACGCCGACATGATGTCCTACGAATTCACTCCCATCCTCATGTACGGAACCTATATCGTTCCCGTCATGGAGTACACCTCCCGCACTGTTGTTCTTCCGGACCAGCCTTCCGGGGGATATACATTCGATCGTACCGACATGATGCTGACGTATCTGCACGATTTTGATCTCTCCTCACTGGAGCCGCTGGATTCCGAAAAGCTGGAAGCTTTTGAGACCAATGCTTCCGTCTCCGGTCTCATCCACGTGGGCAACGCCCGGTGCCGGGTCGCGGTGTGGTATGACCAAAAACCGGCCGAGGGTCAGGATTTCAACACTGCGCTGGTGTTCACCTTCTCCGACGGGATCATGTGCGGTTTTGACGGAGGCGTACAGGGCAGCGGTGCCGCAGATATTCATTCCGCAATCGAAATCGCCGGTGATGTCCGAACTTATGCCTTGACTGACACGGACGGGCATCTGACTGTGACCCGGCTGTCCACCGGGGAAAGCCGCCGATCCTCCAACTACTTCTCGGCGTTCCTGGCGTGTATTTTTGACAACACCGTCCTGCTCGCTCCCAAGGCGGAGGACCCGGGCGGACAGTTTGACTGGCAGGTCTCCATCGAGGGCGGAGCGACATACCTGTTTGACGCGGAAAACCTGTTGATCCAAACGGAAAATGGGCAGGTCTACCCCATCGGCGGCTTTGAGGAAAGCTCGGAAGGCAGTTGGCCCATGGAGACAACGATCCGCGCCGCGGTTTTAAACGGCTTCGATGTGTCGTAAAACCAGCCGCAAATATGAGTTTGAGGTCAGGACCCGCGCCGGGTCCTGACCTCGTTCTGTTTACTGCTTCAGCAGATCCACCACCTGGCGGATGTTCTTTTTCCCGAAGGACACCCGGGCGTCGTTGACCACCAGGCACGGCACGCTCATGACCTTGTACTTGTCCCGCAGACCCTCGAAGTGGTTCAGGTCGTAGACCTCCGCTTTTACATGGGGGCTGGCGGCGGCCACACGCTGGACGGCGGCCACCAGCTCCGGGCACATGGTACAGGACAGGGAGACCAGCACCTTCACGTCCACCGGCCTGCCCAGGGCACGGATGTCTTCTTCCACATCGGCGTCCAGGCTCTGGCCGGGACCGGCGGCGTTGTACAGGCCCAGCGCAAAAGAGGTAAACTCGTGCCCGCCGGGGACGCCGTGGAACGCCAGGCCGGTCTCCGTTCCATCCGCCAGACAGATTCGGACGCAGGGGGCCGTCTCCGAAGACGCCTGCCGGTCGGCTACTTCCACCGTCAGCTTGTCGGTCAGCTCCGCCAGGGCATTCATATAGCCCTCCAGTTCGGCGGAAACCGGGCGGCCGTCCAGCTCCAGCTTCAGCATCAGGGGCCGGGCCATACGGGTAAACAGGCCGTTCAGCTGTTCCTTCATCTCTGCCGTGAACAGCCCGGGCTCCCCGGCGGAGAGAGTGGGTTCGGCGGCGGCCCGGGGCGCGGGGCGCCTGGGACGCAGGCCGGTCTTTTTCTGCAAGGCGGCGGCGTACTTCTCCAGCTCCGTGGCGGCCAGAGCGCCGTCCCCCGTGGCGGTGACCACCTGGCGCAGGGGCTTGACGCACAGGTCTCCGGCGGCGTACAGGCCGTCCACACTGGTCTTCTGGTTCCGGTCAGTCCGAACATAGCCCTGTTCATTCAGCTCGGCAAGCCCTTTGACCAGGGCGGTGGCGGGCTCATAGCCCGCGAACACGAACACGCCGAAGGTCTCGCCATCCTGGGCCCGGAACTCGGTGGTCTCGCCCGTCTTGCTGTTCTTGTAGCGGATATAGTTCAGCCCGCTTTCCCCGGAAACCTCTTCCACCGTGGTGTTGGTCAGCACGGTAATCTTTTCGTGGTTCCGGGCCTGGTCCGCCACGGACTGGGCGCAGGAAAAGTCGTCCCTGCGGATCAGGATGGTCACGTGGCGGGCAAACTTGGTCAGATACACGCTTTCCTCCGCCGCGGCGAATCCTCCGCCCACCACGAACACGTCTTTTCCGGTGAAAAACTGGCCGTCGCAGGTGGCACAATAGGCCACGCCCCGGCCCTTGTACTCCTCCTCCCCCCGGAAGCCCACGGTCCTGGGATGGGCCCCGGCGGCCAGCAGCACGCCAAAGCAGTACAACTCCCCCCGGCTGGTGCGGACGGTCTTCACGTCGCCGTCCATGTCCAGCCCCTCCACCTCGGCGATCAAAAACTCCGCGCCGAAGTCCTCGGCCTGCCGGCGCATGGTCTCGGTCAGCTCCGCGCCGCTGGTTTTGTGGACGCCGGGATAGTTCACCACCTCAGAGGTGATGGTGATCTGGCCGCCGAAGTAGTTTTTCTCCACCACCAGCACGCGATAGCGGGCACGGGCCAGATAAAGGGCGGCGGTCAGCCCCGCAGGGCCGCCGCCCACCACGACCACGTCATACAGCCGGTCGGCGCTGAAATTCATCGGGGCGGCCATTACAGCATCCCGACCAGGTCCAGGCTGGGCTTCAGGGTCTCCGCGCCGGGCTTCCAGTTGGCGGGGCAGACCTGATCGCCGTGCTCGTGGACGAACTGGCAGGCCTGGACCTTGCGCAGCAGTTCGTCGGCATTGCGGCCCACGCTGCCGGCGGTCACCTCGTACCCCACGATCCTGCCCTCGGGGTCCACGATGAAGGTACCCCGCTCGGCCATTCCGTCAGCCTCGATCAGGACCTCAAAGTCTTTGGCCAGGGCGTGGGTGGGGTCGGCCAGCATGGGGTAGCTGATCTTCTTGATGCGGTCGGAGGCGTCGTGCCAGGCCTTGTGGACGAAGTGGGAGTCCGTGGACACGGAATAGATCTCGCAGTTCAGGGCCTTGAACTGCTCGTACTTTCCGGCCAGGTCCTCCAACTCGGTGGGGCAGACAAAGGTAAAGTCGGCGGGATAGAAGAAGAACACGCTCCACTTGCCGAGCACATCCTCCTTGGCAACGGTCTTGAACTCGTTGTTGTGATACGCCTGCACGCTGAAGGGGGCAATCTCCTTGTTGATGAGGGACATAGCTGCTTCTCCTTTTCAGAAAATTGTGTTTCTATGATTCCCTCTTTCTTCCGGTTTACACTCCCGGTAAACGGAAAAGGCAGGCCCCGCGGGGCCTGCCCTTCACTTATTTATTATTGCAATTGTTTGTAAAAATCCAGCGTTTTGAACCCCCGCTCCAACTGGGTCAGCAGGAACGCCTCGGCGGCGTCCCCCAGCAGGCGTAGGCTTTCTTCGTCCACCTGGAAGGAGAACAGCCGCTTAGGGTCGCCGTAGACGATATACCGCAGAGCAGCCAGAGCGCCCCGGGACAGGGGCATGGAGATACCGTCCCCCACCTCCGCCCGGCAGGCGGCGCAGTGGAGCACGCCCTCCGACAGGTTCAGGAAGGGCTTCTCCGGGTCAGGCACGCCGCACACGCCGCAGGCATCCGCCAATGGGGCGTAGCCCGCCGCGCACAGCAGGCGCAGTTCAAAGGCCGCTTTCACCAGGGGCAGCGGCTTGTTCAGCGTGTCCAGGGCATAGAGGGAGTTCAGCAGCAGGGACAGCATCTCCGGCTCCGGGTGTCCCTCCTCCGCCACCGCCTCCACGACCTCCGCGAAATAGGAGCCCAGGGCCAGCTTGAACAGGTCCTCCCGCACATGGCGGAACAGGGCGATGGTGGAACCCTCGTTCAGGGTATAATAATCCTTGTACTCAAACAGGGTCATGTCCGAATACGCCAGTAATTGGGACGCGGCGGCCAGGGCGCTGCCCTTCCTGCGGCAGCCACGGGCCTTCACCGTGCGCTTGCCGCCCTCGGCGGTCAGGACGGTCAGGATCTTGTCCGCCTCTTTGTAGTTGGTCTCCCGCAGGACGATGCCCTTTGTCACGATATGCATGGCGTCACCTATGTAAGGGGACGGTCACGTCCCCAAAATTTTGCGGTAAAGCAGGTATGCCTCCGGCAGGCCGGTACGCAAAAACAAATTCCAAAGAAATTCCGCGGTCATAGGCAAGCCCTCCTTGCCTTTAGAGTTACCCGCGGCCGCCGCTTTATCGCAGGGAAATCCTGCTTCCCGCTGATCGGTTACGCCCATTATACCATCGCCCGCACGCTTTGACAATGACCCCGGCGCAGGCGCTTTTTTCAGCTGCCGGAAGGAGTGAGGAGGCCGGACAGCAGCTCCTCCAATTCCTCCAGAGGCACATGGTTCGTTTCAATGTCATAGTTTACGTTTTCAAAAGAAAACTGTACCAGATACAGATCCTCATCCCCATAAATGACAAGCGGCACGCCGTTGATTTCAGACTGCCGCGGGTCATCACACAGGATCAGGCAATCCCGCAGCGGCGCTTCAAACGCGCAGAGTCCGATCGTCACTACGCCGCCGGTCTGCGTCCGGTAATCAAATACATAATCGTGAAGGCGGTATTCGTCCTGTAAGCCGGCGTCCTTGTAGCCACGGACCGCCAGGGAATAAAAGTTCTGTGATTCCCAGGTGTCCGGCACTTTTGAAATAAAATCCTCATAACGGATGCCTGTAAATTCCTGAAAATCATCCAGGATCTCTTTCCATACCTCATACGGCAGCTTTTCGTCCGTATAGGAAGAATACTCCACATCCATATCGGCGCTGAGAAGGCCATCCACTTCGTTCACCACAAGCAAATCGGTCCGGGCAGGCATCGTCCCTTCCGGATCATTTCCAGGCCGGGTACTGCTTGCGTCCGGTACTCCGCCGGGCTGCAGGGCATCGCCCTGCGCCGGGGATGCATCGCGGACCAGCAGCGGTATCCCGACCGCCGCGATCAAAGCCAGGCAGGCCGCCATGGCTCCCCATTTTCGCCAGCCGCCCTTCCGCTTTTTCTGTCCCCGTGCGGCGTCGGCTTCTTCAATCAATTCGTCCTCTAGCAGACTCATGGCGTCGCTGAGCTGTTCCGGTTTCATACGCTGAACCCCTCCTGTTTCAAATAGTCCTTCAGGCCCAAGCGGGTACGGTACAGCAGGCTTTTCACTTTCGATTGGCTCATGCCGCTGTTGTCCGCGATCTCCCGAATGGAGTCCATGAAGTAGTAGCGTGCGAGAAAGGCCCGGCGTGCCCCGGGAGGCAGCGTGCGCAGATACGCGCTCACCGCCCCGGCCAGCAGGCGCGCATCCACCTCCTGCCCGGTGGTGTCGCCGCCAGAAACACAGTCCTCCAGCTCGGAAAGGGACAGGGCATACTCCGACGCCCTCCGTTTGTCCCGGTTCCGCCTCCGGTACAGGTCGATGGACAATTGCCGGGCGATCTTGCCCAGATAGGCGGAGAGGACGTCCGGCCTGTGGGGCGGTATGGAACTCCACGCCTTCCAATAAGTATCGTTGACGCACTCCCGGCTGTCTTCCACATCGGATAAGATGTTCTCGGCGATCTTCAGCAGATAGCGTCCGTATTTCCGCTCGGTCTCCCGGATGGCATTCTCGTCCCGCTTCCAATACAGCTCCACGATCCCGCTGTCTTCCATGGGCACGCCTCCTTTCGCTTTTTCCAGGCGCCTTCCCCCTATATTCCGTCAAAAAACAGGTTTGGTTGCTCGGATCTCAAAAAATCCCGCCGGAGCAAAAAATGAGGGCCGCGGAGATACCTCCGGGCCCTCATTCTCAGTCATCCTTGAAGCCGAAATTTTTGATCAGATTCACATTATCTCTCCAATTTTCTTTGACCTTCACCCAGGTTTCCAGATAGACCTTGGTGCCCATGAAGTTCTCCACATCCTGGCGGGCCAGGGTGGAGATTTTCTTCAGCATGGCGCCCTTCTTACCGATGATGATGCCCTTGTGGGACTCCTTCTCGCAATAAATAGTGGCGTGCATGTCGATGATGCCGTCCTCCCGCTCGCTCCACTGGGTGACCTCCACGGCGGTGCCGTGGGGGATCTCCTTGTCCAGGCAGAGCAGCAGCTTCTCCCGCACGATCTCAGCGGCCACCTGCCGCTCGGGCTGGTCGGAGGTCATGCCGTCCGGGAACAGCTGGGGTCCCTCGGGCAGGAAAGCCTCCAGAACGTCCAGCAGCTCGTCCAGGCCCTCGCCCTCCTGGGCGGACACGGGCACCACGGCCTTCCAGTCCAGAGCGTCCCCGTACAGGGCCATGACCGCCAGCAGATCTTCCTTCTTCACCGTGTCGATCTTATTGATGACCAGTACGCCGGGGCAGCTCAGAGTCTTGATGTGGCCGATCAGCTCCTCCTCCGGCGCGCCGATGTGGGCGATGGGCTCCACCACCAGCACCACGGCGTCCACGTCGGACACGCTCTGGTGCACCACGTTGACCATGTAGTCCCCCAAACGGGTGCGGGCCTTGTGCAGGCCCGGCGTGTCCAGCAGCACGAACTGGCACTCTCCCCGGGTGACCACGCCGGTGATCCGGTTGCGGGTGGTCTGGGGCTTGTTGGTGACGATGGCCACCTTGTCGCCCACCAGGGCGTTGGTCAGGGTGGACTTGCCCACGTTGGGCCGGCCCACAATGGAGATGATGCCGCTTTTCTTAATTTCACTCATGACAGGTGATCCTCAACTTTCTTGAGCATTTTATTGTTCCCGGGTGATCCCCAGGTTGGTCAGAATCGCTTCCTCCCGCTCCCGCATCTGCGCTTTCATGGGGCCCTCGTCCATGTGGTCGTACCCCAGCAGATGGAGCACCGAGTGGACCGCCAGATAGGACAGCTCCCGCTCCAGCGGGTGGCCGAACTCCTCAGCCTGGGCAGCGCACCGCTCCAGGGAGATGACCATGTCCCCCAGGGGCACCAGGCCGGTGGCCGGGTCGGCCCAGTCCTCCTGCGGCTTGTCCCCCGGCTGAAGGTCGAACATGGGGAAGGAAAGCACATCGGTGGGCCGGTCCACCTGGCGCTGCTCCAGATTGATGGCGTGGATCGCTTCATCGTCCGTGACCAGCACATCCACCTCACAGGGCACATCCACCCCCTCGGCGTCCAGGGCGGCGGAGATCACCCGGCGCAGCAGGTCGAAGTGGGCCTCCCCGCCGGGGATCTCCGTGTCGAAAATAATTTCGTGTTCCATCTTACCGCCGCCTTCCGTAATTCGTCCGGGGGCCGGGCTTGTCCGCGGACGCCTTGCGGCCCTCTTCATATTTGTCGAAGGCCTTGACGATATCCCGCACCAGCTTGTGGCGCACCACGTCCCGGTTGGACAGGCGCACCACGGCGATGTCGTCGATGCCGCTCAAAAGCTGGGCGCAGGTCTCCAGACCGGAATCGCTCTGCCGGGGCAGGTCGATCTGAGTCACGTCGCCGGTCAGCACCAGTTTGGAACCCTCGCCCAGACGGGTCAGGGCCATTTTCAACGTGGACAGGGAGGCGTTCTGGGACTCGTCGATGATGATCAGCGAGTTATTCAGAGTGCGCCCGCGCATGTAGGCCAGGGGCGCGATCTCGATGGTGCGGTTCTCCATATACCGCTGCACCCGTTCCCGGCCCAGGATCTCGTCCAGGGCATCGTACAGGGGGCGCAGGTAGGGGTCCACCTTGTTCTGAAGATCGCCGGGCAAAAAGCCCAGGCGCTCCTCGCCCGCCTCGATGGCCGGGCGGCTCATGACGATCCGCTCCACCTCCTTGCGGTGGAACGCCGCCACCGCCGCCGCCACCGCCAGGTAGGTCTTGCCGGTGCCCGCCGGGCCGATGCAGATGGTGACGGTGTTTTCCTTCAGCGCCTCCACATAGCCCTTCTGGCCCAGGGTGCGGCACTTGATGGGCTTGCCGTTCTGGGTGACCACGATGACGTCCTTCATGGCCCGCAGGGCCCCTTCCACATCCCCGGTGCGCACCAGCTCGATGATCCGCAGGACGGTGAACTCGTCGATGGCCTCCCCATTGCCGTTCATTTTCTTCAGGGCCTCCAGGGTATCGGCGGCCGTCCGAACGTCCTCCTCCGACTCCCCTTTGACCTCCACCACTCCATCCCGGCTGAGGATGGAGACGTGCAGCGTACTTTCCAGGGCCTTCAGGTTGGCGTCAAACGCCCCGAAGACCCCCTGCTGCTGGACGATGTCCAGCTCCACTTGTCTGCTGTGCAAAAATGCTTCCCCACTTTCCGCTCTGTTTCAGTCCGTGCTTTCTTCCGGTTCCGGCACGGCCGTATTTTCATTTCGGCCGATCCGGCCTTCAAATTCCACTGTTTTCCCGATCTGCTCGCTGCACTCGGCCACCAGGGTGACGGTCAGCATACCGTCCCGCCGGACCGCGGTGAACTCGGTCTGCAGGACTTCTCCCTCCCGCTCCTGCATCAGCTCTTCCAGCCGTTCTTCCAGCCGCTGGCGCAGCAGTTCCTCGCCCGCCTCCGCGTCAATGGACACGGTGCGCACGCCGTATTCCCGCACCGTCTCCTGCGTCAGGGTCAGGGGCATCTCCCGGCCGCCGGGCAGAGTCAGGGTATGGTTGTTTTTTATTTTATCATACCTTTCATAGGAAATTCCACCGTTTTTATAAAATTGCAGCCGATGTCCGAAAAATGTCAGGCTCCACCGGCTGTCTTCCTCCCCGGTATACTCTTTGACATCAGCCTCCAGGGGGAGCACGGCGGAAAGGGTACGCCAGGTGCGGGCGTAGACCTTCCCCGCCGCGTGGACCGTCATGGTCCCCAGGTCGATCTCGCTGTAGAGCGGCTCCTTCAGGTCCACGATCCCGCTGATGATTACCTCACCCTCCACGACCGTGTCTCCCTCCTGGAACAGGGCCTGCCCGGCGTGGACTTCCAGCTGGGTGATGATGCCCGAGCCGTCCGCCACCACATGGGTGGGAATACTCTCGTCCACGATCTCCGGCTTGGGGGTGCGCTCCCGCACCAGGACCTCCGCCCGGGTCCCGTGAAGGTTGACCGAGATCCAGGCTAAATCTTTCAAATTTAAAAGCGCCTCGTTGCACACCTGGTTTTCCTCGATGGACGGGCCGTAGGCCCCCGGGCGCACCCCCAGCCGCTTCAGCTCCTCCAGGATGGCCGCCGTGGGCACCGTCTCATTGCCCTGCACATCCACGGTCAGAATAAACTGGGACAGCACGCCCACCGCGCAGAGAGAGAGGGCCAGGCCCACCAGCAGAGCGTACCGGCGGCGGAACCGAGCCAGGAAAAAGGGCATCCCGGAGCGCGTCCGGACCGTGACCTCGCACATGACCCGCCGCGCCAGCGGTTCCAGCCGTTTGACGTCCCGGCGGGACACCCGCAGGCGCAGGGTGTGGCTGTCCGGCGTTTCCAGGCCCCAGAAGCCGATCCCCTCCTGGGCGCACAGGTTGAGAAAGCGCTCGGGAAACGCCCCCGTCACCTCCACCGCCGCACTGCCCCGCAGGAAATTGATCCATTTCTGCACCGCCGTTCTCCTTCCTTATGTAATGTCTGCGAATAAACCGCGATGCGGTTTATTCGCGCGGCATATGCCGCGCAATTTCATAAAAGCGGCTCTTTTGAACCGTTTTTATGAAATTCAGCCATTAAATCAATGCGTATATCCATTGATGTGGCGCACCACAGCAATGGATGGTGCAAGGTTTTTGAGCGAAACCGGTCAAAAACCTTGCACTTGAACAAAGCCAGTCGGCCTTGAAAGCCTTAGCTTTCAAGGCTTACGGCTTTGTTCAGTACGCATTATGTCAATTCCACCGCATGGATATGTCCTGTAATCAGCAGCTCGGACACGTTCATGCTGCGCAGCTCCAGATCGCTGCCCAGCACCCGGATGATCAGCTTGCCGCCGCTGATGTGGATCTCCTCCGTGCCGTAGGCCAGGATCCCCTTGTGATACTCCACCCGCAGCTCCCGGTCCCCCAGCAGCTCGATGCGGGGCAGCCCCGCCACGTCGGGGGGCAGGTCCAGCACCTGGGCCGTCTTTTCCAAAATGCTCTCCTTGCGCTCCAAGTGGTTTCACCTCCCGAAAGCATATGAAAGATTCGCCTTGCTTTTGCCTGTCCCACCGAAAAAGAACCGGGGACAGGCCTCGCAAAGCCCGTCCCCGGTCGCATCGTTTTATTCTTTGTTTTTTTCTTTTTCCTGATCCATGCGGGCCCATTCCTTCTTGTAGATCTTGGCCACGCGCAGCATATATTCCTGCGCCTCGGTCTGATAGCCCATCTTTTCGCACACCGCGGACAGGGCGTTATAGACCGCGCAGAGGTTCATATGGTCCTTGCCGTACTTGTCCGTCAGGATCTTCCGGGCGCGCAGGAGCACCTCCTCGGCCTGCTTGTACTGACCGTCCGCGAACAGGAGGGCGCCCAGATTGTAGCAGTCCTCGGCCACGGAGAGGTGATCCGCCCCCACATTCTCCTCCAGGATGGAGATGGCTTCCCGCAAAAGCTCCGCGCCCTTTTGGTACTCCTCCATCCCCTGGTAGACCCCGGCCAGGTTCTCCAGACTCTGGGAGACGACCAGGTGCTTGGACCCGAACGCCTCCCGGCGAATGGCAAGGGCTTTGACATGCATCTGCTCCGCGTCGGCCAGGCTTCCTTCCTTCGCCAGCAGCACCGCCAGGTTGTTCAGGGACTGGGCGACAGCGGGATGGTTCTCTCCCAGAGCCGCCTGGCGGGTCTTCAGCGCGGCTTCGTAGAGCGGCTTTGCCTCGTCCGTCTTTCCCTGGGCGAAATAATACTCGCCCAGCGCGTTCTGGGCCTGTGCGGTGGATGCGTGCCCCTCCCCCAGCGTCTTCTTGTAGAGCTCGATCGCCTCTTTCAGACACGGCTCGATCTTGTCGTTCTGCCCGGTCATCTGATACGCTTCCGCCTGTTTTTCCAGCAGGCGGGCGGTCTCGGGGTCCCCCTCCGGGAAGTTTTCCTTCAGGAAGGAGATCACCTGTCCCAGCAGAGGCTCCGCCGCCTGATACATTCCCCGGGCCATATAGTTCTCCGCCAGCTTGCCCAGTGCCTCCGCGAAGGCGGGGTGGTCGGGGCCCACCGTGTCCTCGTAGAGCTTCAGCGCCCGGCGCAGGATGGTCCCCGCCTGCTCCAGCTCGCCCGCGTCCCCCTGATAGGTGTCCGCCAGGCTGACCAGGACCGGGCCCAGCTCGGGATTGGACTCCCCCCAGGTCTTTTCCAGAATGGCAACGGCCCGCTCCAACGCTTCGCGGGCTTCGCCGTTTCGTCCCTGGGGCCGCACGCTTTCCGCCAGACCAATCAGCGCCTGGACCAGGTCGATATGGTCCGCGCCCTGATTTTTCTCCCGAATGGCCAGTTCCTGGCGGAACAGCTTTTCCGCTTCCCCAAAGCGGTTCATCTCCACATACAAAACCGCCAGGCTGTACAGGGTCGTGGTGGTCTCAGGGTGCTCCGGGCCATAGACCTCCTGATAGACCGAAAGGGCCTCCGCCTTGGCCTTCTCCGCGTTGGCGTAATCGCCCATCGTCTGGTACATTTCGCCCACATTGCTCAGGCCCAGCGCCAGATGCTGCCGGTCTCCGGCCTTTTGCGCGGCCTGCGCGGCTTTCTTTGCCGCCTCAAGGGCCTGCTCGTAGCTGCCCTTCTGAAACAGATCGATCGCTTCCTGATTCAGTTCATCCCAATTGTATGCCATGCGTGTTCTCCCATCTTAATATAAAATATATTTAAATTTTAGTTTATCATATCTGTAATTTTCTTGTCAATTGGCTATGATGCTTCAATCCCGGTCAAATCTTTGTCAATCTTCCCCCCTAGAGAGATCTTTTTGGATATGTTATAATTGCAACAAAGCAGGGAGAGAATCTCGGTTCGAGTTTACATCGTGGGGAAGTATTGCAGCTGCTCTCAAAAGAGCGAATCTTCCCTGCCGCCGCGTGCGAAAATGAATCATTACTTTTGCACAACCCCGGGTGGAAAAAAACGCGTTCGATTATCTCTGATTAACCAAAAAGAACAGCACAAATTCTCGAAATCCTCCCCTTTACATTAATTTTTTGGCAATGTATAATGAATCAGTTCAGAGTGTACCCCGACAAAAAGGAGTAAAGGAGAAAAAGGTATGGACACTTTGTCTTATTTCGCCACCCAAAGCGCCTTCACCGACCCGGGCGATTACAGCGGGCTGTTCGCAGACCTGCCGAAGACCGTTCCGGAGCTCTGTCAGGTCGTCCAGGGCGTGTGCCTGGATTACCGGGAGCGGTACAAGTATCCCATCGTGAACGAGCGTCTGCTGGACATCGACGCACTCTACGCCGAGGCCCTTCTCAAGGCCATCATGGCGCTGGACAAGAGCCCCCTGACCGTGGTCCGCGCCCCTGAGAACCGCTTCACCGCCACTTGCAGCGACTTCGCCAACCTGTTCTGCTCCATGGCCCGCCACCAGGGCATCCCCGCCCGCAAGCGCGTCGGCTTCGTGGACGGCAAGAGCTGGGAGATCGCCGAGTACTGGGACGGCAGCGCCTGGAAGCAGATCGACCCGTCCGGTCTGACCGAGGGCGCGTTCGTGCCGGCCGCCGAGGCCTGGCAGGCCTGCCGCAACGGAAAGCAGGACCCCGAGCAGTTCACCGGCGACAGCGAGGCCAAGCCCCACGGTATGGACATCCTGCGTATTAACCTGATCCTGGATCTGGCCGCCATGACCAAGCGTGAGCTGCTGACCTGGGACCGCTATGCCTGGATGATGCGCCCCCTGGACGACTTCAGTGACCGGGCCTGGGCCATCCTGGACAAGGTCGCTGAGCTCCTGCTGGCCGGCGATGAGGCTCTGGAAGAGCTGCAGGCCCTGTATGAGCGTGAGGAAGGCCTGCAGGTCCCCCGCATCATCGTGCGCGACTCCCCGGTGGCGCCCCCCCACAAGGCAGAACTGACCTTCTGATTCCGTAACCAAATACCTATATTTCAAAGAAGGAGAGGTATCCGTAATGTCCAATAAAGAGCAGACCTTTACCACATTCAGAAGTACGGGCTACTCGGCTTTTTGTAACGGCTCTCACATTGCCGCGGTCGACGTGAAGGACGGCAAGATCCTCCGTATCCGCCCCTTCCGCTACGACTGGAAGTACTCCAATGAGCACATCAATCCCTGGCGGATCGAAGCCCGCGGCAAGGTCCTGGAGGCCCCGACCAAAACCTCCTGCGGCCCCATGGGCATCACTTGGAAGAAGAGCATTTACTCCCCCAACCGTATTCTGTACCCCATCAAGCGCGTGGACTGGGATCCCAAGGGCGACCGGCACCCGGAGACCCGCGGTATTTCCGGCTATGAGCGCATCTCCTGGGATGAGGCCCTCGACATCATCGAGAGCGAGATCCGCCGTATCATCGACACCTACGGTCCCTACGCCATCTACGCCCAGGGCGACGGCCACGGCGAGACCAAGATGGTCCACGGCCCCCACGGCTGTATGTTCAAGCTGCTGGACCTGCTGGGCGGCTTTACCATGCAGATCCGCAACGCCGACTCCTGGGAGGGTTGGTTCTGGGGCACCAAGCACTTCTGGGGCGGCGAGCCCTTCGGCCTGATGCCCAACTGCTCCAACCTGTACACCGACGTCGCCAAGCACAGCGAGCTGCTGCTGTACGAGGCCTGCGACCCCTGCACCACCACCCGCGGCTTCTGCTCCGGCGACCAGGTCAGCCGGTTCTGCCTGTTCTATCGTGAGATCGGCATTGAGACCATTTACATCTGCCCCGACCTGAACTATGGTGCCGCCGTGTTCGCGGACAAGTGGATCCCCATTCTGCCCAACACCGACTCCGCCATGCATCTGGCCATTGCCTATCAGTGGCTGATCAACGGTACTTACGACAAGGAATATCTGGACACCCACTCCGTGGGCTTTGACAAGTTCGCCGACTACGTCCTGGGCAAGGAGGACGGCGTGCCCAAGACTCCCGAGTGGGCCTCCCCCAAGTGCGGCGTTCCCACCCGCATCATCAAGGCTCTGGCCAAGCACTGGGCCGAGAAGGTCACCTCCGTGGTCCACGGCTTCGGCGGCCCGTACATCCGCGGCCCCTACTCCCACGAGGTCGCCCGTATCGAGGGCTGTCTGCTGGGCATGCAGGGCATGGGCAAGCCCGGCGTCCACTCCATGTGCTTCAACAACCGCGCCGTGTTCGGCTCCGAGGATCACCCCGTGGCTCCTCCCACTCCCTGCTCCGTCATGCATGAGCCCCACCAGCTGAACGTCCGTGCCGCCTACACCGGCTACAACCCCTTCCCCTGGCAGGGTCTGCCCAAGCAGTGCATCCCCGAGACCCTGGTGCACGACGCCATCCTGAACGGCCACTTCGAGATCTACGGCTCCTCCCTGCAGGTCACCCCTGCCGCCGAGCAGTTCATCAAGTACACCTATCCCGCCGAGGGCTGCTCCCCCATCCACATGATGTGGTCCGACACCCCCTGCCTGACCACCTGCTGGAACGACTCCAACAAGACCATCGAGGCCTTCCGTCATCCCTCCATCGAGTTCTTCCTGGTCCAGCATCCCCGTATGGAGAACGACTGTCTGTTCGCCGACATGGTGCTGCCCGTCAACACCAAGTACGAGGAGGACGACATCGGCGACGACCGTGAGTCCGCCGCCTTCGACCTGATCTATCTGGAGGACCGCTGCATCGAGCCTCTGGGCGAGTCCTACTCCGACTACGAGATCGTCTGCATGATTGCTGACCGCCTGGGCCTGCTGAAGGAGTACACCGACGGCGAGTCTGTTCAGGACAAGATCCGCAAGGGCTTCGACCAGTCCGGCGTGCCCGAGCTGGGCCTGTGCACCTGGGAGGAGTTCCGCGAGAAGGGCTACTTCGTCGTTCCCTGCGATCCCAACTGGGAGAGCTACCGCCCCGGCCTGAACGAGTTCTACGAGGATCCCTCCAAGTATCCTCTGGAGACTCCCTCCGGCCTGCTGGAGTACGAGTCCATCAACCTGAAGAAGTACTTCCCCGACGACAAGGAGCGTCCCCCCGTCCCCCACTGGGTCGAGAGCAGCGAGTTCCACGACGAGCGCATCGGCGGCGAGCGCGCCAAGCTGTACCCCATGCTGGTCATCTCCAACCACCCCCGTCACCGCACCCACGCCAACATGGACGACAACGACTGGTTCCACGAAATCGTCACCTGTAAGGTCCGCGGCGAGGACGGCTATATGTATGAGCCCGTGTGGCTGCATCCCACCGACGCTGAAAAGCGCGGCATCAAGGACGGCGACGTGGTCGAGGTTTACAACGAGCGCGGCATCGTTCTGGGCGGCGCCAAGGTCTGGGAGCGCATCATGCCCGGCGTCATCTACATGGATCACGGCTCCCGCGCCGACTTCATCGTCCCCGGCAAGATCGACCGCGGCGGCGCCATCAACCTGATCACCCCCCACAACACCACCTCCAAGAACTGCGCCGGCATGGTCTGCTCCGGCTTCCTGGCCGATGTGCGCAAGTGCGACATCGAGGGGATGCGCAAGCAGTACCCCGAAGCCTTCAACCGGCCCTACAGCAAGGATTCCGGTCTGGTCTTCGAGCGTGTCATTGTGAAGAAGTAAGGAGGAGAGACAATGGGAAAAGTATTACTGGTCGATATTACCAGATGTAACGGCTGCTACAGCTGCCAGCTCTCCTGCAAGGACGAGCATGTCACCAACGATTGGATGCCCTACGCTAAGCCCCAGCCCAACACCGGCCATTTCTGGTGGAAGACCACCGAGACCGTGCAGGGCACCGTGCCCAAGGTCCGTGTCCACTACATGCATGAGATGTGCCAGCACTGCGAGAACCCCAAGTGCATTGAGGCCTGCAAGACCAAGGCCATCTACAAGCGCGAGGACGGTCTCGTCCTCATCGACCCCGCCAAGTGCCGCGGCACCCGCTCCTGCATCGACGCCTGCCCCTACGGCGCGATCTACTTCAACAAGGACCTGAACATTGCCCAGAAGTGCACCGGCTGCGCCCACCTGCTGGATAACGAAGGCTGGACCGAGCCGCGCTGCGTGCAGTCCTGCCCGACCGACGCTCTGATTTACGGTGAGTATGATGAGCTGAAGGACCGCCTGGGCGAGTTCGAGCAGCTGCATCCCGAGTACGGCACCGGTCCCCGCGTGTACTACAAGGGCCTGCTGAACAAGTACTTCGTCGCCGGTGAGATCTACGACTCCGTCAAGGACGAGTGCCTGGAGGGCGTCACCGTCACCCTGATTGACGCCGAGGGCAAGGAGGTCTCCACCCTGAAGACCGACGTGTTCGGCGACTTCTGGTTCGAGCGCTGCGTACCCGGCAAGTACTCCGTCAGGATCGAGATGGACGGCTACCCCGCCAAGACCATCGCTGACATCGACGCCACGGAGAAAGACGTCAACATCGGCAGCATTGATCTGGCCGTCTGACCATAGAGGAGGAAGAGAAAATGGTAGAAGAGAAAATCGGTATTGATCTCCCCGGCGTCGAGTTGGAAGAGGGCGAGCACGTTTTCACCAACTGCGCCATCGGCGGCGCCGTCTTTGTCCATGTCAAGGACGGTAAGATCACCAAGGTCCGCCCGATGGTCTTCGGCGACGACGACACCCCCGCCTGGTCCATTGAGGCCCGCGGCAAGAAGTTCACCCCGCCCCGCCAGACCTCTCTGGGCAACTACGTCTGCTCCATGAAGGGCCGCGTCTACTCCGAGCAGCGCATCAAGTACCCCATGAAGCGTGTGGACTTTGACCCCAACGGCGACCGCCATGTGGAGAACCGCGGCAAGTCCGGCTACGTCCGCATCACCTGGGACGAGGCCTTCGACCTGCTGGAGTCTGAGATTAAGCGCATCCACGCCACCTACGGCAAGGCCGCTATCACCGGCTGCACCGGCTCCCACGCCGACTTCGGCCTGCTCCAGTACAAGATGGGCCCCTTCGGCCGCTTCTGGAACATGCTGGGCTACAGCACCCTGTCCGATAACCCCGACTCCTGGGAAGGCTGGCACTGGGGTGCCACCCACGCCTGGGGCTACTACTGGAAACTGGGCATCTCCGACAACTTCGACATGCTGGAAGAGGCCCTGAAGTACACCGACATGCTGCTGTTCTGGGGCGTCGACCCCAACACCTCCGCGGGCGGCTACAACGGCCAGGATGGCTGCCGCTGGCGCTGGTGGTGCAAGGAGCTGGGCATGGAGATGATCTTCATCGATCCCTGGTGCAACTACACTGCCGCCGTCTGGGGCGACAAGTGGCTGGCTCCCTACCCCGCCACCGACGGTGCCATGGCCGAGGCCATTGCCTGGGTCTGGATCACCGAGGATACTTACGACCACTGGTTCATCGAGAACAAGTGCTACGGCTTTGAAGACTTCAAGGCCCACATTCTGGGCGAGGAAGAGGGCGGCTTTGCCCGTACGCCCGAATGGGCCGAGACCATGTGCGGCGTGAAGGCCCGCGACATCTACGCTCTGGCCCGCGAGTGGGCACAGAAGCGCACCATGCTCTGCACCGCCTCCATCTACGGCGTTTCCGGCGCCTGCCGCCAGCCCTACGCCACCGAGTGGGCCCGTCTGATGGTTCTGCTGCTGGCCATGCGCGGCCTGGGCGCCGACGGCTGCAACACCTGGGGCGGCGCCTCCATGGCACCCCCGATGGATATGTCCTTCCGCTTCTTCGGCTACTCCGACGTGGGCTGGGATACCTTCGGCATCGCCGCCACCCACCAGGCGAAGAACACCGTCAAGCAGAAGACCTACCGTATCCTGCTGCCCGAGTGCGTCATGAACGAGAAGACCGAGTGGATCGGCGAGGGCTTCTGCGGCAACTCCCTGGAGCAGCAGATCACCCGCAACGTGTGCCCCCTGCCCAAGGAAGAGGGCGGCGCTCCCATCAAGATGATCTACCGTCAGGGCGGCTCCTTCATCTCCACCATGACGGACACCAACCGCTGGACCCGCATGTTCCACTCCCCCAACCTGGAGTTCGCGGTCACCGCCGACAACTTCTATTCCTCCGAGACCAAGTTCTACGACCTGATCCTCCCCATCTGCACCGGCTTCGAGCGTGAGGACATCTGCGAACTGGGCGCTCCCGGCGGCTACGGCGCCAACGACATGGGCGCGAACTTCCGCGTCATCATCTACATGCAGAAGTGCATCGAGCCGCTGTATGAGTCCAAGACCGACTACGACATCTACTGCGAGCTGTCCAAGCGCCTGGGCTTCTACGACGAGTTCACCGAGGGCTGCACCATCACGGACTGGATCGAGCGCGTCTACAACGCCTCCTCCATGCCCAAGTACATGACCTTCGAGGAGTTCCGTAAGAAGGGTTACTTTGTGGTCCCCATCCCCAAGCCCGACTTCAAGCGCGCCGTGTCCAACAAGTGGTACTACGAGGACCGCGAGTGCGACGTGCCCGACCACAACAACCCCCTGAAGGGCACCTTCCGTGCCAAGATGATGGGCACCCCCACCGGCAAGATCGAATTCACCTCCACCTTCCTGGACGAGCACTTCCCCGATGACCAGGAGCGGCCTGTCAAGGTCAACTATCTGGAGCCGTGGGAAGGCTTCCACTCTGAGTTTGAGGAGAAATATCCGCTGATTATGGAGACGCCGCATATGCGCTTCTCCTACCACACCCACTTCGACAACAAGGCCGCCTGGATGGACGATATCCATGCCCACAGAGGCATGAAGGACGGCTACGCCTATTGGCCCATCCGCATCCATCCCCAGGACGCCGCTGCCCGCGATATCAAGAACGAGGATATCGTGAAGGTCTACAACGACCGCGGCGCGGTTCTCTGCATGGCCTATGTCACCGAGCGTGTCAAGCCCGGCGTCGTCATGGCCTACCAGGCCGGCTCCAAGTACGATCCCCTCGAGCCGGGCAAGGAAGGCAGCATTGACCGCGGCGGCTGCATGAACCTGCTCACTCCGAGCCGTATGGTTTCCAAGTACGCTCCGGGCATGGTCAGCAACTCCAGCAACGTGGAAATCGAGAAATGGGAGGATTGAGCATGAAAAAGTACGGAATGGTAATTGATGTAGCCAAATGTACCGGCTGCAACAACTGCTTTCTTGCCTGCAAGGATGAAAACGCAGGCGAAGCCCATGAGGGCTATACCGCGGCCCAGCCCATCCGGTATCAGAACTGGATCCATGTGAACGAGATCGAGCGCGGCACCTTCCCCAAGGTCAAGCTCAGCTGCGTTCCCGTCACCTGCGGCCACTGCGACAACCCCCGCTGCATGTCCCAGGCGAAGGACGGCGCGGTCTACAAGCGTGAGGACGGCATCGTCATCGTCGATCCCGAGAAGGCCAAGGGCCAGAAGGAGATCGTGAACACCTGCCCCTACCGCGTGATCTACTGGAACGAGGAGCTGCAGCTCCCCCAGAAGTGCGATATGTGCGCCCACCTGCTGGATAAGGGCTACAAAGTCCCCCGCTGCGTGGAGCTGTGCCCCACCGGCGCCTTGACCTTCGGCGATCTGAACGACCCCGACAGCGAGATCTCCAAGCTCGTCGCCGAGCACAAGCCGGAATCCCGGCACCCCGAGTACGGCCTGAATGAGCGGGTCCTCTACCTGAACATTCCGAAGACGTTCATCACCGGCACCGTTGTCTATAAGGAGGACGACATGTGCGTCTCCGGCGCGACGGTCACCCTGAAGCGGGACGGCAAGGTCGAGAAGACCGCTGAGACCAATGTCTTCGGTGACTTCATGTTTGATGGTCTGGACTCCAAGACCGATTACGAGATCACCATCGAGCTGGGCGGCTACAAGACCGTCGAGCTGAAGAAGCGCACTCTGGCCAGCGTGAATCTCGGCGACATTTTCCTGGAAAAAGAATAAGGGGGGCTGAGGTATGAAGGTAAAAACGGGAGAAGTCATTCAGTTCGGGCGCTATCCTCAGAGCGACCCTTACGGCAAGACTCCTGAGGCCATCGACTGGAAGGTCCTGGCCGTGGAGGACGGCAAGGCCCTGCTGATCAGCGACAAGTGCCTGGAGAACGTCCAGTATAACGAAGCTCTTGTCCCCAGCACCTGGGCAACCTGCACCCTGCGCAAGTGGTGCAACGAGACCTTCCTGGCGGAGGCGTTCACTGCGGAGGAGCAGGCCCAGATCCTGGAGACCACACTGAGCAATCCGGCGAACAAGCAGTTCAACACCGACGGCTGCGAGGACACCACGGACAAGATCTTTGCCCTGTCCATCGACGAGCTGGAGCAGTATTTCCCCGACAAGAAGGACCGCATGGCCCCGGCGACCGAAGTGGCCAAGAACCACGGCGCTTACGTGTACCCCGATACGGGCAACGCCATCTGGTGGCTGAGAAGCTCCGGCTGCAATGCGATCAACGCCTCCCGGGTCACCGTCGGCGGCTCGGTGTGCGGCCTGATCTACGACGACGCCCGGCCCCATCGTACTGCGCGCCCGGCTATGTGGATCAACGCGGAATAAAGTGTGGAGGGAACGACATGAGTATCGGTAATTTTGAAGTTGGTCAGAAGGTCGCCCTCGGAAGCTTTCCGCAGAGCGACGTCACTGGCGCGAAAAAGGACCCCGTGGAGTGGATCGTCCTGGCTGTCGAGGACGGCAAGGCCCTGCTGATCAGCGAAAAGGGTCTGGACTGCCGCATGTATCACGGCGACAACACCACCATGACGTGGGAAAACTGTGATCTGAGAAAGTGGCTGAACGGCGAGTTCCTGGAGGGCACGTTCACGGCGGAGGAGCAGGCGAAGATCCTGGTCACTCCCACCCCCAACCCGGGCAGCACCGTCCACGGTGCCGCCGGCGGCAACGACACGGAGGACAAGGTCTTCCTGCTGAATGTGGATGAGGCCGACAAGTACTTTGCCGACGACGCGGCCCGGATGACCGATCCCACGCCTTACACCGTGGCGCGGGGCGCGTTTGTCAACGAGCGCACCGGCAAGGTGTGGTGGTGGCTGAGAAGCCCCGGCTATTACGTCAGTGACGCCGCGGGCGTCAACTACTTGGGCCAGCTCCACAAGAGCGGCGACAACGTCTCCACGACGAACAACGCCGTCCGGCCCGCCATGTGGGTCCAGATCGGCTAACGCGACACATAATTTTATACGGAAGGGGCACTGCAAAGTCAGCTTTGCAGTGCCCCTTTTTTATTTGTGAACCGCATTTCATAAATTCTCTCCCGCCGGGCAAGCTACCTCAAACGGGAGGGATGCCTATGTGGAAACGGTTGAACCGGGTCAATTTGTCCATTTGGATCTTGGTAGGCCTGGTGCTGGGGATTCTGACCGGACTGGCTCTTCAGAACGCGACCTGGATCGCCGATACGTTCCTCAGGCCCATCGGCACGCTGTTCCTGAACGTGGTCAAGCTGCTGATCGTCCCGCTGGTCTTCTCCTCCATCACCGTGGGGGTGTGCGGCCTGGGCGACGCCAAAAGCGTGGGCCGGGTCGGCGGCAAGACCATTCTGTTCTACCTGCTTACCACCGCCCTGGCGGTGACGGCGGGACTGGCTGCGGCCAACCTGTTCCCGGTGGGGACTGGCATGGGGCTGACCGCGCCGCCCTCCGCTCCGGAGGAGGGCGAGTCTCTGGACTTGATCACCACCCTGCTGAACATGGTGCCCACCAACCCCGTGGCCGCTCTGGCTGAGGGAAATATGCTGCAGATCATCGTCACCGCCCTGATCCTGGGCGGCGGCATCCTGGTCACCGGTAAGCAGGGGCGTCCCCTTTTCCGCGTGATGGAGTCCCTGGCCGACGTGATGTACGCCATCACCGGCGCGGTCATGAAGTTCGCCCCCCTCGCCGTGTTCGCCCTGATTGCCCCCGTGGTAGCTGAATACGGCCCCTCTGTTCTGCTGGACCTGCTGGGGGTCATCTCCCTGGTGTACGGGGCCTGCCTGGCCCATGCCCTTGTGGTCTATTCCACCGCCGTGGGCGTACTGGGACGGATCAGTCCCCTGCGCTTTTTCAAGGAATGCGCCCCCGCCGCCCTGTTCGCCTTCTCCTCCTCCAGCTCGGCGGCCACGCTCCCCTTCGCCCTGGACGCCGCCGAGCGCCTGGGCGCGTCCCACCCGGTGCGCTCCTTCGTCCTCCCTCTGGGCGCCACCATCAATATGGACGGCACCGCCATTTACCAGGGTGTGTGCGCCCTGTTTATCGCCAACGCCTACGGCATCCCCCTCAGCCTCCCCCAGCAGCTGACCATCGTGCTCACCTGTACCCTGGCCTCCATCGGCACGGCGGGGGTACCCGGTGCGGGCACCATCATGCTCAGCATGGTGCTCTCCTCCGTGGGGCTTCCCGTGGAGGGCGTCAGTCTGGTGTGGGGCGTGGACCGGGTGCTGGACATGGCCCGCACCACCCTGAACGTCACGGGGGACATCGCCTGCTCGGTGGTGGTCTCCCGCACGGAGCCGGGACATGGCCCAGAACCAAAAACCAACTGATGCACGCAAAAGCGTGCCGGCCGTTCCGATCCCGGAAACAGCCGGCGCACCTGCTATTCTGCTTCTTGGGCCGTTCCCAGCAAAATGGGCTGCAATTGACGCCCCTCCAGCGCCGCCCGGATGGCGTCCGGCACCAATGTAAAATCTGCCACCAGCGAACTGGGCTTTCTCCCGGGGTCGTCCTGCCGGAAGGGCACAAAATAAATATTCTTCCGGCACAGCAGCTCCCCGATATTCCGGGCGCTGGCTGCCAGACCGTCGTTGGTGGACACGGCGATCACCAGCGGACGACCGTTTCTCAGGTGCGCTTTGGCCGCCATGGTCACCGAAGAATCCGTCACCCCGGCAGCCAGCTTTGCCAGGGTGTTTCCCGTACAGGGCACGATGGCCAGCACATCCAGCAGTCCCTGGGGTCCGATGGGCTCCGCGGCCTGGATGGTGGCGATGACCCGTTTGTCACAGATGCGCTCGATCTCCCGCAGGAAATCGTGGGCGTTTCCGAAGCGGGTGTCCAGCTCGGCACACCGCTCGGAGACAATGGGGGTCACATCCCCAAAGTCTGCCTTTACCCGCTCCAGTGCGGCGATGGCTTTATCGTGCGTACAGAAGGATCCGCAAAAGGCGAATCCCACGCGGATTGATTTCATCTCATACCCCCTGCTCTCGCAAAATATTGTAGATCGTATTCAAAATGGCTTTGCCCGCCGTCACCGGGGCCACCTTACCGGGCAGGGACAGCGCCCAGATTACCCTGACTCCCAGCTGCCGGGCCGCCTCCATATCCACCCCGCCGGGCTTGGAGGCCAGGTCGATGACCAGACAGCCCCGCTCCAGCTCCGCCAGCCGCTCCTCCCCCAGCACCCGGGCCGGGACGGTGTTGATGATCAGGTCGTAGCTGCACAGCCAGCCCTCCAGGCGGTCGGTCTGCTCCACCCCGTACCCGTAGGCCTCCGCCCAGGCCAAATCGGCCCACTTGCGGGCGGCCACGCTCACCTTCGCGCCCAGAGCTCCCAGCCGATGGGCCAGCAGCTTGCCCAAGCGCCCGTAGCCGATGACCAGCACCCGCGCACCGTGGAGGGTGATGGGCAGCTCCTCCATGGCAATCTGGATGGCCCCCTCCACGGTGGGCACCGCGTTGGCTACCGCAAGCTCCTCCCGGGCAAAATAGTCGTGCAGCATCAGCCCCCGCTCCTGGGCCATGGCCTGGGTACCGCTGTCCACACGCCCGGCGCAGAGGATCTGGCCGGGGCGCAGAACATCCAGAATCTGCGCCAGCGGGTGGACTGCCTTCGACAGGGGCGCGTTCAGCATGGTTCCGTCCCCCGTCACGGGCAGAGGCAAAACCACGCAGTCGGCCAGCTCCACCCCGGTCAGGCAGGGTTCTCCTTCCCAGGCGGCCTCTGGAGCCCGCTCCAGGGCGTAGGTATGTACGGTGTGCCCGTCGTTTTGCAGAAGCTCCGCCAGCTTGGCCTGGCGCAAATCTCCGCCGATCACCCACACATTTAATTCATGTTTCACAGACTTTCCCCCCATTTGACTGGCTGCTTCATCTTATTCTCCGGCCCGGTCAGGGGTGCAAAACGGCGGTGAGGAAAAACCTCACCGCCGTTTCTCGTCCGCATACACGATATTTCCGTATTTTCCGTCCTGCCGGAATTGCTGTCCGGGGTCGGACGTGCGCCGGGCCAGCCATCCGGTGCCCGACACGTTGGAAAAGGGCTCCCGGTCGTCCCGCCCGGCCAGAATGTCCTCCACGCACTCCAACAGATTTTCCAGCACGTTTTCCCCGGGAATCCCCGGGTCGTGGCCGATCAGTTGGAGATCATACGCGCCCGCCAGATCCCGCAGTCGTTCCAGCGTGCCCCGCAGGACCGAAAGGTCCTGGGACTCGGGCAGCATCATCAGAGTGCGCCGGGCGCAGATGTCGCCGGTGTAGACCGTCCGCCCCGCCCGGTCCAGAAAACAGACGCTCCCCGGCGTGTGGCCCGGGGTTTCCAGCACCTCCAAAGCAGCGCCGCCCAGGTCGAACATATCTCCCTGCGCCAGAGGGAGAAACTGCGTCGGCTCCGGCGGCGGGAAGGCGTCGGGCGGTAGAGCCGCGAACACCTCAGGGGCCTTGCCCTGAACGAACTGCGCCCGGCGCAGCGGGTCAGCCGCGCGTTCCGCCAGCGGCAGGTCAGCTGGGTGGAGCCACGCCCGCCCGAACTGCCCGGCGCCGCCCAGGTGGTCCCGGTGGCCGTGGGTCAGCAACACCTGCACGGGCAGGTCGGTCAGGGACTCCACCAGCTCCCGCAGGCCCTTTCCGCCGCAGCCGGTGTCGATCAGTGCGGCGCGCTTGTCCCCGCGCACCAGCCAGCACCGCTCCCCCGCGCCGCCCCGGATGGGGATCACCCTGCCCAGGGCGGGCAGAGCCTGAAAGTACGTCATCCGCTCGCCCTCCTTTGCTCTATTGTACGCCGGGGGCGGCCCGTTTGCAAGGACGGCGGTTTCAAACCCGCTTTTCATCTTCAACCCCGCGTTGACATTCTTGCCTCAAAGAGATAAAATAAAGGTTAATATAAAATTCAGCAGCAAAGGAAGGGCGCTCCTATGTTATTTTCCGCCAACGATCATCGCTATCTGTACGCCAGACCGCCTCTGGTAGAGACCATCTGCCAGCTGCGCTTTCCCACCATCCTGTCCATCGGGGCCAAGGAGCCGGCGGAGTTTCAGGAGGCCATCCGGGGCGAGTACCCCCGGTACGCCGCCCGCCAGGAATATCCCATGCCCAAACTGACCGGCGCGGGCACTCCCAACCCCTCCGTGCAGCAGCAGCCCCCCGTCACCAACTACAACTTCGTCTCCCAGGACGGGAAATGGAAAGTCAACCTGACCAATAACTTCATCGCCCTGTCCACCATGAGCTACCGCCAGTGGGAGGACTTTGCCCAGCGGCTGGACGTCGTTCTGGCCCAGTTCATCCGCATCTACCAGCCCGCCTTTTTTGAGCGCATCGGCCTGCGCTACGTCAACGCCGTCTCCCGCAAGGCAATGGGGATGGAGGATATGCTCTGGGATGACCTGATCCAGAGCGCCTATGTGGGCGTTCTGGGCGAGCCGGATGTGGACGAAAAAACGGTCTCCAAGTGCTCCCTGGATGTGGAGATGGCGCTGGACGGAGGCTGCCATATGAAGCTGCACGCCGGGCCCGGTATGCTGAAGCGGGGTGCGCAGGATGCGCAGAACGAGGTCCGCTTCATTCTGGACGGCGACTTCTCCGCCGCCGGGAATCTGCCCGCCGACCAGATCCCCGCCCGGCTGGAAACTCTGCACAGCTGGGCCGTCCGCCTCTTCCAGGGTACCATCACCCGGGAGCTGCACGACGCCATGGGCCCCACCCCCCTGTAAGGAAGAAGAGAATCCCCTATGACAACCGTACGTCTCGCGCGCCGGTCCGAGCTGGACGCGATCTGGGCTCTGGTGCAGCGCGCTGTCGCCCGTATGCATGAGCGGGGCAACGACCAATGGGGCGACCAATACCCCGCTCGTGAAGACTTCGCGGCAGATATCGAACAGGGTGAGCTCTGGTGCGTCACGGATGACTCCGACGCCGTTCTGGGCGTAGCCGCCGTGATCTGCCGGCATGAGCCGGACTACGCCGATGTCCCCTTCCGCAAGCCGGAGCCGGCACTGTCCATGCACCGGGTCGCCGGTAGACCCCGCGCAGGAGGGGCGCGGTGTGGGGTCCGCCCTGTTCGCCCAGTTCGAACGCCTGGGCCGCGAGCGGGGCGTGGAGGCCCTGCGCATTGACACGTATTCCCGCAACGACCGGATGCAGTTTCTGATCCAAAAGCACGGCTTTGACTACGTGGGCGACACCCATTATCCCCGGCGCCCGCTCCCCTATCACTGCTACGAAAAGCTCCTGTAAGGAGGAGAAACCATGAAGCGATTGCTGATCGTCGTGGACTATCAGAATGATTTTGTCAGCGGCTCCCTGGGTTTTCCCGGCGCGGAAAAGCTGGCCAGGCCCATCGCCCAGCGTATCCGGGAGTACCGCACCGCCGGCGGCGATGTCATCTTTACCTTTGACACCCACGGCCCCGGCTATCTGGACACCCAGGAGGGCCGCAAGCTGCCCGTCCCCCACTGCGTCCGGGACACCGACGGCTGGGAACTGTACGGAGCGGTGGCCGGGGCCGCCCGGGCCGAAGACAAGGTCTTCCGCAAGCCCACTTTCCCCTCCCTGGAGCTGGGCAAGTGGCTGGAGGGGCGCGAATACGCCCAGGTGGAGCTGTGCGGACTGGTCAGCAACATCTGCGTGCTGTCCAACGCCGTCATCGTCAAAGCCGCCCTGCCCGAGGCCGAAATCATCGTGGACGCGAATCTGACCGCCTCCGGCGACCCCATTCTCCATGAAAAGGCCCTGGATGTCCTGGAAGGCATTCAGGTCACTGTTCTCAATCGGAAGGAGTAAAAACCGATGAAGCATCATATCAACTACACCATGCTCTGCGATTTCTACGAGCTGACCATGGGCAACGGCTATCTGCGCACCGGCCTGGGTGACCGTATCTGCTATTTCGACCTGTTTTTCCGCAATGTGCCCGACGGAGGCGGCTTCGCCATCGCCGCCGGACTGGACCGGGTGGTGGAATACATCCAGAACCTGGCCTTTGACGAGGAGGACATTGATTATCTGCGCGGCAAGAACTGCTTCTCCGAGGAATTTCTGACCTACCTGCGGAATTTTCAATTCACCGGCGACATTTGGGCGGTCCCGGAGGGCACCCCCATCTTCCCCGGGGAGCCCATTCTGACCGTGCGCGCGCCCGCCATCCAGGCGCAGTTTGTGGAGACTTTCCTGCTGCTGACCGTCAACCACCAGTCCCTGATCGCCACCAAGTCCAACCGGATCGTGCGCGCCGCCCAGGGCAGGCCGGTGGCGGAGTTCGGCTCCCGCCGGGCCCAGGGCGCCGACGGCGCTCTGCTGGGCGCCCGCGCGTCCTATATCGCAGGCTGTTCCGCCACCGCCTGCACCATGTCCGACCTCTGGTACGGCTGCCCCGCCACCGGCACCATGGCCCACTCCTGGGTTCAGATGTTCGACGATGAGTACACCGCCTTCAAGACCTACTGCGAGCTGTACCCCCACTCCGCCACCCTGCTGGTGGACACCTACAATGTGCTCAAGTCCGGCATTCCCAACGCCATCCGGGCCTTCAAGGAAGTTCTCCTCCCCCAGGGGATCACCGAATGCGGCATCCGCATCGACTCGGGCGATCTGACCTATCTGTCCAAGCGGGCCCGCCGTATGCTGGATGACGCAGGGCTGCCCCAGTGCAAGATCGTGGTCTCCAACTCCCTGGATGAATACATCATTCAGGATCTGCTGGCCCAGGGCGCGCAGATCGACTCCTTCGGCGTGGGCGAGCGGCTGATCACCTCCAAGAGTGAGCCCGTGTTCGGCGGCGTGTACAAGCTGGCCGCCATCGAGGCCCCTGACGGCACCATCATTCCCAAGATCAAGGTCAGCGAAAACTCCGCCAAGATCACCACGCCCCACTTCAAGTCGGTCTACCGCCTGTTTGAGAAGGATTCGGGCAAGGCCATTGCCGACCTGCTGACCCTCCGGGACGAGGCCATCGACGAAAGCCAGCCGCTGGAGATCTTCGACCCCGCCGCCACCTGGAAGCGCAAGACGCTGACCGATTTTACCGCCAAGCCGCTGCTGGAGCCGATCTTCCTGGGCGGCAAGCTGGTCTATCAGGTGCCCTCCATTCAAGAGAGCCGCGCCTACTGCGCCCAGCAGATCGACACCCTTTGGGACGAGGTCAAGCGGTTTGAAAATCCCCATAACTATTATGTGGACCTATCCCAGAAGCTTTGGGACATCAAGCAGGAGCTGCTGCGCAAGAATTCTTAACCAAGCAAGAAACGGGGCGGGCCGTCTGGCCCGCCCCGTACTTTATTCCTCTTCTGTATCTTCTTTCAAATCATCGGCCGTCAGCGCCATCAGGTCCTCCTTGGTGGGGCTTTCCAGCGCTGCCACCCGGTTGGACTGGCGGGCCACCCCCCGCTCGAAGATGTTGCGCACATCGCGGGCGTTGCCGAAGTTCTCGTCCCGCTCCTCGTAGAGCCGGTCAAACAGCTGTACGGCGTACTTTTCCGTCTCCTCATCCAGCGTGTAGCCGTTCTTGTCACACATGGACCGGAAAATTTTCATCAGTTCCGGACCTGTGTAGTCCTCAAAATAGAAATACTTGTTGAACCGGCTCTCCAGGCCGGGGTTGGAGTGGATGAACTGGCCCATCAGGTCCGTGTACCCGGCCACGATGACGATCAAATCCGCCCGGTGGTCCTCCATGCCCTTGAGCAGAGTCTCCACCGCCTCCTTGCCGAAGTCGTTGGGGGCGTCCACGTTGGTCAGGGCGTAGGCCTCGTCGATAAAGAGCACCCCGCCCAGGGCCTTCTGGATGACCTCGCCGGTCTTCAATGCGGTCTGGCCCACGAAGCCGGCCACCAGTCCGGAGCGGTCCACCTCCACGAGCTGGCCCTTGGACAGCACGCCGATGGCGTGGTAGATCTTGGCCAGCAGCCGGGCCACCGTGGTCTTGCCGGTGCCCGGATTGCCCATGAAGACCAGATGCAGGCTCATGGGCGGCACGGGCAGCCCCGCCTCCTGGCGCAGCTTGCGCACCTTGACCAGGTTGATCAGGCTCTTGACGTCCTCCTTGACCTTGTCCAGGCCGCAGAGGGAGTCCAGTTCCGCCAACAGCTCCTCCAGGGACTGCTCGGGCTCGGCGGGGACCTCCTCCGCCTTTTTCTCCTGCGCACCCTCTCCCTGGGCGGCGGGGGCGGCCACCGGACCGCTGCCCCCCTTTTCCACCACGGAGCCATCGGGCCGGCGGGTGACGAAATCCTTGACGTCCAGCGGCGTCTTCCCCCCGGAGACACCCGCCGCGTCGCAGCAGGCGGTCAATATGTCGGCACAGTTGTTGACAAATCCAGCCTCCGCCTCACTGACGATGCCGTCCACGGCGGCGAACAGGAGCAGCATCAGGGTAAACGTGTCCACAAACCGGCGGGAGATCGCGCCGCCTGTTTGCACGTCGCTGTCCACCATACGGCGGAAAAAGTCCGGCGTCTGAAAGCCGGGGTAGTCGGCCACCTGCGTACACAGCTCCCAGTACAGGATCGCGGGCACCGGGCTTCCCTGGGCGTAGATGGCATTGTGATACTCCACATGGAGCGGGGTCAGGCCGCCGTCCTGCTGCCAAAGCCCAACCGCGCAGCGGCGCATAAAGCCGTCGCTCTCCCGGCCGAAGACCGCCCGGATCGCCGGGTCCGGAATGTGCCGCCGGAAAGCGCTCATGGCCTCGTTGTACTGTTTGTGGACCGCTGCCGCGGAAAGGGGAGTTTTCATGGTTCCGGTCACCTCTTTGTCCCATATTATACGGAAATTACTTCCGGTGGTCAAGCAGAAAGAAAGGTGACATAATTCCTATTTTTTCGTTGACGAAATGAACAAAACCGTGTAGTATGGAAGGGTAAATGTTGTACTTTGGGGGGATAACGATGGCAGCCAACCGCAAACCCGGTTCCCGGCCCGGCCTGATTCACTGTGAAAACTGCGGCGAAGATTACTCCGCCTCGTATCGCCGCTGTCCGTTCTGCGACGAATATGCTGAATACGAAGATTCCTACGCGCGGCCGGAGCGTACCTCCTCGCGCAGCAGCGGCGGCGGAAAACGTCTGGCCCAGTCCAAGCGGCGGGGCGGCGGCTATACCAGGACCTCCCCCCTGAAAGTCATCTCCATCATCATCTCCCTGGCGGTCATTTTGTTTGCCGCCTGGATCGTTGTGACCAAGGTCATGCCGATGGTCCAGCGCGGGGATGTCGGCACGGTGGATCCCAACAGCAGCCCCAGCAGCAATTCCGCTTCCGATCCCACGCCGGACTCCTCCCCGGATGCAAGCCCCGACATCAGCGAGCAACCCGCCGTCTCCCCTGCGCCGGGCACGTCCGCCGCGCCCTCCTCCGATACGGCCACCGGCTTCACCCTGAACAAGTCTGAGTTCGCTTTCAGCGACCAATGGCCCAATCCGATTACCTTGGAAGTGACCTTTACCCCCGCCGGTTCCACCGCCACCATCACCTGGACCAGCAGCGATCCCGACGTCGCCTCGGTGGATGAGAACGGCACGGTCAGCCACGGGAGCAAGCGGGGCTCCGCCACCATCACGGCCGCGATGTCCAACGGCGTGACCCAGACCTGCACGGTCTACAACCAGCTCAGCAATCTGAGCACATCCGGCAGCAACGGCGGGAACAGCACGACCGCCTCCACGAACTACACGATCAACAATCCTGACTTCACCTTTGATCACCTGGGCGAAACCTATCAGCTGAAGGTCAAGAACTACACCGGCGGCGTCACCTGGTCCAGCAGCAACACCAGTGTGGCCACCGTCAGCAGCAACGGCACCTGCACCGCTGTGGGCAGCGGCAAATGCACCGTTACCGGAACGCTGGACGACGGCTCCAAGGTAACAGCCATTGTGCGCGTCAGCTTATGAACACAACTTAAAAAACGGCGGACAGCAAATGAACGCTGTCCGCCGTTTTTTGTTTTCATTTTTAAAGGCTTATTCCTTTTCGTCCAATCTGCGGTGCACGTCCCTGCGCAGCAGGGTGTAGAGCACCGACGCGACGGGCACGCTGACCAGCATCCCCACGAAGCCGAACAGACTGCCGCCCACGGTGACCGCCGCCAGCACCCAGATACCGGGCAGGCCCACGGAGGTACCCACCACCCGGGGATAGATCAGGTTGCCCTCCACCTGCTGCAGGATGACCAGGAAGATCAGGAAGGTCAGCGCCTGCACCGGGGACACCATGACCAGCAGCAGAGCAGACAGGATGGCGCCCAGGTACGCGCCCGCCACCGGGATCAGGGCGGACACGCCCACGATCACGCCGATCAGCGGCGCGTAGGACAGGCGCAGCACCGTCATCCCCAGGAAGCAGAGGAAGCCCAGAATACACGCCTCGATCAGTTGGCCGGAGACGAACTTGGTAAAGGTGTCGGCGGTCAGCTGGCACACGTCGAAGACCACCCGGCTGACCCGCTCGGGCAGATAGGCTTTGATTACCCGCCGGCACTGGGAAAGCAGGGTGTCGCTCCCCGAGAGCATGTAGATGGAAAACACGAAGGCGAGCACACCCGTCACCACAATGCTGACCACCGTACTGGTGATGGACAGCAGCTGGGGCAGCGCGGAGGTCGCCGCCTCCAGGATCTTGCCCAGCAGATCCTGGAGGGTTTTGGACAGGTTGCTCAGGTCCAGGGACTCCAGCATTTCCAGGTCCAGCCTGGCCAGCAGGGCGTTGATCCACCCCTGGAGCTGGGTAATATAGCCGCCCACATTGGACAGGAACAGCTCCAGACTGTCGATGACCTGCGGCACAATGAACGCGATGATGGCGGCAATGGCCAGCACCAGGACCGCGTAGGCCGAGATCACCGCCAGCGGCCGGACCAGCTTTGCCGCCCGGCCCTTCAGGCCGCGGGCATACAGCCGGTGGAAAAACCGGCAGGGCCGGTTGAGGACAAAAGCGATGGCAAACCCGATGAAAATGGACTTGAAGCTGCCCAGCACCTTACCCAGCAGCCCGGTCAGGTCGTCAAAACGCACGATGACCAGGATCAGGACCACCGTATAGGTGATCAGCAGGATCAGGCGTTTGAAGAGCTTTTTATCCATAAGACACCACCCAAAAACAGGATGTCAACAATGTACCATGAACGCAGTGGAAAATCAATTAACAAATTTCCGTTGCTGTCAATGCACGTCGTCGCCGCGGCGGGCCTCCACATTCATCTGCCGCTTGCGCTGGGAGGAATAGGTCAGTTTCTCTTCCAGCTTTTCCACGTCGCCCGCCTCCAGCACCTCGCGGTAGGCGCGCAGGTTGTCCTCCAGCCGGCGGATGACCTTGGTCAGGGCCGGGGCATTGAGAGAAAACAGCTCGCTCCACAGGGGCACGTCCAGCGCCGCCACACGGGTGCAGTCCCGGAAGGAGCCGCCCTCAAACCCCTTGCAGTCAAACAGGTCGGGATCGTCGCACACCGCCACAGCCATGACGTGCATGACCTGGCTGGTGTAGGCGATGATGGCGTCGTGCTTTTCCGGAGTAGTGTTGACCACATCGCGGAACCCCATGTGCTTTGCCATGCGCTCCATCAGGGCCACATGCTCCGGGGAGCTTTCGTCCCGGGGCGTCAGGATAAAGTGGGCGTTCCGGAATAAGGTCGCCTCCGCGTTCTGGAGTTTGGAGGTCTCCTTGCCCGCCATGGGGTGGCAGCCGATGAAATCCACCTCCGGCGGCAGCACCCGCGCCGCCTCCATGACGGCGGTCTTGATGCCGCACACATCGGTCACCAGCGCCCCCGGCTTGAAGTGGTCCTTATGCTCCTCCAGGAATCGGATGATCGCCCTGGGCTGCATACAGAGCCAGACCACATCCGCCTCGGGCAGGGCCTCCATGGGGTCCAGGGTCACCCGGTCGCAGACCTGACGCTCCACCGCATACTCCAAGGTGCTCTGCGAACGCACCACACCGGTGATGACGGCGTCTTCAAATCCCTTCAGCGCCATGGCCAGGGAGCCGCCGATCAGGCCCAGGCCGATCACTGCAATGTTCATCACAGGCTTCTCCCCACGCACTCCGCGATGGGAGCCAACTTGCCCATCAGGTCGTCAAACTGGGCGGGCGTAATGGACTGGGCGCCGTCGCACAAGGCGTTCTTCGGGTCGTTGTGCACCTCGATGATCAGGCCGTCGGCACCGGCGGCTACGGCCGCCAGAGCCATGCGCTCCACCATCCAGGCCCGGCCGCAGGCATGGGAGGGGTCCACCACCACGGGCAGGTGGGACAAGCTCTTCACTGCCAGCACGGCGGACAGGTCCAGGGTGTTGCGGGTGTAGGTTTCGAAGGTGCGGATGCCCCGCTCGCACAGGATGACCTGGTCGTTGCCGCCCGCCATGATGTACTCGGCGCTCATCAGCCACTCCTCAATGGTGGAGGACAGGCCGCGCTTGAGCAGGACGGGCTTGTGGGTCTTGCCCACCTTTTTTAGCAGGTCGAAATTCTGCATGTTGCGGGCGCCGATCTGGATCACGTCCACGCACTCCTCAAAGATGGGCAGCTGGTCGGCGCTCATCAGCTCGGTGACGATGGGCAGGTCGGTGGCCTGCCGGGCCTCGTTCAGCAGGCGCAGGCCGTCCAGACCCATGCCCTGGAAGGAGTAGGGCGAGGTGCGGGGCTTGTACGCGCCCCCGCGCATGGCGTGCGCGCCCGAGGCCTTGACCGCCTGCGCGACCCCCACGATCTGCGCCTCGCTCTCCACCGAGCAGGGGCCGGCGATGATCGTCAGCTTCTTTCCGCCCACTTCCACGCCGTGGCCGATGTCGATGACGGAATCGTCGGGATGGTACTTGCGGTTGGCCTTCTTGTAGGGCTCGCTGACCCGCATGACCCGCTCCACGCCGGGCAGCTGGGCGAGAAATTCCTCATCCAGATTGGCGGCGTTGCCCTCCGCGCCCAGGATCGTGGTCTCGGCGCCCTTGGACACCATGACCTTGACGCCGCCGCGCTCCATGGCCTGAATGGCCTCCTGCATCTGTTCGGCGGTACAGTTGTTTTTCAATACGACTACCATAATCAATACATCCTTTCAAAATTATAAGACCGCGGCCTCCCATAACGGGCTGCCGCGGTCTCTCAGGTTTCCATTGAGCCGTCGTTCACCGTTCAGGAGCATGCCAAAAATCCGCTGCCGGAATAAGAGCAGCGGTAATAATAGGCGTACATTGTCGCGGTAAACTGCTTCATGGTCTACGTTCCTTTCTTGATCCGGGAATACTTTAACACTTTTTGTCGCTAAAGTCAACAGCTTTTTTTCTCTTTTCCGAAAACTTACAGAACTCGCCTTGTTTTCGCATATCGGGGGTGCTATAATCCAGGTAAATTCAGGTTACATGATGCGCACCGCATCAGCCGTGAAAAGGAGGGAACCACCTTGACCCTGGGGCAGAAGATCAAAGCGGCCCGGCTGGAAAAGGGCCTGACCCAAAAAGAAGTGGTGGGCGACTACATCACCCGCAATATGCTCTCCAAGATTGAGAACGACTCCGCCACCCCCTCCGTCCGCACGCTGGAATACCTGGCAAAAGCCTTGGACCTGCCCACCGGCTACTTCCTCAGCGACGCCCAGATCTCCGACGGTCTGGTGCCGGACGGTCTGAACGAGGCCCGGGCCGCCTTCCGGGAAAAGCGGTGGACCGACTGCCTGGCCCTGCTGGAGGCGGACAAGACCGCCGGCACGACCGATGAAGGCTACCTGCTCCACGCCCGGGCAGGCGCCTGTGCCGCCCAACAGGCCCTGGAGGAAGGCCGGCTGGCAGAGGCCAAGGAGCTGGCGGAGACCGCGCACTACTACAACCAGGAGGGGCTGTACTGCTCTCCCGACCTGACCGCTCAGCTGGCCCTGACCCTGGGGCAGATCCTGACCCGCCTGGGAAACCAATACTATCAAACGCAGCGTGAGGACCTGGCGCGTACCCTGGAGGAGCTGGACAAGCTTTATAAAGAGTTATGAACACTTGACATACCGACACCATAATTGTATAATTTATACAATTAAAGCAAGATACATTTCAGCAACCATTGGCAAATTTATCTAACGCAAAGGAGGCGTTCGCCATGCAGAACGTGGACAACCGGCTCTGGAATCAACTGGGCTCCCACCCCTGTACCAGAGACGGACAGGAGGGCTATCTGTTTCGAGTCTGGGCCCCCCACGCCAAGCAGGTCGCTCTCATGGGTGATTTCAACGGCTGGGAAACCGACGCTCTCCCCATGGACCGCGCCGCGGACGGCATTTGGGAGCTCTTTGTTCCCGGAATGCAGCAATACGATTCCTATAAATACGCCATCCACACCTACGACGGCCGCGTCCTGGCGAAGGCCGACCCCTATGCGTTCCACGCCGAGGTCCGGCCGGGAACCGCTTCCAAGTGCTACGATCTGGACGGCTATACCTGGGGGGACAAGGCCTGGATGAGCTGGCGCGCCAAGCACCTGGTCTACGACAGCCCCCTGAATATCTACGAGGTGCACCTGGGCTCCTGGCGGCGCGGCGGGGACGGAGAGTTCCTGTCCTACCGGGAGATCGCCCGGTGGCTGGTCCCCTACGTGAAAGAGATGGGCTTCACCCATGTGGAGCTGCTGCCCGTCACCGAGCACCCCCTGGACGCCTCCTGGGGCTATCAGTGTACCGGCTACTTCGCCGCCACCAGCCGCTTCGGTACCCCCCACGATTTCATGGCCCTGGTGGACGAGCTGCACAAGGCCGGGGTAGGCGTCATTCTGGACTGGGTCCCCGCCCACTTTCCCAAGGACGCCTTCGGCCTGTACGAATTTGACGGACAACCCCTGTACGAGTACGCCGACCCCCGGAAGGGGGAGCACGCCGACTGGGGCACCCGGGTGTTTGACTACGGCCGCGGCGAGGTGCGGGATTTCCTGATCTCCTCCGCCCTGTTCTGGTTGGAGGAGTACCACATCGACGGCCTGCGGGTGGACGCCGTGGCCTCCATGCTCTACCTGGACTACGGCCGGCAGGGCGGCCAGTGGGTGGCCAACCAGTACGGCGGCCACGAAAACCTGGAGGCGGTGGATTTCCTGCGCCGCCTGAACGAGACCGTGTTTGCCGCCCACCCCGATGTGCTGATGATCGCCGAGGAGTCCACCGCCTGGCCCAAGGTCTCCCGCCCCATCTACGACGGTGGGCTGGGCTTCAACCTGAAGTGGAACATGGGCTGGATGAACGACATCTGCCACTATATCAAGATGGACCCCTATTTCCGCCAGTTCAACCACAAGGACATCACCTTCTCCCTGATGTACGCCTTCTCGGAAAACTTTGTCCTGCCCCTCTCCCACGACGAGATCGTGCATATGAAGGGCTCCCTGCTGAATAAAATGCCTGGGACAGACCCGGAGAGGTACGCCGGCGTGCGGGCGTTCTACACCTATATGCTGACCCATCCGGGCAAAAAGCTGCTGATGATGGGCAGCGAGTTCGGCCAGTGGAACGAGTGGCACTTTGAGCAGTCTTTGGACTGGCACCTGTTGGACCAGCAGGACGCGGACGGCGAACGCCACCGGCAGCTGCAGCGCTTTTTCAAGGAGGCCAACACTCTGTATCTGGCCTCCCCGCAGCTTTGGCAGCAGGATTTCTCCTGGGAGGGCTTCCGCTGGATCTGCGCCGACGACGCCTCGGCCAACACGGCCATCTTCCTGCGCTTTGACAAGAAGGGCCGCGCCCTGCTGGTGGCCGTCAACTTCTCCCCCGTGTTCCGGCAAGGGTACCGCATCGGCGTTCCCTGGGCGGGCCGGTATGAGGAAGTCTTCAACACCGACCGGGCCGAATTCGGCGGGGAAGGCCGCTGCAACGCCCCCGTAAAAAGCAGCTATACCCCCTGCCACGGAATGGAGCAGTCCCTGCAGGTCGATCTTCCCCCTCTGGGCGCGGTGATTCTGAAATGCGTCAAAAAATTCCCCCCGCGCAAGCAAAAAAAGCAAATTTTATCTTCCGATCCAAAAGCTGAGAACCCGAATTCCTAACAATAAAAGCAGGTGATGAAATGAAAAAGGAGTGTGTCGCCATGCTCCTGGCCGGCGGCCAGGGCAGCCGCCTCCACGCGCTGACCAGCCATGTGGCCAAGCCCGCCGTCCCCTTCGGCGGAAAGTACCGCATCATCGACTTCCCCCTGTCCAACTGTGTCAATTCCGGCATCGACACGGTGGGCGTGCTGACCCAGTACCAGCCTTTGGAGCTGAACGCCTACCTGGGCAGCGGGCAGCCCTGGGACCTGGACCGCTCCGACGGCGGCGTACATATCCTGCCCCCCTACGTGCAGAAGGGCGACCAGGGCACCTGGTACAAAGGCACGGCCAACGCCATTTACCAGAATATCGGCTTTATCGAGTTATATGACCCGGACTATGTTCTGATCCTCTCCGGCGACCACATCTATAAAATGGACTACAGCGAACTGATCCGCCACCACAAGCAGACCGGCGCGGCGTGTACTATCTCGGTGCTGGAGGTCCCCCTGGAGGAGGCCTCCCGCTTCGGCATCATGAACGTGGACGGGCAGGACCGCATTTATGAATTCGAGGAAAAGCCCAAGCAGCCCAAGAGCAACCTGGCCTCCATGGGTATCTACGTGTTCACCTGGAGCAAGCTGCGGGGCTACTTGATCGCCGACGAACACGACGAGAGCTCCAGCAACGACTTCGGAAAAAATATCATCCCCGCCATGCTGAACGCCGGCGAGGTCATGAGCGCCTACCGTTTCTCCGGCTACTGGAAGGATGTGGGCACTATCCGTTCCCTGTGGGACGCCAACATGGATATGCTCACCCCCTGCGCGGGCATCAACCTGTACGACGAGGACTGGCCCATCTACGCCCGCAGCCCGACCCGTCCGCCCCACTTCACCGGCCCGGACGCCGCGGTCAGCCACTGTCTGGTCACCGGCGGCTGTCAGGTATATGGCTCTCTGGCGGATTCCGTTTTGTTCCACTCGGTCACTGTGGAGGCCGGGGCTTATGTCCACGCCTCCATCCTCATGCCCGGCGCCGTGGTCAAGGCGGGTGCCAAGGTGGAGTACGCCATTGTGGCCGAACACGCCGTGATTGAGGAAAATGCCGTGGTCGGCTCCGCCGCACAGGATGATCCCGAGATCGCGGTGGTCGCCTCCGGCGTGCGGGTAGGCGCCGGAGCTGTTGTGGCGCCCGGCGCCATGGTCACTCAAAATGTGAAAGGAGGCGACCGCGTGTGAACGATCTGCACGGCATCCTGCTGGCCTACCGCTCCGACCCCGCTCTGCGGGAGCTGACCCAGCACCGCAACACCTGCTCCATCCCCTTCGGCGGTCGTTACCGCATCATCGACTTCATGCTCTCCAGCCTGGTCAACGCCGGCGTGTCCGACGTGGGCCTGATCGTCCATTCCAGCTATCAGTCCCTGCTGGACCACGTGGGCTCCGGCAAGGACTGGGATCTCAGCCGCAAGCACGGCGGACTGCGCATCCTGCCCCCGTTCAGCTACTCGCGGGGCAGCGGGGATTACCTGGGCCGGATGGACGCCCTGGCGGGTGTGCGCTCGTATCTGGAAAAGATCCGCCAGGACCATGTGGTCATTGGCTGGGGCGATATTGCCGCCAACCTGCCCATCGGCGACGCCTTTGAACAGCACCTGAAAACCGGCGCGGACATTACGGCCATCTGCACCAGCAATCCCACCGGCGATCCCGCAGGCTGCACCTACTTCACCGTGGGCGCCGGCGGCACGGTGACCGACGTGGCCGTCCACCCCAACTCCCCCATGGGCTGCGAGACGCTGGAGTGCTACATTATGTCCAAGCGCCTGCTGCTCAATCTGACCGATTACGCCTCCGCCCACAAGATCCACTCCTTCTCCGAAGGGGTGCTGCTGGCCATGGTGGATCAGCTGAAGATCGTGCCCTACCTGTACGACGGCTATGTGGCCCGCTTCCACTCGGTGGCCTCCTACTTCGCCCGGAATATGGAGCTGCTCGACCCCGCTGTGCGCTCCTGCCTGTTCGACCCCGCCCGCCCCATCCGGACCAAGGACCAGTCCAACCCGTCCACCTATTACGGCCCGGAGGCCCACAGCCGGGGCTCCCTGATCGCGGACGGCTGCATCATCGAGGGCGAGGTGGAAAACTCCATCCTGTTCCGCGGCGTCCGGGTGGAAAAGGGCGCCAAGGTGTCCAACTGCATCTTGATGCAGTCCACCACCATCCGCGAGCGGGCCTCCCTGTCCTATGTCATCACCGATAAAAACGTGGTCATCCATCCCGAGCGCATGCTCATGGGCCATGAGAGCTATCCCATTGCCATTGCCAAAAACGCCATCGTGTAATGCTGTAGGGGCGGCTATCAGCCGCCCGCCCCCTCGCATTGTTCATGGTACAGCGGGCAGATGCGATCTGCCCCTATATTCCCCCGGACGAGAAAGGAGTCCAAACATGAAGATCTTATTTGCCGCCTCCGAAGTGGCGCCTTTTATCAAAACCGGCGGTCTGGCCGACGTGGCCGGGTCCCTGCCCGGCGCCCTGGCCAAAAGCGGCCATGATGTGCGCGTCATCCTGCCCCTCTACGAGAAGATCGGCCCCCAGTGGCGGGAGCAGATGACCTTTCTGCAGCATTTCACCGTCCCGCTGGCCTGGCGCAACGCCTACTGCGGCATTTTTGAGCTGAAGCGGGACGGCGTGACCTACTGGTTCGTGGACAACGAGTATTACTTCAAGCGCTCCGACATCTACGGCCACTATGACGACGGCGAGCGGTTCGGCTTCTTCTCCCGGGCCGTTGTGGAAGCTCCCGGCCGGCTGGGCTGGATCCCCGACGTGATCCACTGCAACGACTGGCAGACCGCCCTGGTTCCCGTCTACCTGCTGGACGCGCAAGCCATCGCCCCCCAGCTGGTCAACGCCAAGACCGTCTTCACCATCCACAACATCGAATACCAAGGCCGCTACGGCCGGGACACCCTGGAGGACCTGTTCGGCTTGGACCGCCGCTATTTCAACGAGCACATGCTGGCCTACCACGGGGACGTAAACCTGATGAAGGGAGCCATCTATGCCGCCGATTTCGTCACCACCGTCTCCCCCACCTACGCCCAGGAGCTGCACTACCAGTTCTACGCCCACGGCCTGGAGGGGGTCATTGCCGACAACGACCATAAACTGCGGGGTATCCTGAACGGCATCGACACCGGCGTGTACGACCCCTGGCGGGACAAGAATCTGGCCAAGTTCTTCTCTGCCCGCCAGCCCCAGGGCAAAAAGACCTGCAAGGCCGCCCTGCAGCGCTCGGTGGGCCTGAACGAAAACCCCGACGTGCCCATCGTGGCCTGCGTGTCCCGCCTGGTGTCCCACAAGGGCTTTGACCTGGTCACCAACGTGATCCACGACATCATGGGTCTGGATGTGCAGATGGTGGTGCTGGGCACCGGCGACTGGCAGTATGAGCAGACCTTCCAGCAGACGGAGAGCCAGTACCCCGGCCGCTTCTCCGCCAGACTGTTCTACTCCGCCGAATTGGCCAGCGCCATTTACGCCGGCGCCGACCTGTTCCTGATGCCCTCCGTCGCCGAGCCTTGCGGCCTGAGCCAGATCATCGCCATGCGCTACGGCACCATTCCCGTGGTGCGGGAGACCGGCGGACTGAAGGACACCGTCATCCCCTTCGACCGCGCCGCGGGCACGGGCACCGGCTTCACCTTCGCCAATGTTAACGCCCACGACATGCTCTGGGTCCTGCGCCAGGCCGTGGAGCTGTACCACAGCGATAAAAACGCCTGGAAGGCCCTGATGAAGAACGCCATGACCGCGGACTTCAGCTGGGACCGCTCCGCGGCGGAATATATAGAAATTTATGAGCAGATCACGGGAGGAACACATTAATGCATTCGTATACCAAACAGGAGCTGGCCGAGCTCATTGTCGGCAAGCTCCGCCGCAACTTCGGCCGGGACGTGGACGAGGCCACCGCCCAGCATGTATTCAAGGCCTGCGCCCTGGTGCTGCGGGATATCATGTCCGCCCGCCAGATGGAGACGGCGGACAAAACCACCGAGACCCACGCCCGGCAGGTCCACTACCTGTCGCTGGAGTTTCTCATGGGCCGCTCCCTGATGAAAAACGCCTACAACCTGGGCGTGCTGGATGAGCTGAAGGGGGCCATCGAATCCCTGGGCTTCTCCGCGCCCGACCTGTTTGAGCTGGAGCCGGACGCCGGTCTGGGCAACGGCGGCCTGGGCCGCCTAGCCGCCTGCTATCTGGACTCCATGACCACCCTGGACATCCCGGCCACGGGCTACTCCATCTGCTATGAGCTGGGCATCTTCAAGCAGAAGATCGTGGACGGTCAGCAGGTGGAGCTGGCTGACAACTGGCTGGAGATGGGCGACGCCTGGCTGATCCCCAAGATGGACGAGACCGAGCAGGTGCGCTTCGGCGGTGTGATCGAGGACGGCTTTGACGAGCAGGGCAATCATTATGTCAACCACACCGGCTACACCACCGTGCTGGCCATCCCCAAGGACATGAACATCGCCGGCTATGAGACCGAGCACGTCAACGTGCTGCGGCTCTGGGACGCCAAAAGCCCCGTGCCCGTGGACATGTCCCTGTACTCCCGGGGCGAGTATCTGAAGGCGGTGGAGCAGCAGGCCATGGCCGAGGTCATCGCCAAGGTGCTCTATCCCGACGACAACCACTACGAGGGCAAGTCCCTGCGCCTGAAGCAGCAGTACTTCTTCGTGTCCGCCACCGCCCAGTCCATCTGCCGCAAGCACAAGGCCCAGTACGGCACCCTGCGCAACTTCCACCAGAAGCACGTCATTCAGATCAACGACACCCACCCCACCCTGGTCATCCCCGAGCTCATGCGCATCCTGCTGGACGACGAGGGCTACGGCTGGGATGAGGCCTGGCACATCGTCACCCACACCGTGGCCTACACCAACCACACCGTGCTGGCCGAGGCGCTGGAGCGCTGGCCCCAGCAGCTGATCGAGACCCTGCTCCCCCGCATCTGGCAGATCCTGGTGGAGATCAGCGACCGTTACCAGGCCCAGCTCAACGAGGTGTTCCACGGCGACCAGGCCCGGGTGCGGGACAACGCCATCATCTGGGGCGGCGAGGTGCGCATGGCCAACCTGTGCGTGTGCGCCTGCTTCGCCATCAACGGCGTATCCGCGCTGCACTCGGACATTCTCCGCCGGGAGGTATTCCGGGATGTCTGCGAGCAAAACCCGGACAAGTTCAAGAACGTCACCAACGGCGTGGACCACCGCCGCTGGCTCAGCGAGATCAACCCCGCCCTGGACAAGCTGGTGCGGGAGTGCACTGGCTCGGACGCCTATCTGCTCCACCCGGAGCGGCTGGCCGATCTGGAGAAGTACGCCGACGACAAGGCCGTGCTGGAGCGGCTGGCCGCCATCAAGGCGGACAACAAGCGCGCCTTTGCCGGCTATGTGGCCCGGGAGAGCGGCATTCTGCTCAACACCGACGCCATGTTTGACGTGCAGGTCAAGCGCCTGCATGAGTACAAGCGCCAGCTGCTGAACGCGCTGCACATCACCTGGCTGTACCAGCGGCTGAAGGACGATCCCCACTTCGATTTCGCCCCCCGTGTGTTCCTGTTCGGGGCCAAGGCCGCGCCTGGCTACTACGTGGCCAAGCAGGTCATCCGGCTGCTCAACTCCCTGGCCGCCCAGGTCAACAGCGACCCCGTCTGCAAGGACCGGCTGCAGGTGGTCTTTTTGGAGAACTACCGGGTCTCCCTGGCGGAAAAGCTCATGCCCGCCAGCGAGCTCAGCGAACAGATCTCCACCGCCGGCAAGGAGGCCAGCGGCACCGGCAACATGAAGTTCATGATGAACGGCGCCCTGACCATCGGCACCCTGGACGGCGCCAATGTGGAGATGCATGAACGGCTGGGGGACGAAAACATGTTCCTGTTCGGCCTGACCGCCCCCGAGGTGGCCGAGATGAAGCAGAAGGGCTACCACCCCCACGAATACTACATGCAGAACGCCGAACTCAAGGCGGTCATCGACCGGCTGACCCAGGGCTTCGACGACGGCGTGGGCTATGGGGAGATCACCAACCGCCTGCTCTTCGGCGCCGGCGGCTCCGCCCCCGACGAGTATATGCTGCTGGCCGACTTTGAAAGCTACAAGGCCGCCCACCAGCGGGTGGACCAGGTCTACCGCGATCCCTCCCAGTGGAACCGCATGGCTTTGATCAACATCGCCCGCAGCGGCATCTTCGCCGCCGACCGCTCCATCCGGGACTACGCCCGGGACATCTGGCAGGTCCCCGTCCGGGAATAGACACCGGTTTTCGCAAAACAGCGCGTACCCACGGTACGCGCTGTTTTCTTTTCCCTTGACAAGTTTCGCTTTCCATATTACAATAAAATAAATTAGGCACCTAATAATTTTCCCAGAATCAGGAGGGCAACCACTTGAGAGAACAAACTGACCACGCAAATCCCATTCGCCTCTCCTCCCCCCGTGCGGGAGGCGGGGTCTTTACCAAATTGATGATGATCCCCGGCGTACAGCTGATCTACGTCTCCGCCCTTGCCTGCACCCGGCACAGAAGCATTGACTTTATCCAGATGCAGAGGGCGGGCCGCCTTTCCTTCCTCCTGTTCAGTGAGGTCGATATGATCACGGGCGACTATATCACGAAAACAAAAGAGGCAGCGGCGGAAATCGCCGCCGAGCGCAGCCCCACGGGGATCATCCTGCTGACGGGCTGCCAGAGCGCCCTGCTGTCCACGGACTACAATCTTTTGAGCGAGGAGATCGAGCAGGAGACCGGCGTCCCCGTGCGCGTCCACGACGGCTGCCGCCTGTGCGGCTTTGACGAGGAGGAGGGCGGCGCCAGCGCCGTCGACCGGCTTTTGTACGCGTTCATCCGTCCGGCCGCCAAAAGCGAGGAGCTCAGCGTCAACATTTTGGGCAGCGCCGCGCTTGACGAGAACAGCGAGCTGTTTTCCATTCTGAATGCCGCGGGCGTGAAGAAGATCAACCGTCTGGCCGCCTGCAAGAGCTTTGACGAATATCAGGAGATGGGCCGGGCCCATCTGAACATCCTGACCTCCCCCCAGGACGCGGCCATCGGCGAGTACCTGCAAGAGACCTTCGGCATCCCTTGGGTGTGCCTGGGCGGGATCTACGACAGCGCGGAGCTGGCGGCATCCTACCGGAAGCTGGCGGAGGCGTTGGGCTCTCCCATCGACACCTCCGCCTGGGAGGACCGGCTGGCGGACAAGCTGCGTACGGTCAAAGAGAAGATCGGCGCTCGGCCCATCACGGTGGAAGGCGACGCGGAAATGGCCAAGTGGCTTTTGAACGCGGGCTTTTCCGTGGAAAGCCTCGCTCTCAACCCCCATCAGGGCCTAACCCGGGAGCAGCGCGTCTGGTTTGAGGAGAACGCGAAGGACTTCCGGATCGAAGGCTCCGGCAAAGGCGGACCCGGCGGCGGAAAACCCGGCGGACCCGGCGGCGGAAAACCCGGCGGACCCGGCGGCGGACGGCCCGGCGGTCCCGGCGGCGGTGGACGGCCCGGCGGCGGCAGGCCGCAGGACTCCGGCGCGAAGGGCCCCGAACTGCTCCCCATCGGATACGCGGGCAGCCTGGCGGTCCTGAAATCACTGGAGAACAGCCTGGGAGGTGCGGCACGATGAACAATCTGTACAAATATCTAACGCCTTTTCTGGCCGACACCTTCGGCTTTCAGGAGGTCATCGACGTCACCGACGGCATGGGCATTCTGGACGACTGCTCCCCCTACAAGGGCCAGGTCAGCCGGACGGACACGGCGGAGCCCTATAGCGGCATGCGCATGGTCTCCTCCTGGATCCGCATGGAGGACGTCATCAGCGGCACCAAGGCCAAGCTCCTGGAGACCTTTCAGAAGTCCTGCCGGGATTTTGACCCCGCTTTTGTTTTGATCGGAACCGGCCCGGTGGCGTCCATGATCGGCACCGACCTGGAGGACGTGGCCGACAGTATTACCCGGGAAAGCGGCATCCCTGCCGCGTCCGTGGAGCTGAACGGGCATAAATACTACGACCAGGGGATCTCGGAAACTCTTCTGACCCTGGCTAAGCTCCTGGTGCAGCCCGCGCAGGAAAAGATTCCCGGCGGCATCAACCTGATCGGCGGAAACGCCATCGACTGGACGGCGCGGAACGTGCGCGATGTGCGCGCCTGGGCCGAGGAAAACGGCTTCCATGTGGTGTCCCAGTGGGGCGCCCATGAGACCGCCGAAAACCTGCGTCAGGCAGCCAAGGCCGAGCTCAACCTGGTCACGGCCGCCTCCGGTCTGGCGGCCGCCAAGTGGATGGAGCAGGAGTTTGACATTCCCTATCTTGCCGCGGCCCCCTTCGGCCGCAGCTGGGCGGACGCAGTCGCCGCCGCCGTGAAAAGCGGCATGCAGCCCGAGTCTCCGCAAAGCGAGGAGCCGGCAAGCGTCCTGATCATCGGCGAGCAGCTGACCTCCAACGCCATCCGCGCCACGCTGGCGCTCGATTACGGGATTCGCGGCGTGGACGTGGCCACCTTCTTTACCTTCAACAAGGCCCTGGCCAACCCCAATGACAAACGTATCAAGGGCGAGGACGCCCTGAAAAAGCTGATGCAAAGCGGCAAATATGATTTGATCATCGCCGATCCCGACCTGCGCGTTCTCGCGCCGGAGGACTGCCGCTGGATCGACCTGCCCCACGGGGCGGTCTGCTTCGAAAATACCGGAGACCCCGTCCCCCTGCTCACAGGTGAAAGCCTGAACCGCTGGCTGGACCGTGTTCTCCCGAGAAAGGATTGAAAAACGAATGAGACAAATTGCAATATACGGAAAGGGCGGCATCGGGAAATCCACCACCACCCAGAATGTAGCCGCGGCGCTGGCCGAGAGCGGCGCCCACGTCATGATCGTCGGCTGCGACCCCAAGGCCGACTCCACCCGCCTGATCCTGGGTTCCCTCGTCAGCAAGACCGTGCTGGACGCCATGCGCGGCAATGACGAGGATGACCTGGAGCTGGAGGATTTCCTGTTCACGGGCTTCCAGGGGATCAAAGCCGTGGAGTCCGGCGGCCCCGAGCCGGGTGTCGGCTGCGCGGGGCGCGGCATCGTCACCGCCATCAACCTGCTGGAGAGCAAGGGCGCCTACACCAAGGACCTGGACTACGTCCTCTACGACGTGCTGGGCGACGTGGTCTGCGGCGGCTTCGCCATGCCCATCCGGGAGGGCAAGGCCGAGGAGATCTACATCGTCTGCTCCGGCGAGATGATGTCCCTGTACGCAGCCAACAACATCTGCAAGGGCATCAAGCGCTACGCCGCGGCGGGCAAGACCAAGCTGGGCGGCCTGATCTGCAACTCCCGGATGGTGGACCGGGAGAAGGAGCTGGTGGAGGAATTTGCCGCCAGGCTGGGCACCAAGCTGCTGTATTTCGTCCCCCGCAACAATGTGGTCCAGCGGGCGGAAAACCGCCGGAAGACCGTCATCGAATACGCGCCCGACTCGGCTCAGGCGGACGAATACCGCGCGCTCGCCCGGACCCTCGGTGAAAACCAGGAGTTCACCGTCCCCACTCCCCTGGACAACGACACGCTGGAGGCCCTTCTGATCAAATACTCGGAAGAAGCGGAATAAAAAGGTGTTTATGATGAGCGAACAAAACGAAATCAATCGCCCGCAGAACGTTCTGGGCGAGGAGCGAATCATCAAGGATCTGATGTATTGCGCCGGTTTTCTTCGCAATCACACGGAGGGGAAAGGAAGCCAGCGCAGGGTGCTGTTCTTCCTCCGGGAACACGGCCCCATGACCCAGCGGGAAATTCTGGAGGAGATGGGCGTGCGGGCCAGCTCCCTGAGCGAGCTTCTCAGCAAGCTGGAAGCCAAGGGGTATGTCAAAAAGGAAAAGAGCGAGACGGACAAGCGCAACTACAACGTCTCCATCACCGACGAGGGGATTCAGGCCCTGGAGGAGATGCACGTGAAGCACCAGGCGGCCATGTCCGACCTGTTGTCCGACCTCTCTCCCGAAGAGCGCAGACAGCTGGCCGCGCTTCTGGAAAAGCTCCACACCGCATGGAGCCAGCGCCCGGACGCCCCGCCCCCCCACCATGGGCACGGCCCAAAATGTGCACATCGAAAATAGCGGAAAATTTTGCAGGGCCGGAGGGTTTTACCCTCCGGCCCTGCTGTTTTATGACTTGGCCCGCTTTATAAAGTAGATGACAAATACGGCGGTAATCTCCATGACGCAAACGGCAACGAACACGGTGTTAATCACATCAATCTTCATCCACCCTTCCTTCAGGGCAACGCTTTTCATTCATCGACCCGATTCGACAAAAACAGCAAAAATATTTATGTATGCTTATGTAAGCTAACCGACGGAGGTGGAAAAATTAAAGGAGGATTGTAAAATGAAAAAAATGCACCGAGTACTTGCCCTTATCTTAGCCTGTTTATCATTGCTTTCTGGTTGCGCAAATCCCAGTAGTGCTGAAGTCTTTGCATCAAGCGAGCCAGAATCAAGCTCAGTTGAAGCATACGCTCCCGCAGAGTCTCAAGCCACCATCTCGACCTCCAAACAGACAGTCACAGCAACCCCAGCATCTACGCCCACACCTACGCCTACACCTACGCCCACACCTATGCCCACACCTACGCCTACACCTACACCTACGCCTACACCTACGCCTACACCTACGCCTACACCTACGCCTACACC
>JBJDYV010000028.1:0-2805 GCA_051867655.1 Oscillospiraceae bacterium
TCCACCAGGATTTCCGTGTATCTGTCCTGGTAGGCCGATTTCAGATACTCGGCCCGGTCAGCTTCCTCCGGGTGAATGGAGAAATACAGTTCAATCTGCTGTTTCTTGTATTTGAGGTCATCGTCCTTGTTGGAGATGATGGCCATAATCAGCTTGTCATCCAAAAACGCAGGAAGTTCATCACCTCCTGCGTTTTCGATGGGTTCAGTATTTAACTGTAAATCAGCTCGTTCAGGACTGTCTCCTCCGCTGCGTGCCGGATGTTGTTCATCAGCCCCGTCCACTTCATCGGGTCGCTGGCTTTCAATTCCTCCGTCACGCCCTCGGCTTTCGCCATCTGGCTGGTCAGCAGTTCCATCCGGGAGAGGGCCGCCTGCTCGATCTCCATCAGGTGCTGGTTCAGCCTGCCCGATGTCAGCAGGTTCGTGAAGGTCACTCTGCGGTGCTGTTTCAGGTATGTCCTCCGCAGCAATGCGTATTTCCCAAGGTGCATTTCCGGCTCCTGGGGCGGAAGCAGATTCGGCAGCCGGTAGCCGCCCTGCATCGTATATGTCAGTTCGCTCATCAGTTTCGCTCCTTTCAGGCGTTGTTGTTTTCTTCTCAGCTTCAGGATACTGGATTGTCGATTTTTCTGCAAATGTGCGAGTTTCTCTTTCAGCCTGTCTTTGCAGCGTAAGCGCCGTGCGGGAAACGGCAGAAAGGCACATCTGCCCAATATCCCCGGTGGCTGTGCCGAGGGCATTTAAGGTTTCCGGGGTACTGAAATCCACAACATCCCGGAAATCATCGTCGGTAAAATACCCTGCGGGGTCAATCCCACAGCGGGCCAGCAGCATATAGCCAATGCTGTTTTCCAGCGTCCTGCGGTATTCTACCTCAATGTTCAGGTCGTCCAGTTCCTCCAAAAAGCTGTTTTCCTTGTAGTATTTCAGCTCCGTGAGGTAGTCGGGCATGTTATCTTCAACGGCATTTTTTGCCGCAGACAGCAGCGCCGCCGCAAGGTCGGTCTTATCTCCCAGTTCTCCGAAGCTGTTTTCCAGAGCCTCAATAATGGCAGGCTCATATTCCGGGCGCATTGTCCAGATTGGCACAGGCCGCGCGAACCGGCTTTCATGGGTATCAGAAATGTCAAAGTAGTATTTGAGCCGGGAGCGTCCGACAGCATCTCCATCAAAGACGGCAATGCCGGTTGCCCCACGATTGACCCAACGCCCGAAACGCTTATTCCAGCCGTTTTTACCCTCAATCGGCAGGACGGCGGTAGCGTCCGGGCGCTGAGCATATAAAAGCACCTGCTCATCAAAGGGCAGGCGGAAGTTGTGGCAGGCCGTGGTCAGAAAGCTCTGCCAAACCTGGGGAGCTGCCAGATCCGCGACTGTTTTGCGGTACAGCTCCGTAATGATTTCGTATCTTCTCGCCATCCGATACACCTCCTGTCATGGCAAGATTGTGTTTTAGCGGCGGCTCATCGGATGCCGCCTTTTTGCAGTCTGCTGTGGTAATCGCTCACAGCCATATCTGCGTCGGCTGCGGCAAACAGAAGCTGCCAGATCATTTCCACGGCTTCGTCCTCGTACATAAAAATATCTACATACTGCCGTCCATCCAGGTCGGTGCAAAGCCGGGAGAACCGCATCCGCTTATCCATCAGGTCGTGGGCGTCATTGGCAAGGCCGGGAACTTCCCGTTCCTCCGTATGGAACGCCAGAATGGTCATAAGCAGATCAAAATTATCGGGGTTCAGCTTCATGTGAACCGGAGGTAACTGTGCCATAGTGTCCTACCTTTCTGCGGCTTGTTCCTGCCGCTGGCGGGGAATGGAAAACCCGTAGACTTTGGCAATGTCATCACCAAGCCTGCGGGTAATCCTCGTAATGTCAGCGCGGGTCGCCGTTCCAAAATACAGTTTTTCTTTCAAATTATCTATCTGAGACTGCCGCACACCGGGCTTGTAGGTGCGGTAGAGATAATGGTTTGTGCCGTCATGGTGGATCGCGTCACAGCGCAGGTCGCCCAGGCGGTCAACATACCATGTGGCATAATCGGTATCAGAGTACAGGCAATCGCTGATTTTTCCGCTTGCGATTTCCTTATATCCCATTCGCCGCCCATGCCACAGGCCCAGGTCGCCAATGACCAAAATGGGAGCCGAAAGCTGCACATTCAGGTTCATGCGCTCATCGTCCAGATAATCACCGTTGATTTCATACATCAGGGCAATCCGTTCCTGCTCGGACAAATCCGGGTAATCCGCTTCCAGATCGTCTTTCCAGTCATCGTAATCCAGATCATAATTGCTCCAGATGATGTGTTTTTCCTCCGGCTTCATCGCGCATCACCCCGATCCCTGTTCTTCGGGCGGATAGGCTGGCCGTTGTCATCGTAATTCTTCGGGTCAGCGGCGGGAACTGCCCAGCCGAACATAGAACCGGCAGACATGGCCTGTTCCTGCGCTTTGCTGACGCCGAGCTTGGCGTTATATTCATCCGCCAGCGCCCGGTTTTCCGCCTTGCCGCCCATATCAATATCCGTCCTGTAATACCCGGATTCACCTTTCTTGATGATGATAAGCTCTCCCGTATCGGGGAGGACACTGTAACACTGCTCCGGCAGGGAGGAACGCAGCGGAATGACCGTACTGCCGTTTTGCTCCATCATCTCGGCAAACTGGCAGATGTGAAGCAGACTGTTCCAGCCACTTCCGATTTCCACATGATAATCGTCAATATACCGGCAGGTACGGTCAGCCTTTTCACCGTCCGCATAGGTGATTCGGATTTTATCGCCGTCCGGGATACGGAACAG
>JBJDYV010000029.1:0-51641 GCA_051867655.1 Oscillospiraceae bacterium
CCTACACCTACGCCTACACCTACGCCTACACCTACGCCTACACCTACGCCTACACCAAGCCCTACTCCGTCCACCATAAACGGCCACCCTATAAGCATGACGGTATATGTAAGTAACAGCGGCCACAAAATACACTCGATCTCTAACTGCTCGGGCATGAAATATTACACAGCAATGACATTGGGCCAAGCCAGTTCCAGAGGTTACGCATTTTGTAAGAACTGCTGGTAAAACAAAAACCGCCCCGGTACTCGCAATATGATATACTCCCCCTATAGAAGACTTTTATAATTCTTTGTCTTCCATAGGGGGAGCATATCATTTCGGTTCAAGGGGGCTGTTTCTGGAACATCGCAACAGTATAGATGCCGTTGTCTCCCAGTTCGCACCAAAAACCAAATCACAACCCAGCGCAGCGGTTGTGATTTGGAAAGGAGGAGCGACGGAATGAGTGAGAGATGACTTTTTATAAAAAAGTCGTCGCGAACGATATGAAGTCCGCGACGACGTGGTGACCCGTCGGGGGCATCTCCGCGCCAAGAGCCGCCGCAAAGCGGCGGTTGCACTCCGAAATACCCGCCTGCAGGCGGGCATCTCACCCCTTTGGGGTTCTCTCCCCCGAATTATTACAAAAACCAACTTCGCCCTGCGGGCGAAATTGGTTTTTGTGGAACATCGCAACAGTATAGATACTACCGGCTCCAAGTCAGTACTCGAACCAAATCGAAGCCCAGCGGAGCGGGTTCGATTTGGAAAGGAGGAGCGACGGAGTGAATGAGCGATGACTTTTTAAAATAAAAAGTCGTCGCGAACGATACGGAGTCCGCGACGACGTGGTGACCCGTCGGGGGCTCGAACCCCGGACCTTCGCCTTAAAAGGGCGTTGCTCTACCAACTGAGCTAACGAGTCGTCATGAAATTGTCCTTGGGGCCCCCGCGCGAACCCTGCGCAGCGGGTCGCGTGGGGAAAGGAGGAGCAAGGAAGCGGGTGCAGTTTTCGCCGAAAGCGGAAACGTAACCAAGCGGACTTTGCTCCGATGTGGCTGGGATGGCTGGACTCGAACCAGCGAATGCGGGAGTCAAAGTCCCGTGCCTTACCACTTGGCTACACCCCAATATGGAGGCTGATGGTGGAAAAGGCCGGAGCGGACGCTCCGGCCCTTGCCACGAGTAAATCTGGGGTGGGTAATGGGGCTCGAACCCACGACACCCGGAACCACAATCCGGTGCTCTGCCAACTGAGCTATACCCACCATATTCAATTTGTGCGCCTTAGAAGGTGGCACGCCTGGAGGGACTCGAACCCCCGGCCCACTGCTTAGAAGGCAGTTGCTCTATCCACCTGAGCTACAGGCGCGTATGGAGCGGGTGATGGGAATCGAACCCACGCGACCAGCTTGGAAGGCTGGGATTCTACCATTGAACTACACCCGCATGGGCGCTGAATGTCAGCCAAAGTATGATAGCACACTTAGGCATGATTTGTCAATGGTTTTATTGTGCGGTTTTTTAAATCATTTTTTACAGAGCCGCGTCGCAGAACGCACAGCAGTCCACGCCGCCGGTCTTTTTCACCAGCGGAGGCAGATAGTGTTCGGTCTGGGTGATGCAGTTGGGGTTGTGACACACGGGCGTGGTCCCGATTTCTACCGCTTCCTGGGGCAGGCGGGGCTGATTGGCCAGATCCATCAGCAGGGCCATACGGGCGAACATACCGTAGCGGGCCTGGTCAAAATAGACCGCGCGGGGATCGTCGTCCACGTCGATGGCGATCTCATCCACACGGGGCAGAGGGTGCATGACCAGCAGTTCCTTTTTGCCCCGCTCCAGCTTGCGGCGGTTCAGGACATAGATGCCCTTGTTGCGCTCATACTCCAGCGGGTCCACAAACCGCTCCCGCTGGATGCGGGTCATGTAGAGCACGTCCAACTGCGGGATCACGGTCTCCAGGCCGGTGACCTCCACGTTCCACATGCCGCGCTCCTTCATAAAGGCACGGATGTACTCGGGCACCGCCAGTTCGCGGGGGGAAATCAGGTAGAACTTTACGTTTTCAAATTTGGCCAGGGCCTTGATCAGGGAGTGCACGGTACGGCCGTTCTTCAGATCGCCGCACAGGCCGATGGACAGGCCGTCCACGCCCCCCCGCAGGCGGGTGATGGTGGTCAGGTCGGCCATGGTCTGGGTGGGGTGCATGTGCCCGCCGTCTCCGGCGTTGACCACCGGCACGTTGGAATACAGGGAGGCCGCCTTGGCCGCGCCCTCCTTGGGGTTTCGCATGACCACCACGTCAGCATAGCCGGACACCATCTTGATGGTGTCCTTCAGGGTCTCGCCCTTGGCGACGGAAGAGGACTTGGGATCGGCAAAGCCGAATACGCTGCCCCCCAGCCGAAGCATGGCAGTCTGGAAGGAGAAGTTGGTGCGGGTGGAGGGCTCGTAAAACAGATTGCAGGATACCTTGCCGCGGCAGGCGTCCACAAAATCGGCAGGATGGTCAATGATCGCGCTGCACCGCTGGTACAGCTCATCCCATTCCTGCCGTGTCATGTCACCAAAATCAATCAAATGCCGCATTGTTTTTGCCCTCGCTCAAGTAAACCCAAATTTTTCGATTTATTGTATCACAAAATGCTTCGCTGCTCAATCCCAACTTTTCCTTTGTATCAAAATTTCGTTCGTGCCCATCCTACTGACAAGGAGGATGCGGCATGGCAAACATTTTTTGGTACTTTCTCATCTACAGTTTTCTGGGCTTCCTGCTGGAAGTCCTCTTTGCCCGGGTGACCCGCTCGGGCAAGCAGGACCGCAAGTGTATGGTCCTGCTGCCCCTCTGTCCGGTGTACGGACTGGGGGCTGTGCTCATCACCCAGCTTCCCGCCGCCGTACAAAGCCGGCCCCTGCTCCTGTTTCTGTGCGGCGCTTTGGCGGCCACGGTGGCGGAATATCTCATGGACTGGTTTTATGAAAAGGCACTCGGCGTGCGCTTTTGGGATTATTCTTCCCTGCCCTGGAATCTGAACGGCCGGGTCTGTCTGCTCTTCACAGGCGCCTGGGGGCTTCTGTCCCTGGCGCTGGTGGCCTGGGTTCACCCTGTCATGGCGCGCTGGGTGTCCGCCATCCCGGCGGTCTGGACGCTCCCCGCCGCCCTGCTTGTGGCGATGGACGCCGGATTTTCCGTCTATCTTCTGCGCACCACGGGCACCACCCACTCGCTGCGCTGGTACGACCGCTTCCGCCGCCGTCCGGGCAGGGAGCAGCGGTCATAGCAGCGCCCGAGCCCGCTCCAGCAACTTGGTGTAGACCGGGTCCATCTCCCATTCGTTGGTCAGCTCCAGCATCCGCTCCGCCGGCAGCCAGGCCACACCGCTGTTTTCCCCGGGGCGGCTGGCCAGAGAGTCGTTCTCGTCGGCTGTCAGGAGATAGCTGACATTCAGGTGCTGGTGGGAGGACACCCACCTGCCCCGCTTCACATGGCCCCACACGGGCAGGATGTCCAGGGAGGCGATGACGGTGCTCAAAGGGCGCACATGGACCACGCCGGTCTCCTCCCGGGCCTCCCGCAGGGCCACGGAGAGCAGGTCGCCGTCCCCGTCGGCATGGCCGCCGGTCCAAGCCCACACTTTATAAATGTCGTGATGGACAAACAGGACCTTCGTGGCGTCGGCGTTGACGATAAAGCCCGAGCTGCTGATGTGGGCGTATTCGTTCTCCCGGGTCAGGATCGTATCGGGAAAGCGGTCGATATAGTCCAGGATGACCCGCTTGTCCCCTTCTTCCTGCTCACACCGGGGCACATAGGCCGCGATCTCGTCCCGGTACATCACTTCACCCGCTTGTACGTCAGATAATGGTAGGTCAGATTTTCAAAGGCGTAAGGCCCCTCTGTCTCCGTCCGTTTCCAGCCGTCCCGCTCGTCCAGGTTGGGGAACCAGACATCGGCGGGAAATTCCGCGTCGATCTTCGTCACATAGGCGGTATCGCACGCGTCCACAAGCAGATCGTACACGCTGGCCCCGCCGATGACAAAGGAGTCTTCCGGCGCTGCGGCCAGCAGGTCGGCCGCGTTGGCGTACACCTGCGCCCCCTCCGGGTGAAAATCCGGGCTGCGGGACAGGATCAGGTTGGGCCTGCCCTTCAGCGGACGGCCGCCAGGAAAGGTGGCCAGGGTCTTGCGGCCCAAAATTACCGGGTGGCCCATGGTCAGGGCTTTAAACCGCTTCAGGTCCTCCGGAATGTAGACCAGCTGGTCGCCGTCCTTTCCAATGGCCCAGTTCCGGTCCACAGCAACGATCAAATTCATAGCTTATCCTGTTCTCCCATTCAAAATATACTGCCGTTACCGGGCGAAAAGTCTTGTATGCCCGGGGTCTCGGAAGCGTGCTCGAAGTTCTTTTCGATTCTTTTTCTTTCAAGAAAAAGAATTATACCGCCACCGGGATCTTCTCCTCCAGCGGGTGGCCCTGGTAGCCCTCCAGCTTGAGGCTGTCCCTGGTAAAGGCGTAAAAGTCGTCGATGTCCTTGTCGATCCACAGGGTGGGCGCGTCAAAGGGCTTGCGCTCGATGAGTTGCTCCACTACGGGGACATGGCGGTCATAGATGTGGGCGTCGGCGATGACGTGGACCAGCTCGCCCGCCTCCAGGCCGGACACCTGGGCCATCATGTGGACCAAGGCGGCGTACTGCATGACGTTCCAGCCGTTGGCGGTCAGCATGTCCTGAGAGCGCTGGTTCAGGATGGCGTTCAGGGTCTTGCCCGACACGTTGAAGGTCATGGAATAGGCGCAGGGGTACAGGGCCATCTCGTGCAGGTCGTGGTGGTTGTAGATGTTGGTCATGATGCGCCGGGAGGCGGGGTTGTGCTTCAGGTCATACAGCACCCGGTCCACCTGGTCGAACTCCCCCTCGGGATAGATGTGCTTGACCCCCAGCTGATAGCCGTAGGCCTTGCCGATGGAGCCGCTTTCGTCGGCCCAGGCGTCCCAGATATGGCTGGACAGCTCATGCACATTGTTGGACTTCTTCTGCCAGATCCACAGCAGCTCATCCAGGGCGCTTTTGAAAAACTGCTTGCGCACGGTGAGTACCGGAAACTCCTCCCTCAGGTCGTAGCGGTTGACGATGCCGAATTTTTTCACCGTGTGGGCGGGGGTGCCGTCCTCCCACCTGGGGCGGACGTTCTGGTCGGTGTCCCACACGCCGTGGGCAAGGATGTCCTTGCAGTTATCAATAAAGATTTGATCCGCGCGGCTCATTGCGATTTCTCCTATCTTTCGAATTTGTCCATCAGGCTGCGCAGCTGATCGGCCAGCTTGGCCAGATCCTTGTTGGGCACGCCCTTGCTGCGCTCGACCAGGGCGACCAGCTCGCCCACAGTGTCCTCCAGGCGGCGGTAGGCCGGAGACACCCTGGCCTTGGGCATCGCTTTCTCCTTGACCGCCCGGGGTACACCGGCGGCCAGCAGCGTGTTGGTGGCCAGGTCGTAGACCTCCTCATAGTCCGGGGCGTGGGCAGCCAGACCCCGGTCCCGCAGGGTCTGGGCATACAGCTCCGCCACCTCCGCCTCGCCGTGGACGACGAAATACTGCGCGGGCCGGGGGTCGCTGAACTGCTCGGCCCAGGCGAGCAGATGATCCCGGTCGGCGTGGGAGGACAGGCCCTTGAAGTTGACGATGCGGGCGCGCACCAGGATCTCCTCGCCGAAGAGTCTAACGCTCTTGGCCCCGTCCAGCAGGGCGCGGCCCAGGGAGCCGGGCGCCTGATAGCCCACAAAGACAATGGTGCACTCCGGCCGCCACAGGTTGTGCTTCAGATGGTGGCGGATGCGCCCCGCGTCGCACATGCCGGAGGCCGAGATGATGACCTTGGACCGCTTATCCAGGTTCAGGGCCTTGGACTCCTCGCTGGACTCGGTCAGCGTCAGCCCCGGGAAGGTGAACAGCGCCCCGCCCCTGATGGCCTCGATGGCCTCCTCGTCCAGATATCCGTGCAGGTCGCCGGAGAAGACCTTCGTGGCCTCGTTGGCCAGGGGGGAGTCCACCACCACCTGGAAGTTGGGATTATGTTTGACCAGCCCGTCCTCCTTCATCTCCCGCATGAAGTACAGCAGCTCCTGGGTGCGGCCCACAGCGAAGGAGGGGATGATCACGTTGCCGCCCTTGTCAAAGGTCTCGTCAATGATCAGGGCCAGGGCCTCGGTATAGCTCTCGGGCGGCTCATGGTTGCGGTCGCCGTAGGTGCTCTCGGTGACCACATAGTCGGCCTGGGGCGGCTCAATGGGCTGGGGGTCGCGGATGATGGGCTGGTTGACGTTGCCCAGGTCGCCGGAGAAGACGATCTTCTTTTCCACGCCGTCTTCGCTGAGCCACAGCTCGGCGCAGGCGGATCCCAGCAGGTGACCGGCGTCGGAAAAGCGCAGGCGCACCCCCGGCTCAATCTCCAGAATCTCGCCGTACTCGCAGGGCTTGAGCAGCTGAATGACCTCTTCCACCTCGGCCACTGTGTACAGCGGCTCCACCGGCTCCCGGCCGGCGCGCTTGCCCTTCTGATTCTTCCACTCGGCGTCCATCTCCTGGATGTGGGCGGAGTCACGCAGCATGATATCCAGCAGCTGCGCTGTCAGGCGGGTGCAGTAGATGGGGCCCTGAAAGCCCTGCTTGACCAGCAGGGGGATACGCCCGGAGTGGTCGATGTGGGCGTGAGTCACGATGACGGCGTCGATGTAATTGGCCGCAAAGTCCAGCTGGGTGTTGTCCACCTCGTCCCGGCCCTGCTGCAGGCCGCAGTCGATCAGGATCTTTTTCCCGCCCACTTCCACACAGTGGCAGCTCCCGGTGACCGCCTTGGCCGCGCCGAAAAATGTCAGTTTCATGCAGCGTCCTCCTTTTCTCCGATTCTATCTTTATCATACAACATCCTCAGAAATTCGTAAAGTAAAGAATTTCACTCCCGCCGCGTCCGGAATCCGCCCCCGCCTTCTGGGCGCGCCGTTTCTCGTATTTGTCGCCCTCCCTTGACTTTACCTCTAAAAAAACGTAAAATATCCCAGCTGAATGACTTGGAAGGAGCTTCTTATGCCCATCTATTTTGACTATGCCGCCACCACCCCGGTGCGCCCTGAGGCCGCCCGGGCCGCCTATGAGGTGCTGACCGGCAACTTCGGCAACCCCTCCTCCGGCTACGAACTGGGCCGTCAGGCCGCCGCCGCTCTAAAGGGCTGGCGCGCCGCTGTGGCGTCCGCCGTCGGCTGTACCCCGGCGGAGCTGTTCTTTACCTCCTGCGGCACCGAGGGGGACAACTGGGCCCTGCGCGCCGCGGCCCGGGCCATGCGCCGCCGGGGGGATCATATCATCACCACCGCCGTGGAGCACGCCGCCGTGCTGGAGACCGCCCGTTTTCTGGAGGGCGAGGGCTTCCGCGTCACCTATCTGAAGCCGGACAAAACCGGCCACATTTCCGTGGATGATTTCCGCGCCGCCCTCTGTGACGGCACCATCGCCGTGTCCATGATGCTGGTCAACAACGAGACGGGAGCCGTTTTCCCCGTGGCGGAGTGCGCCAAAGCCGCGAAGGCCCATAACAAAGACATCCTGTTCCACACCGACGCGGTGCAGGGCTTCTGCCATGTGCCCTTTACCCCCAAAGGTCTGGGCGTGGATCTTTTGACCGTCAGCGGCCACAAGATCGGCGCTCCCAAGGGGATCGGCGCCCTGTATATCAAAAAAGAGGTTCAGGGCAAGGTTAAGCAGCTCCTGTTCGGCGGCTTACAGGAGGACGGCCGCCGCCCGGGGACCGAACCCACCGCTCAGATCGCCGCCTTCGCCGCCGCCTGCCGCGCGGCAAAGGAACAGGGTCCGGCTGCCATGGAGCGGACCCGCGCGGTCAAGGAGTATGCCCTGGAACGGCTGAAAGAGCAGGTCCCCGGGCTGGTGGTCGTCTCTCCCGGCGACGCGCCCCACATCTGCGCCGTGTCCCTGCCCGGCTATCCCAGCCAGATGGTCATGAACGCCCTGGACGGCCAGGGCATCTGCGTGTCCAACGGCTCTGCCTGCCACAAGGGAAAGCCCAGCCACGTCTTTGCCGCTCTGGGATTGGCCCCCGACGTGCTCAAGGGCGTGCTGCGCATCTCCTTCTCCCCGGAGAGCACCCGGGAGGAAGTGGACACCCTGGCCGGCGCCCTGGCGCAGATCGCCCGGGAGCGTCTGTCTGCCCGATAATATCTAAATGAGGTTGATTTTGTGTTTTCCTATCTGAAGCGCGGCAAAGGCTTTTACCGCAATCTGCTGCTGCTCTCCCTCCCCGTCGTCCTGCAGAACCTGATAACCACCTCTCTGGCCATGGTGGACACCTTTATGGTGGGCATGCTGGGGGAGACCCCCCTGGCCGCCGTCACCGTGGCCAATCTGCCCATCACGGTCATCCAGTTCGTTGTGTTCGGCATCCAGTCCGGCTCCGCAGTCCTGATCAGCCAGTACTGGGGCAAGAAGGATCTGGACTCCATCAACCGGGTGGTGGGGGTATCCGCCTTTGTGGCGGGCAGCGTCTCGGTCCTGTTTGCCCTGGCGCTGTTTTTCTTCCCGACCCAGGTCATGGGTCTGCTGACCAATGACGCCGTCCTGCGGGATATCGCTGCCCAATACGGCCGCATCGTGGGCTTTTCCTATATTTTCAACAGTCTGACCGGCGTGTATGTGGGCGCCCACCGGAGCATGGAAAACCCCAAGCTGGGTCTGATCGTGTTCAGCATCTCCATGTGCGCCAACACCATCCTGAACTGGATCTTTATTTTCGGCAACCTGGGCGCTCCCCGGCTGGGCGTCGTGGGCGCGGCACTGGCCACCCTGATCTCCCGCATCCTCGAGTTTGCGGTCATGGTCCTTTACGCCGTATCCAACAAACGGTTCCGGCTGCGTCCCGCGCTGGCGCTGCGGCCGGGGGCGGAGATCAGCCGGAAGTTTCTGAAATACGCCACCCCCGTGGTCCTCAATGAAACCCTTTGGGGCCTGGGCACCTCTCTGTACCCCACCATCATGGGCCACATGAACGGCAGTACGGAGATTCTGGCCGCCTACGCCGTGGCGGGCAATATCGACCGGTTCTGCACGGTGGCGGTCCTGGCCGTGGGCGCCACCTCCGCCATCATCGTCGGCATGGAGGTCGGCGCAGGCCGGACCGACCAGGTATACGATGTGGGCAAGACTCTGAACGTGGTCTCTGTGGCTCTCGGCGCGGTCATCGGCGCTGTTATGCTGCTGGCCACCTATTTTGTGATCGAGCCGTACTTCTATCCCATCTACCCCGCCTTCCAAAACTGCCCCGGCGCGGCAAAGATCACCACCATGATTCTGACCGTCGTGGCCCTGTTCCTGCCTGCCAGGGCCTTCAACAGCACCAATATCGTCGGCGTTCTGCGGGGCGGCGGCGACGTGCGCTTTGCCACCATCATCGACCTGCTCCCCCTGTGGCTGGTCGCTCTCCCCCTGGCCGCTCTGGCCGGTCTGGCGGCAAAGCTGGACATTCTGTGGGTCTATCTGGCCATTGAGGCGGAAAATGTCACCAAGTTTTTTATGGGTGTGATCCGGTTTCGCTCCGGAAATTGGATCCATGACGTCACCCAAGTCAGTTATAAAAAGGAGCAAACCTGAATGCAGATTACGGTTCTGATGGAAAACGGGGGCCGGGAGGGCCTGTGCGCGGAGCACGGGCTTTCCCTGTATGTGCGTTACGGCGGCGTGTCCCTGCTGCTGGACGCGGGGAAATCGGGGGACTTTATCCAAAACGCGGCCGCTCTGGGCTGCCCGCTGGATACGATCCATACCGCCGTACTCTCCCACGGCCACTATGATCACGCCGACGGCTTCTCCGCCCTGCTCCGGTGCAACAGCGGCGTGACGGTGTACGCCCGCCCGGGTGTGCTGGAGCCCCAGTTTGCCGCCGACGGGCGGTATATCGGCCTGTCCGCCCTCCTGCGGGAGGAATATGCAGGCCGCTTTGACCTGTCGGATGCGCAGCGTTCCCTCTCCCCCGGCCTCTGGCTGGTCCCCGATGAAGTGGATCACGAGCAGTCCCTGGTGGCCGAGACCGAAAACGGTCTGGTGGTCATGAACTCCTGCTGCCACGCGGGAGCGGACCGGATCGTGGCCGGTATTCTCGCCCGCTTTCCCGGGAAAAGAGTCCGCGCCCTGGTGGGCGGTCTCCACCTGATGGGGCCCGGCGGCGTCTCTACCCTGGGGATGGACCCCGGCGCGGTGCGGGAGTTGGCCCGCCGTCTGACGGAAGAGTTGGGTGTGGAGGAGATCTGCACCGGCCACTGCACCGGTGCGCCCGGTTACGCGCTTTTGGAGGAAGCGGCCCCCGGAAAGGTCCGCGCCATCCACACGGGCGACGGATTGGAATTTTAAAGAGACAGGGACGGCTACCGATGCCATCTCTGCCCCTGTTTGACCGTTTTTTAAGAATCGTGCATGGAAACCCGCTTGACGGAATACATGACACATGGGATAATAAATTGTTATAGAGAAAGGAAGTCTTGATAATGGTTTCTTTTTTGGTTCGGCGGTTGGTCCCGGCGGGAACGGTGCCGGAGGACCCCACTGTCCGGGAGCGGTGCGGGACCGTGTCCGGTCTGGTGGGCATTGGCCTGAACCTGCTGCTCTGCGCCGGAAAATTCGCGGCCGGTGCGGTCACGGGAGCGATCTCCATCATGGCGGACGCCTTTAACAACCTGACCGACGCGGGCTCCTCCATTGTAACGCTGATTGGCTTCCGCCTGGCCGGGCAGAAGGCGGACGCCGACCACCCCTTCGGGCACGGCCGCATGGAGTACCTGGCGGGTCTGATCGTCTCCATGCTGATCCTGCTGGTGGGCTTTGAACTGGGCAAGTCCTCCATTGAAAAGATTCTTCATCCGGAGGACGTGCTGTTCTCCGTCCTCTCGGTGGTCATTCTGGCCGTATCGGTCTGCGTGAAGCTCTGGATGTGCGTGTTCAACCGCTCCCTGTCCAAAAAGATCGGCTCAGCCGCTTTGGCCGCCACCGCCGCTGACTCTCTCTCCGATGCCATCGCCACCACAGTGGTGCTGATCGGCCTGTTTGTGGGCCATTTCACCGGTCTGCACATCGACGGCTGGCTGGGCGTGGCCGTCGCCATCTTCATCCTGCGCGCTGGTCTGGGGGCAGTGAAGGACACGCTGAACCCCCTGCTGGGTCAGCCCCCGGAGCCCGCTTTGGTCAAGGGTGTGCAGAACACCGTGCTCTCCCACCCGGAGGTGGTCGGCCTGCACGACCTGGTCATCCACGACTACGGCCCGGGCCGGCGGATGCTCTCCCTCCACGCCGAGGTGCCCGCCGACGCCGATATCATGGCCGTCCACGATGTGATCGACGGCATTGAACGGGAGCTGCGGGACAAATTCTCCGTGGAGGCCGTCATCCACATGGACCCCATCGTCGTGGGCGATGAGGCCACCGACCGGATGCGGGAGCTGGTGGCCCGGCGGGCGAAGGAAATCGATCCGGGCATCACCATCCACGACTTCCGCATGACCAACGGGCCGCTGCACACCAACCTGATCTTTGATATGGTGGTACCCCACGACTGCAAGCTGACCGAGGAGCAGGTCAAGGAGCGGATCGCCGCCGCCATGCGGCAGGAGAATGAACATTACTACACCGTGGTGGAAGTAGACCGCTCTTACGTCCTGTAATTTACAGAAAATTCACCCAAATCGCCCTGAAACGGCTATACTTAACATGATATCTCCAATAATCGAAAGAGGTGAAGATCCATGGCACGCAAAGTCCTGATCGTGGAAGACGACACCAATATTGCCGAGCTGCTCCACCTGTATCTGGAGAAGGAGGGCTTTGAGACCGCAGTCGCGCCCGACGGCGGGAAGGGCGTGGAGCTGTTCCGCTCCTTCCATCCCGATCTGGTGTTGCTCGATATCATGCTGCCCGTCATGGACGGCTGGTCGGTGTGCAAAAAGATCCGGGAGGAGAGCAAAACTCCCATCATCATGCTGACCGCGAAAGGAGAGACCATGGACAAGGTCTCCGGTCTGGAAATGGGCGCCGACGACTACATCGTCAAGCCCTTTGAGATGAAGGAGGTCCTGGCCCGCATCCACGCCGTCCTGCGCCGCTTCGGGGACGAGGAAGACGGGGCAAAATGCCTGACCTTCGACAAGCTGTCCATCAATCTGGACTCCTATGAGCTGGTGGTGGACGGCAAGCGGATCGATACGCCCCCCAAGGAGCTGGAGCTGCTGTATCATCTGGCCTCCTCTCCCAACCGGGTGTTTACCCGCAATCAGCTGCTGGACGAGGTGTGGGGCTTTGACTATTTCGGCGACTCCCGCACCGTGGATGTCCACATCAAGCGCCTGCGGGAAAAGCTGGAGGGCGTCAGCGACCAGTGGTGCCTGAAAACCGTCTGGGGCGTGGGCTATAAATTCGAGGTCGCTGCCTCATGAAATCCATGCACAGCCGCCAGTTCGCCCTGATGGCGAGCATGGTGCTCATTTCTTTCATCCTCTTCGGCGGCGCCTTCGCGGCCCTCTCCTTCCATTACACGCTGCAGGAAAAGCAGGAGTCCCTGGAGCGCAACGCCGGCTTCATCGCGGACTTTACCAGCGCGGCTCTCGTCCGGGGCCTGACGGTGGACAACGAGTATTTCCAAAGCTACGTCGCCTCCATCAGCAGCATCTCCGACGCCACCATTCTCCTGACGTCCGCTGACGGTCTGGTAGTCTTCGCCTCCAGCGCCAATCTGGTGGGCAAACAGGTGCCCGCATCGACTTTGGATCAGATGCTCCAGTCCGGACAGTACAACGCCCTGAGCAACCTGGGCGGCCTTTTTCGGGACGTGCGCTATGTGTCGGGCCTGCCCATCCAGATCCCAGGTCAGGAGAAAGCCGCCGGCCTGGTGTTTGTAGCCGCTGAGGCCGACAGCATCATGGAGATGTGGCGCAGCCTCGTGCTGATCTTCATCTTCACCGCCCTGGTGGTGGTGTTCATCGCCTCCATCATCAGCTCGGTCACCTCACTGTACCAGACCAAGCCCCTGAAGGAGATGGCGGAGGCCACCCGGAAATTTGCCCACGGAGATTTTGAAGTGCGGGTCAACACCGACGGCCGCCGGGATGAGATCGGTGAGCTGGCAGCTTCCTTCAACACCATGGCCGAATCGCTGGCCAAGAGCGAGGCCCGCCGCAGCGAGTTCGTGGCCAATGTCTCCCATGAGCTGAAAACGCCCATGACCACCATCGCCGGCTTTGCCGACGGCATTCTGGACGGGACCATTCCCCCGGAGCGGCAGGAGGAGGCTCTGCGCACGATCTCCGCCGAGACCCGGCGGCTGTCCCGTCTGGTGCGGCGGATGCTGGATCTGTCCCGCCTCCAGTCGGCCGAGACCGTGACGGCCCAGGAGCCCTTCGACATCTGCGAGACCATGGCCCGGATTCTGGTCAGCCTGGAGACCAAGATCACCGCCAAAGGGCTGGATGTGCACGCCGACATTCCTGAGGAGCCTCTCATGGTCTGGGGCGAGGCGGACGCCATCACGCAGGTGGGCTACAACCTGCTGGACAACGCCATTAAATTCTCCCGTCCGGGCGGCCGGCTCGGGGTCTCCATCACCACCAAGGGCAGCAAGGCGTATATCTCCGTCAGTGACGAGGGCGACACCATCCCGCCGGAGGAGCTGCCGATGATCTTCGACCGCTTCCACAAGACGGACCACTCCCGCAGTGTGGACCGCGAAGGGGTGGGTCTGGGCCTGTATATTGTCAAGACCATTCTGAACAACCACAAGGAAGACATCACGGTGACCAGTCAGGATGGTCTGACGGAATTCACATTTACTCTGACCAAAGCGTAAGGAAACGGGAGCCCGCTCCCGTTTCCTTATGAGATTGGAGGAACTATGCAGTTCGATTATTATCGCTCGCCCTGTCAGGATGCCGTGCCGGCGCCGGGTGGGGCGCCCGGCCCCGGCGGTGTGGCGCCTCCCACCGGAACCGGCCAGCCGCGCCGCCGCAGGCGGGGCCTGCCGGTCCTGATCCTGTTTTCGGTCCTCATCCTGTTGTCGGCGGCAGTTCTGATCGTCCTGCGCGTTCTGTCCCCGGACGGCTGGATGGTCTCCTGGGAGCGGTTTTTTCAGCAGTTCGACGACTCCGGCTTTTATGTTGAGATCCCGGGCGAATTCGATGAGGGTATTTACGTCCAGGAAAGTCACAGCAGCACACGGACCACCATTCCCCGGGCAGACCCCGCCCCCGATGTGCACATGCTCCTGCTCGACCAGACGGAGCAGAGTCTGAGCTTTCAGGAGATCTATGAAAAAGTGATCCCCTCCATCGTCAGCATTCAGTCTTACAGCAGGAACGGCGCCTATGAGGGCACCGGAGTGATCATGACGGCGGACGGCTATGTGCTCACCAACCACCATATTATTTCCGGCTGTTCCTCGGCGGATGTCGTGCTGTCCGACGGGACGCGATACCAAGCCAGGCTGGCGGGCAGCGACGCGGAAAGCGATCTGGCCGTTCTGAAGGTGGACGCGGAGGGCCTGACTCCGGCTGAATTCGGCAACTCCGATCAGCTTCGGGTGGGCGACACCGCCCTGGCCATCGGCAATCCCCTGGGCTCCGAACTTTTCGGCACCCTGACCGAGGGCATCATCTCCGCCATCAACCGGGATGTCAATGTGGACGGGTACCAGATGAGCCTGATCCAGACCACCGCCGCCCTGAACCCGGGCAATTCCGGCGGCGCGCTGCTCAACGACGCCGGTCAGGTGGTCGGCATCACCAACATGAAGATGATGTCCGATTATGAGACCATCGAAGGCCTGGGGTTTGCCATTCCCACCGCCTGGGCCAAGGAAGTGGTGGACGCGCTGCTGGCCGAGGGCGCGATCACCGGACGGCCCACCATCGGCATCACCTGCAAGACCGTTTTTTCCCAGGACGCGCCGTTTTCCGGCCAGCAAGCCGGCGTGTATGTGGAGACCGTTACCGCGCACGGTCCCGCTGCACAGGCCGGGGTCCAGCCCGGCGATGTGATCATCGAGGCGAACGGCCAAATCATTTCCGGCCTGGAAGATTTGACCGCCGTTCGGGATGAAGCCGGTGTGGGCGGCACTCTGGCGCTGACCATCTGGCGGGACGGCGACACACTGGAGCTGTCTCTGACTCTGATGGATCAGTATGAGTTAAACTGAATCAGAAAATAAGGGCGGACGCAAATGCGTCCGCCCACTTTGTCTCATTCAATTCAATCGGCGTCTTCGATCAGGCCGTAGCCGCCGCTGTCACGCTTGTACACCACGGAAAATGCCCCGTCGTCGTCCACATTCTTGAAGGCGAAGAAGGTGTGGCCCACCAGGTTCATCTGGAGCACGGCCTCCTCGCAGGTCATGGGTTTAATGGGGAATTTCTTGGTGCGCACGATGGTCAGCTCCTCCTCGGGGGTGTCGGGCACGAAGGAGGAGACCTCCGTCTCGTCCACCGAACGGGAGAACGCATCCTTGCGCAGGCGCTTCTCCAGGCGGGCCTTGTTCTTGCGCAGCTGCCGCTCAATGGAGGACACCGCCGCATCAATGGATGCGTACATATCAGAAGTGCGCTCGGAGGCGCGGAAAATCATGCTGCCGGAGCGAACGGTGACCTCAACACGGTTGAGGTCCTTTTCGACACTGAAGACGATGGCCGCCTCCGCGTCATTATCGAAATAGCGATCCAATTTGCCAACTTTCTTCTCGGCGTACGCGTGGACGGCCTTGGGCAGATTGATCTTCTTGTTGGTGAATGTGAACTTCATACGTGTCAGCTCCTTTTCGTATGGATATGCGGGGTGGGTTTCTGACTCTATGATAGCACATTCGCACAAGAAAGTCATTATATTTCTGTTAATTTTTATATTTTTTTCACAGCGTGCCGGGTCACATGGCACCCCAGGTTCACCGCGCAGGGCAGACCGGCGATGTGGGTGGCGTACGGAAGGATGCACACCGACAGGGCGGTCACGCTGCCGCCCAGGCCCTGGGGGCCGATGCCCAGAGCGTTGACCCGCTCCAGCACCCGCTGCTCCATGCCGGCATAGAAGGGGTCGTCGCTGCGCTCATCGACAGGGCGCAGCAGAGCGCGCTTGGCCAGCAGAGCAGCCATCTCCGAGGTGCCGCCCAGGCCCACGCCCACGATGACCGGCGGGCAGGGGTTGGACCCCGCCTCGGACACGCAGGAGACGATGAAATCCTCCACGTCCTGCACTGCGGCAGACGGTGTAAACATTTTCAGCCGGGTCATGTTCTCGCTGCCGAAGCCCTTGGGGGCCACGGTCAGGGTCAGCCGGTCGCCCTCCACCAGCCGCAGGTGGAGGATGGCCGGAGTGTTGTTGTTGGTGTTCACCCGCCGCAGCGGGTCACCCACCACGGAAAGGCGCAGATTGCCCTCCACGTAGCCCCGGGCCACACCCTCGTTCACAGCGTCGGACAGCAGTCCGCCGGTGACATGGCATTCCTGCCCCAGGTCGGCAAAGACCACCGCCATGCCCGTATCCTGGCAGATAGGCAGATTGCGCTCCCCCGCGAAGGTGAAGTTCTCCTCCAGGTCGCCCAGAATAGCCTGGCCCACCGGGGACACTTCCGTCTTCCGGGCCGTCCGAATGGCCGTCTTCACGTCCTCGGGCAGCTGGCAGTTGGCCTCAATGCAGAGCGCACGCACGGTCTCCACGATCTCACAATAATGGATTTCTCTCATTTCAGATGCCTCCTAAAGCACCGGCTGGCCGTTCAGATAGACCTGCTCCGGGCCGCGGTTTCTCCAGTCAAAGGGATGGGCGGAAAAGACCGCCAGGTCGGCGTCCTTTCCGGGCGTCAGGGACCCCACCCGGTCCTCAATGCCCAGGATCTTCGCCGGGTTCAGGGTGATGGCCGCCAGGGCGTCGGACTCGGACATGCCGCCCCGTACCGCCATGGCGGCGCAGAGGGGCAGATATTGAATCGGCGTCTCCGGGTGGTCGGTGCAGATGGCTACCAGGGTGTGCTTTGCCAGGAGGGCGGGGGTCTCCAGGGTCATGCCCGCCAGCTCGGGCTTGGAGCGATCGGTCAGGCAGGGGCCTGTGATGACCGGCACCTGCTCCTGTTCCAGCAGGTCGCAGATCAGATGCCCCTCTGTTCCGTGGACGATGACCGGCTTCAAGCCGAATTCCCGGCTGATGCGCAGGGCGGTGGCGATGTCATCTGCCCGGTGGGTATGGAAGTGGGCGGGCACCTCCTGGGACAGCACGGGCAGCAGAGCCTCCAGCTTGGCATCGTATTCCGGCCCGTCATCGTCGGGGTCGGCCTCGCTCATCTTCTTTTTGACCTGGTAGTCCAGCGCCTTGAACAAAACCTCCCGGATCATGGCGGCGGTGGCCATGCGGGTCACCGGCCCCTCCTTGCGGTCATTATAGACAGATTTCGGATTTTCACCCAGGGCAAATTTCATGCTGGCAGGCGCGGACAGGATCATTTCGTCCACCCACCGGCCGGCGGTTTTCAGAATCACACCCTGCCCGCTGACCGGGTTGGCGCTGCCCGGGCCGGTCAGCACTGTGGTCACGCCGGCGGCCCGGGCCTCGGAAAAAGCGCGGTCCAGGGGGTTGACCGCGTCCAGCGCGCGCAGATGCGGGGTCACCGGGTCGGTGGCCTCGTTGCCGTCCTCCGCCTCAAAGCCCAGGGCGCTGCCGAACAGGCCCAGGTGGCAGTGGGCGTCCACAAAGCCGGGGCAGACGTGGGCCCCGTTCAAATCGCGTGTTTCCTCCTCCGGACCGGCCGGCAGCCGGTCCATAGGCCCCACCGCTGTGATCTTTCCCCCGGAAAAGGCCACAAAGCCCCGGGGGATATCCGGTCCATCCACCGGATGAAGATAGCCGTTGGTCAACAGCATCACAAATACTCCCTTCGACAAAAAGAGTGTTTGACATATTTTGGAAATCATGCTATGATGAGCATGGAATCGCCGGGATCCAGTGTTCCGCTTCGCGGCGATTCGTTCCATTCCTTGGAAGCCCGGCCCGGCCGGCGCTTCCACTTCTCCCGCGCATATGCTTTGGGCGCCTTCCGGCCGGAAGGCGCCCCTTTTTTAGCTATGTAAAGTTTATTTTCGGCCGCCTCTGCGGCTGGTGCGCCGTTCGGCGCTGCGCAGGTCGGACAGCTTGCTGTCCGAGGCCGCCATAAACTGCTTGAGACGGTCCTCAAAGGTGGCGGGCTCCTTGGGGGTGGCGGGGGTAAAGCTGCGCTCCCGTCCGGAAGACTGCTGCCGGGGCGCGGGGCGGGACGCGGGACGGGGGGGCGGTTCCGTCACTTTTTTGATCGAGAGGTTGATGCGGCCAGCGTCATCGATCCCGATGACCTTCACCTTCACCTGATCCCCCTCGGAGAGATGATCATGCACATCATTGACGTAAGAATAGGCAATTTCAGAAATGTGGACCAGCCCGGATTTACCCTCCGGAAGCGTGACGAACGCGCCGAACTTCGTAATGCCGGAAACCTTTCCCTCTACGATCGAACCAACACCGAACTCCATATAGACCGAAAAATCCTCCTTAGTTTGAGCGAACGGAAGGGCGGGTCAGTCGCCCATGCTGTAAAAGATGATCTCACCCGGCGCCACCAGGCCCAGTCTCTCACGGGCCACGTCCGCGATCCGGTCGGGGTCGTCGCTGTGCTCGATGGCGTCGGCCAGGTCGGCGTTGGTCTGCGTCTGCGCCGCCACCTGCCGGGCCAGATCCTCCTTCTGGGCCTGAGCCTGATCCACCCGGCTGTTGAGCTCCAGCAGAGAGATGGCCACGACGATCAAAAGCGCCAGGATCAGGATCTTGGTCAGCAAACCAGCCCTTTTTACACGCATGGCATCCCCCTTCTTCCCTGCGGGCGGCCCCAAAACGGGCCGCTTCTTCCATTCCCTTGAATGTGGCTTCTATTTTAAACCATTTCTGCCGATAAAGGAAGACATTTTTCAAATTTTTTTGAATTTTTTTCAGGGTCTTTTGAGCCAAACGGAAGGGCAGAAGGATCAGACGGGCCAAAAATTCCAGACCATCGGCCAGCAGGTTGCCCAGCGAGAGGACCCAGGCGCTCAAAGAAAGGAAGTAAACCACCGCGCCGCCGAACAGCGCCAGCAGGACGTAAATGCGCACCTCTCCCCCGGTGGCGGCGATCACATAGAGGAACAGGGCGGCGGTGACCGCCGCCCAGAACAGCAAATCCAAAACCGGTCCCAACAGAGGAAGATGCAGCCGGCCCCTGAGCAGGCGCAGCAGGTCGTACAGCAGTCCGACCCCAAATCCCAGGATCACCGCTCCGGCAAAGGCCATGGCCTGCTCCGCAATGGAGATCTCCATCTCAGCGCAGCAGCCGGGCCAGGAAGCCGCCCCTCTCCCGGCCCTCATCCTCGTAGGTCAGGGAATCCACCATCCCCTCCACCTTCAGGTCTCCCCCGTCCAGGCTGAGTTTTTCGATGTGCAGGCTCTCCCCCCGCACCACCAGGGTGCCCTTGACCGTGTCCATGACGATGGTGTTCTCATCAAAGCTCTCCACCTCCTCCACACCGGAGACGGTGAGACTGCCGCGCCCCTCCAGCATGACGTGATGGGGCATCTGCTTCTCTTCATATGGCATAGAAAGCCCTCCTCGTACAGTTTGTACACTATATGGGAAATGGGACTTGTTTATGCCTGCCCGGTCAAGCCTTGCACTTTTCGGAAAAGTTTTTTATAATATCCAAAAAGGGGGACTGCCGTATGACGCGCGATCGCGTATTAGCTCTGCTGAAGGAGAGCGGGGACAGCTACTGCTCCGGGGAAAAAATGAGCCAGGCTCTGGGCCTGTCCCGCGCCGCGGTCTGGAAAGCGGTGGAGGGACTGCGTCAGGAGGGATATGACATCTCCTCCGTCCCCAACCGGGGCTACCGGCTGGAGAACTCCCCCGACCGCCTGTCCGCCGGGGAGCTGGCCGGCGCCCTGAGTGGCTGCACAGTCGGCGGGAACCTGATCTGTCTGGACAGCGTGGATTCCACCAACAACTATTTGAAAAAGCTGGCCGACGAGGGGGCGCCCCACGGCACCGTGGTCCTCAGCGGCCACCAGACCGGCGGACGGGGCCGCCGGGGGAACAGCTTTCTCTCCCCCGCCGGGAAAGGGCTGTACCTGTCCGCCCTGCTGCGCCCGGAGCTGCCTCCCATGGACGTCATCGACCTGACCGCCTGGATCGCCGTGGCCGTGTGCGACGCCGTGGAGCAGGTCATCGGGGAACGCCCCGGCATCAAATGGACCAATGACATCATCCTGCGGCAAAAAAAGCTCTGCGGCATCCTGACGGAGCTGAGCCTGGAGGGCGAAAGCGGCGCGCTGAGCTATGTGGTGGCGGGCATTGGGATCAACGTCTCCCAGAACGCGGAAGATTTCGGGCCGGAGGTCGCGCCGGTGGCCATCTCCCTGGAGCAGGCCCTGGGCCGCACGATCCGCCGGGCCGACCTGGCCGCGGCGGTGATCCGCGCGCTGGACCGCCTGGACCGGGATTTCCCGGCGAAAAAGGCGGAGTATCTGGAGCGCTACCGCGCCGACTGCCTGACCACCGGCCACGAGGTCCGGCTGATCCAGAAGGGCGAGACCCGCACCGCCTTCGCCGAGTCCATCGACGACGATTTCGCCCTGGTGGTCCGCTGGAGCGACGGCACGCGGGAGACCGTCACCGCCGGGGACGTGTCCGTGCGCGGCCTGCTTGGGTACGTGTAAAAAACGGTTGACAATTTTCGCCTCCATGGTATAATAGCAAATAATTTCACGTGTCAAGACACCTGTCTGCACATGTATGATGGAGGAATCCGTATGAATCGCAATCAAAACGTCCTGCGGCTGGCCATGGCCGCCCTGTTGGTGGCCGTCGGGATCATCATTCCCATGTTTATGCCGTTCCCCTTTAAGATCTACATCCCGCCCATGTCCTTTACCCTGGCCTCGCATGTGGCCATCTTTATCGGCATGTTCCTCTCCCCCGTGATTGGCTTTGCCGTGGCGGTGGGTACGACCATCGGCTTTGTCTTCAGCGGCTTTCCGCTGGACGTATGGCTGCGGGCCCTGTCTCATGTGGTTTGGGCTGTGCTCGGCGCCCTGTGGCTGAAAAAGCACCCCGATATCCTCTACAAGCCCCTCCCCAGCACGCTCTTCTGCGTCATCGTCGGCGCGGTCCACGCGGCGCTGGAGCTGATCGTGGTCTTCGCCCTGTTCTTCGGGGGCTTCTCCGGCATGGTCGCAAAGTTTGAGCAGTCCAGCTTCCTGGGCATCTTCCTGCTGGTGGGGCTGGGTACCTTTATCCATTCTTCGGTCGATTATATCCTGTCCCTGCTGGTGTGGCGGCCCATCCGCAAGCTGAAAAGCATCCGTTCCATTGCCGCGGTCCACTGATTTCATCCATAGCAAAAGGCCATCGACAACCGTCGATGGCCTTTTTTATATTCTTATGCCCGCTCCAGTGCGCCGGTCAAGGCGTTCAGGCTGTACGCTCCCGTGTCCGTGGTCACATACCATATGGGGATCAGCCGCGTGGCATCGGCGGAGGCGGCCAGCAGATAGCCCGGCGTCATGGCCGTGATCTCGTTGCAGATATCACCCAGGTTGTTGATGCCGTTGAGCACCCGCAGCAGGGCGGTCGGGACCGAGATCAGCTCGCTCTTTTCGCCGCTGGGCTGGGGAGTCCCCATCAGGCGCTGGCCGGCGATGGACTGCAGACAGCCGTCCGCATACTCCAGCGTGATCTGGCAGGAGTACACGGGCACCTCCTGCCAGGTCTGGCGCAGGGTCAGCGTAACTTGACCCCCGCTTTCCCGGCGGGATACCACCACGCCGGTCAGGCCGACCTGCTTCAGCGTTGTCAGGGCGTGTTCCTCTTCCCCGCCGCTTTCCGTCTCCATCCGGACTCCATCTTGAAACGTAATATTAAAGCTGCCGTTGCTGCGGAATTCCGCCCACCCCTGCGTGCCCTGGTAGGCATAACGCCCGCTGCCCAGGTCCGAGGATTCACATTCCCCCAGCAGCGCGGCGGCCAGAGCGGCTTCGGATTCCAGATCCCGCTCCACGGTCATGGGCGTCAGATCCAGCTCCTCCGGAATGTGGGCGCGGTCCAGCCGGATCCCATTGCGCTCCAGCACGCTGACCGCATCCGTGATCGTCTGCTCCCGGTACTGGGCCGAGTCCCGCCTCTGGGTTCCCACCATGATCAACAGGAAAACATTGACCAGCAGGAGGATCAGGATGATGATGTTTTTCAGCTTGGACCATTCCACTGCGTCCGCCTCCTGTTCACTGCTTATTACATGGCGATCCAGCCCGCGCTGACCAGCGCCCCGCCGGAGTCCTGGTAAAGCAGCGTCAGCTCTTTCCCCTGCATATCCATGGCCTCCATGGCGGCGGCGGCCTGCACCTCGGGCAGAACAATGGACGTCTCCCCGGTGTCGGAATACGTGCGCAGATAGAGGGTGAAATCCGTCACCGCGCCGCCGCTTACCAGAAAGCGGGCCGCTGTGCGGTCCTCCGTTAAAGCGACCGGGGCGCCGTTGAGACTGTACTGGAAAATGATCTCCAGCCCGTCGGCGGTCTCCTCCACGCCGGCCAGGCAAAGCCTGGCCTCCCCGCACCATGCGCCCGCCGTGGCCTCTGCCAGGGCCTGCACATAGTCCAGAGCCGCCTGTGTACTGTTTTCCGGAAGGGTGAAACGGAAATCGGAGTCTCCGATGGTATGAAAGGTCACCACCCCGGTATCGGACAGGCGCAGCGAGTCATTGACCTCCACGATCTGCCCGCCGGCCGCGGGGTCCAGCGTGGTCCCCTGCGTGTGGAAGGACAGCACGTTGAGCAGCTCCGTCACGCGGGCACTGTCCTCCAGCAAAGGATTGTCTGCGGCGTAAACCGCGGGCTCGGGGGTCGTGGTCAGAAGGGTATACGGCGCCAGCGTCTCCATTCCCGGCACTTCAAAGGCAAACAGAGCGCCGTTGGGAGACCAGTCGGCCACCGCCTCATTCAGATGAAAATCGCGGGTCAGGGTCGTCCCACAGGCATAATACGAGCTGTCTTCCTCATTGATAAAGAACAGGGAAACCCCGCCGCCCTCATCGGCCGCCAGGCAGATGCGCCGGGCCGTTCCGCTCAGAGCGGAATTGTTTTGCCCGTCCCCCAGCCAGCCGGACAGGGTCAGCAGAGGGACCGGATACAGAAAATCCATATAAATTCCCGTGCGGCACAGGGCGGCGCGCCAGTCCCGCTCGGAGACGGCTTCGGGCGCGCCCGCGCTGCCCAGGGCCTCGGACAGCAGCGTGGACAGGGAGGCAAAGGCCGCGTCCGTCTCCTCCTGGTCATACTGCACGCCGTACCGCTGGCCGTCCTCCTGGTAGACCGCCAGGCGCACCGGGTGGACCGAAACGGAGGAGGATTGGGTCCGGGTGGATCCCGAGTCCGTCCCGGAGTCCTCCAACAGGCCCCGGATGCCTTTCGAGATCCCGCCGGAAAGCCGGGTACAGCCTAAAAGATAAAGCGCGGAGAGGGCCAGCAGGAGGATCAGCAGGTTTTTGCCCCACTCGATCACGCGGGAGCGGCGCTTATTCCTCATGATCCGGTCCCTCCACATTCAGCTCCATGCGGATGGTCGTGCCGGGTCCCTCCCGGTCCACCAGACCCAGGTAGCCCTTATGCTGGTCCATGATCTCCTTGGCGATGGAAAGGCCCAGGCCGGTTCCGCCCGACTGGCGGGAGCGCGCCTTGTCCACCCGGTAGAAGCGCTCAAAGACCCGGGCCCGGTCCTCGGCGGGGATGCCGATGCCGTTGTCGGCCACCTCCATCCAGACCCGCTTGCCCGCCCGTCCGGCGGAGATGGCGATCCGCCCGCCGTCGGGGGTGTATTTGATGGCGTTGGACACCACATTCATCATGACCTGAAGCACCCGCTCCCGGTCGGCTCGGATCTCGGGCAGGTCCTCCGGCAGGTCCAGCACCAGCTCATGCTGATGGCGCTGGGCCTCCAGCACGACGGCGTTGTACACATCGCGCACCGCGCCGCCGAAGGGGAAGTTCGAGAGCTTCAGCTCGCTGCGCCCGGAGTCGAACCGGGACAGCGTCAGCAGGTCCTGCACGATGTGGGTCATCCGGTCGCTCTCGTTCAGGATCACGCCCAGGAAATTGCGCTCCATCTCGGCCGGCAGTTCCCCGGCGCTGTCCGCCAGGGTCTCGGCATAGGAGCGGATGTTGGTCAGCGGCGTGCGCAGCTCGTGGGAGACATTGGCCACAAACTCCTTGCGCTGCTCTTCCACCTTGTGCTGCTCGGTCACGTCCCGGATGACCACCAGAACGCCGCCCTGGCTCTCACTGGAGAAGGGAGCCAGCAGCAGTGCCAGCGTGCGGCCGCGCACTTCCCGTTCTCCTTCGATGTAGCCGCCGGCCGGGGCCGACATCACCTCAAACAGCGGAGCGATATCCCCGAACAGGGGATCATACCGGGTATCCGCGTCCAGCCTGGTCTGCAGCATCCGCTCGGCGGCGGGGTTGGAGTGGATCAGCTGCCCGTCCCGGGCAAAGGCCGCCACACCGTCAGTCATATGCAGAAAGAGGGTGCTCAGTTTGTTGCGCTCGTTCTCCACCGCGTCCAGCGTGTCCTTCAGCTGCCGCGCCATGTCATTGAAGGCGCTGGTCAGGATGCCGATCTCGTCCCGGGAGGACACCTCGATCCTCCGGGAGAAATCGCCGTTGGCCACCCGCTCGGCGGCGTCGGTCAGCCGCTCAATGGGCGTGATCATGGTCTTGGCCAGCAGGAAGGAGAGCAGGACCGAGATGATCAGTCCGAAGACCAGAGCCTCCAGGATCAGGTTGAACAGCTCGCTGCTCAAGCTCTCCACAGTGGCCCGGTTGTCGAGCACGTAGATGACGTAATCAGTCTCCCCCCGGGTAATGGGAATCGCCACATCCATGAAGCTGGCCGTCGGGTCGCCGTCAGAGCCCTCCTCCCCGTTCAGGGCGGCAGTCAGGTTGTGGGTGGCCTTCAAAGTCGTGCCGGTCTCCGGGTCGGAGCCGGTCAGAAACTCGCCGGTCTGGCCGTCCAGGATGTAGTAGTTGCGGTTGCGGGAGTCCACGCCCAGCGCGCCCATATACTGCTGAAGCACCCGCTGGAGCGCGGCTGCGCCGTCCTCCTCCCCATCTTCCGGGGTCGTCAGATCCCGGGCAAACTCCCGGTCGGAAAAAACGGTCTCCATCTGACGGTAAAAATCATCCATGTAGAACCGCGAGACCGAGTTGGTCAGGAACGCGCCCACCACCGTCATCAGGGAAACGATGAGCAGCACCATAATGAGCACCAGTTTCATGTGCAGACTGCGGAACAAGGCGGGACGCCTCCTTTTAAGAAAAAATCAGATATTGACCGGATACTCAGGCGTTGAACAGATACCCCAGGCCCCGGCGGGTCACGATGAAGGTGGGCGAGGCGGGATCGTCCTCCAGCTTCTCGCGCAGGCGCCGCACGGCCACGTCCACCGCCCGCACGTCGCCTACATAGCCCTCGTAGTTCCACACATGCTCCATCAGCGCCTCCCGGGAGAAGACCTTGCCCGGCTGGGAGGCCAGGAATTTGATCAGCTCATACTCCCGCTGGGTCAGGTCCAGGGCCTTGCCGTCCTTGTAGACCACCAGCAGGTCGGTGTCCACCACTACCCGGCCCAGATCCAGCTTGGACCCGCCCTTGGTGGGGAGCGCGGTGAGGGCGTCCATATCGCTGCGGCGGATGTTGGCCTTCACCCGGGCCAGCAGCTCCCGCATGGAGAAGGGTTTCGTGATGTAATCGTCGGCGCCCAGCTCCAGGCCCAGCACCTTGTCGGTCTCCTCTTCCCGGGCGGTCAGCATAATGATGGGGGTGGTCTTACCCTGCTGGCGCAGGGTGCGGCACACGTCAAAACCGTTCATCTCCGGCAGCATCAGGTCCAGCAGGATCAGGTCCGGGTCCTGCTCCAGGGCCAGCTGCAGCCCTGTCTTTCCGTCCAGCGCTTCCAGGGTGTCGTACCCCTCCCGGCCCAGATTGAAGCTGAGGATATCCACGATATTCTTTTCATCTTCCACAATGAGGACGCGCTTGCTCACAGGGCAAACCTCCCTTTCAACGTTCCAACAACACTTTTACTTTCAGTACGGCGGCGACGGTCTTTCCGTCCTGAATCTCACCGCTCATGACCTGCTCCACCAGGCTGTCAAACGGGATGCGTTCCAGTTCCAGAAATTCGTCTTCATCCGGACAGCTCTCCCCGTAAGTCAGATTCCGGGCCAGGTACAGGTAGAGCACCTCCCGGCAGAAACCGGGAGAGGGGTAGATCGCCCCCAGTTCGATCAGCTCGCCCACCTGAGCACCGATCTCTTCGTTCAGCTCCCGCAGAGCGCCCGTCCGGGGCTCCTCCCCCGGTTCCAGCTTGCCGGCCGGGATCTCGGTCAGCACCTGAGAAAACGGATAGCGGTACTGCCGCACCACGCTCACAGTCCCATCGTCATTCAGGGGAAGGACCGCCACCCCGCCGGGGTGATTGACCACCTCGCGCCGCGCCGTGCGCCCGTTAGGCAGTTGTGCCTTGTCCAGATCCACATTGACGATGACCCCTTCATAGGGACGTGTGTGCTCAATGGTGCGTTCGGTCATATCCATTTCAGGTTCCAGCCTTTCAGAAGTTTTCACAGCCCGTACCGGGCACTCGCTAAGTGAAGCTATTGGCCGCGGGCACAAGTTTCACGAACCTCGCGCTTCGCGCTCGCTAAGTGAAGCTATTGTAATGCGTACTGAACAAAGCCGCACGCCTTGGGTTTATTCAGCAGCTATTATTGTACCACAATTCCACGCCGGTGCCAACTATTACAGCTATCAATTTCACCGCGTATTCGCTATAATGCAGCTAAACAAATCGCTTCAAGGAGGCTTTCTATGACCATCCAGCCGATCAGCGCGGCCAGTGCCGCCCTTTACCTGACTGCGTCCGACCTGCGGGAGCGTGGCATCTGCGCCGGCGAGCTGACCGCTGAACATACCCTGGAGCTGACCCGGGAGGCGTTCCGTCAGGCCGGGCTTTCCCTGGACGGAGCGCTGGAGATCGAAACATACCCGGACAAGTGCGGTCTGCTGGTCTTCGTCCGCGTCAGCCCCGCCCGGCAGACAGTCTGGCACTTTGAGGACTGCGAGTCCCTGCTTGCGGCAGCGGCGGCCCTGGGAGAGAGTGAAACAGACGGCGCCCTGTACTGGTGGGAGGACCGCTGCTGGCTTGTCCTGCCCGGCCGGGAAGCCGATGTCAGCGCCCGTGTGTCGGAATTCGGCAGCCAGGAGACCCGGGACCCCTACATTCTCGCCCGGCTGGAGGAGTACGGCATTCTCCTCCTCCCCGCTGACGCCCTTTCCGTCCTTCGGAAGCATTTCAAACTTTAAAGAGCGGGAGCTGCTTTTTCGGCAGCTCCCGCTCTTTCCGTACGGAAGGTCACACCTTCTTGTCGATGACCTTGAACCGCGTCCATCTTCCGCTGACATACCGCAGCGAGAAAACCGTCGAGCGCACAAACCAGTCGGCAAAGTAGCCGCACCAGATACCGATCAGGCCCACGCCGAGGAACCGGCAGAGGACCGTGGTCAGGCCCACCCGGAAGATCCACATGGAAATGGTGGAGGCGATCATGCCGAATTTCACGTCGCCCGCGGCGCGCATGCCGTTGATGGGGAGGAAGGACAGCGGCCACAGGAAGGGCTTTACAATGCTGATGACCAGCATCACATGGATGGTCAGCTCAGCCGCGTCCGCTTCCATGCCGGCCAGCCGGACCACCGGGAAGGTCAGGCCGAAGATCAGCCAGTTAGCCGCCAGCAGAACGACGGCCCCCCACGCCGTCAGCTTTTTGATGTTGTATTTCGCCTCGTCCAGCTTCCCCGCGCCGATGCACTGCCCCGCCACGGTCATCATTCCGGTGCCGATGGCGGTGGACGGCATGGAGCTCATGTACTCCAGCACCGTGACGACAGCGTTGGCCGCGATAGCCGTGGTTCCCAGCGTGGAAACGGTGCTCTGCACCATCAGCTTGCCGAACTGGAACATGGCGTTTTCCACGCCGGTGGGCAGGCCGATGCTGAGCACCAGCAAAATAACCTTCCAGTCCGGGCGCAGGGCAGTCAGCTTGCCCACCTCGATCTTCTGTCCCGGCCTGCGCTGAAACGCCAGCATGACCGCCGCCGCCACAATAAAGGAAATCAGGGTGGAGATGGCCGCGCCCGCGACGCCCATGTCAAACACAAACATCAAAACGGCGTTCCCGATGATGTTCAGGCAGTTGGAGCCTACGGACACCACCATGGGCAGCCGGGTGTTGCCCGCGGAGCGGTAGAGGGCGGCGCTGGCGTTAAACAGGGCGATAAAGGGATAGGACAGGGCGGTGATCAGGAAATAGGTCTCCGCCGCCTGCATGACGTCGGCCTCCACGCTGCCGAAGATCAGGTGGAGCAGCCCCTTGCGGAACACCAGGCAGACCACTCCGCACAAAACTCCCAGCGCCAGGGCGGAGATGAGCACCTGGCGGGCGGCCTTGTTGGAGTTTTCCTTGTCTTCCCGCCCCAGATATTGGGCGCATACAATGGCTCCGCCGGTGCCCAGAGCGGTAAACAGGAACAGGATCAGCTTGTTGATGGAATCCACCAGGGAGACGCCGGAAATCGCGGCGGAGCCCACATTGGACACCATCATGGTATCCACGGTGCCCACCAGGGAGGTCAGCACCTGTTCAATGATCAGCGGGATCAGCAGCCGCCGGAGGCTCTTGTTGGAAAACACACGTCTCCCCCCTTCCATTCTGATCTGCAAACGTAAATTTTAGTTTACCACCCTTCCTGTCGAAATTCAAGACCGGCTTTTCTCCCAGCCGTGCCGATCTCCCCCCGTCACCATTCGCTCCTTTGCGCAATAGGATGGTATGCGGAAACTGTGTTTTCCTGATCTAAACCATGTAAGGAGCGAGTTGATATGGTTGAAACTCTCGCGTTGGACCGCCTCCCCGAGGGGCGCAGCGCGTATGTCACCGAAGTACACAATGAACCCTCCATGCGTCAGCGCCTGGCTGACATCGGCCTGATCCGGGGCACCCGGGTCACCTGTCTGTGCCGCAGTCCTGCAGGCGACCCGGCCGCCTATCTGATCCGGGGCGCCGTCATCGCCCTGCGCCGGCACGACGCCTCCCGCGTGCAGGTGGAGCTGGCCGCCGCTCCGGTCCCCGCCGCCCCCGCCAAAGCTCCGGCGTGAGGGCGGACCCATGGGACTGACACACACCTCGACCGGCATGGGGGCGGCGGACAGCGGGCTGAAGATCGTCAAAGAGCGGGAGGACGACCTGGTGGTAGCCCTGGCCGGTAACCCCAATGTGGGCAAATCCACAGTGTTCAACGCCCTGACCGGTTTGAGGCAGCACACAGGAAATTGGCCTGGCAAAACGGTAGCCTGCGCCCAGGGGCGCGCCGTTCACGCCGGACGGGGATACATTCTGGTGGATCTGCCGGGCACTTATTCCCTGCTGGCCCGCTCGGAGGAGGAAGCGGTGGCCCGGGACTTCCTCCGCACCGGCGGGGCAGACTGCGTGGTCGTGGTGTGCGACGCCGCCTGTCTGGAGCGCAACCTGATCCTGGCCCTCCAGGTTCTGGAGCTTACCCGCCGGGTGGTACTCTGTGTCAATCTTCTGGATGAGGCGGAAAAACGGGGGATCCAGGTCGATCTGGAGGGGCTGTCCGCCCGCCTGGGGGTCCCGGTGGTGGGGACCGCGGCAGGACAGGGCCGGGGGCTCGGAGCACTCATGGCGGCCGTCGAGCAGGTCTGCGCCGCCCCCCACAGCGAAAAAAGCCGGGGCGCTGCGCCCCGGCTGAATGAGGAGGAACGGGTAAAACGGGCGGAGCGGCTCTCGCGCGCGGCGGTGCAATACCGCCGCGCGGACGCCGACGCCCGGGACCGGCGGTTGGACCACATCCTGACCAGCAGGAGCACCGGCATTCCGGCGATGCTGCTTCTGCTGGCGGGAGTCCTCTGGCTGACCATCGCAGGGGCCAATGTCCCCTCCGATCTGCTGTCCCTGGGTCTCTTCTGGGTTCAGGACCGCCTGACCGACCTGTTCACGTACCTGAATGCCCCCGCATGGCTCCACGGGGCTCTGGTTCTGGGCGCCTACCGGGTGCTGGCCTGGGTGGTCAGCGTCATGCTGCCCCCCATGGCCATCTTCTTTCCCCTGTTCACCCTGCTGGAGGACTTCGGCTACCTGCCCCGGGTGGCCTTTGTGCTGGACCACGCCTTCCAAAAGTGCCGGGCCTGCGGCAAACAGGCGCTTTGCATGTGTATGGGCTTCGGTTGCAACGCGGCGGGCGTGGTGGGCTGCCGGATCATCGACTCCCCCCGGGAGCGGCTGATCGCCATTCTGACCAATTCCTTTGTCCCCTGCAACGGTCGTTTTCCGCCACCATCCAAAAGGCAAAACGACGCCGTTTTTCGCGTCTTTTGACGCTGCCGACGAGCAGATCGCTGACAAATTTCTACCCGCCGTCCATAAAAATATGGAGGTCCTCCCCATCCCAGACGATCTTCTTCACCAGCAGCCGGATCAGCGTCCGCTTTTCATGTACGGAGAGCACATCAAAATTGTCTTTCAGACTGGACAGCATGGCGGCGAGCGTATCGACCTGCAGTTCTCTGTCTGTTCTGCACTCCGCTTCCCGGCGCAGCTGATCGCGCTCTTTGGAAAGTTCGGTCAGTTTCTGGTCCAGTTCATTGATCCTGACATTGACCCGCTGGACAAACGCCGGACCCAGGTTCCCTGCCGCCACCGACTGGACCAGATTGTCCATTTCATCGCTGCACTTTTTCATGCGCTGCTCGATGCCGTGAATGGGGTCCTCGTGTTCCTGCGTACGCAAGTCATTCTTCAGGTCTTCCAGCAATTGATAAATGCTGGAGCTTTCATTGGTGTACTGCATCAGGTGCTGACAGACCAGATCGTCGGCCTGCTGTCCCCCGAGATTCGGGCAGTCGCAAAGGCCCGTTCCGCCCCGCAGCTTGCTCTGGCAGACATAGTCATACAAAACCGTGTCTCCGCTCTGGTAAGACCGCCGCTTGGCAAACATCCGGTTCCCGCACTTGCTGCAATAAATCAGCCCGGACAGCAGCGAATAGTCGTTGTGCATCTTCGCGGGCTTCTTCCCGGTCGGGATGTTCTCCTCCAGGATATTCTGCACGGCGACCCACTTCTTGCCCGATATGCGTCCCCTGTGCTTTCCGATGGCAATGATCCACTTGTCCATGGACTGCCGGGGGGCGCTTTTCTTTTTATAGTCGCGCTTGTTGTAGGAGATCAGCCCGTATTTGTCCGAACAGTCCTTCTCGTCAAAGCAGACGTCCGAACCATGCTCCGTAAAATAGTCCAGCGCGTCCTGATCCGCAATGCAGTAGACCGGATTTTGCAGAATGTCCTTGATTCCCAGCAGGGAGTAATACTTCCCGTTTCTGGATTTGATTCCCTGCTTGATCAGGTACTTACTGACCCCGGACACGCTGCGCACTTCCAGATACTTTTCAAACATCATGTCCACGGCGCGTAGCTCCTCGGGGTTGTCCTTCAGCTTGCAGGAGGTCTTGATCTTTCCGTCGATGACGATCTCCTGCAGCTTTTCGGAGGTGAAGCCCGTGGGTGTCGTACCGCCGAGCCAGCGCCCGGTCCGCGCCAGCATCATCAGGTTGTCCCGCACCCGCTCCGCGATGGTCTCGCGCTCCAGCTGGGCAAACACGGACGCAATATACATCATCGCCTTGCCCATGGGCTTTGAGGTGTCAAACTCCTCCTTGATGCAGACCAGGGAGATGTTCCGGTCATTCAGGTCTTCGACCAAGGACGAGAAATCGCTGACATTGCGGCTGATCCGGTCCAGACGGTAACAGATCACAAAATCCGGCTTCTTCTCTCGGATATCCCGGAGCATCTGTTGGAACTGCGGCCGGTCCATGTTTTTCGCGGAAAAGCCCTCGTCCTCATAGACGGAGATCTCCGCGGCGTCATCGGGGAACTTGGTGTGAATGTACTGCTTACACATCTCAATCTGGTTTTCGATGCTCTCGCCCTTCCCGGTATACACCGATTTTCGGCTGTAAATATAAAACCGCATCCGGAGACGTCCCCCCCTTTATAATCATATTTTGTTTATATTATTGCAAGGCATGCAAGCATAGTCCAGAAACCTACTAAATCGTGTCAAAAAAGTAGATTAACTAGCACTGGGCGAATAGCGCTATTCGCCCGTTTCAGGGGTTATCCCCCTATAACCCCGCCTCCATAGAACCGTCTGCGGCGGTTCTATGGAGTTGAGCGCTTTACGCTCAATCGGCTGCGCCTCGAAGATGGGCTGCGCCCAATGTGCATCAGCTCTTCAGGTCGCTGACCGGATAGGTGGCCAGCAGATCGTCGATGGGCACCTCCAGCAAATCGGAGATCTTCTGATACACCGTTACCGGGCACTTGTGCCCGCCCGTCTCGTAGCGGCACAGATGCTGCGGCAGGATACCCAGCTGTCCCGCCAGATCCTCCTGGGTGATTCCCTTGCTGCGGCGGTGGTAGGCGATGCCGCAGATCTCGGTCACCCGGTCCTTCATGGTACAGATGTACTGACACGGGATGATCCGTGCGCCGTTGACCATGTCCTGAAACGGGATGACGTGGAGCTTCTGCTCCGGCTGGCCCCAGTTGGTGATGCGGTAAACATAGTACCGTTCACCTCGGGCCGTCAGCTTCTGCGCCACCTCGTGCTCGTGGGCGGTCAGGCGAAAGTTCTGCTCCTCCCCCTGCCGGGTGGTCTTGACCTCGATGTAGATGGGCTTTCCCTCATCGTCGAAGGAGAGAATGTCGTAGCCGGGAGAGCTGCTGCGCAGCTTGTAATAGGGGATGACCATCCGGTCAAGCGTGTGGAAACGCTGACGCAGTCGCTCCTGCTCCCGGCGGAAAACCTCCTCTTCTCCCTCCCGGCCAACGCGGGTGGTCTCCTCCAGATACTCGGCATGGTCATGGGTCTCGAAGAAGGACGCCGGAACACCGGTGTAGTCATTGCGGATCAGGGCGTCCACAGAGAGGCCCAGCACAGCGGCCAGGCGCTCATATTTCATGATCTTGCCATAAGGTTCCCGGCTTTCGATCTCAGACAGATCCGCCTGGGTGATGTTGGCCTGCCGGGCCAGTTCCTGCTGGGTCATGCCCAGATAGTCGCGCAAAACAGTGATAACATGCATCGTAATCAACCTCCAATCTCACTCAGGACGGCGGGAGCGGCATGTTCCCGTACATATGGAGAAAAGACCCGACGGTCATATTCTCTTCCTCGGCCAGCCGCTTCACATACTTCGGGGCGGGACTACTCTTCCCGCACTGGACGCTGACGGTCTGGGGCGACACGTTCAGGATGACAGCCATGCCCTGAACGGTCAGCTCCCAGTAAGCCATATAATTCTCCAGGATGTTGCGCGGCGTCCGGCGGCGGGGGCGCTGCCGGATGCCCGGCGTCTCCCGGATACGCAGGCCCTCCGAGAGGGAGATGCCCAGGGCGGAGGACAGGGCCAGCAGGCGGCTCAGGGTGATGTTCTCCACATTGCCCTCCTCGCAGCAGCGGATGATATAGGCGGACACGCCGCTCAAACCAGACACCTGCTGCATGGTCAGGCCGCGGCTGAGCCGCTGATGGCGAAAGCCGTTGACGGTGCTCATTCCTCCTCCACCTCCCCGTACAGCATCTCATCCATGGTGGCATCAAAGTAGAGGGCCACGGCCAGATATTTCTTGTAGGACATATGCAAGTCGCCGTGTTCGATGCGCTGGATGTCCCGGAGGGTCAGGCCGGTCTCTTTCGCCAGCTGCTCCTGGGTCAGGTGGGCCTGGGTGCGCTTCGCGCGCACCCATTTGTCAGAGGTAGGTTGTCTCATGGTACGTTTTCTCCTTTTCAAAATGATTTGAAAAGCAAAAACACCGTGCAGGGTGATACCCTACACGGTGCACGAAAAAACGTACGGAAACAGACGGTACAAACAGAGCCGGAACAGGAAGAAGAATACGGCCGAAATGCTTGCCAAAAGGACGCAAATCGGGTATACTAAGATTCCACGGTGCGGATGTATGTCCGTTGTGTAGGTGGTCCAATCACCTGCGCAGGTGCGGAGGAGTTGGCGCTCCTCTGCACTGCCGTGTTATTTACTTTTCTATGGGTATTATACCATGGAACGGAGCTTCAGTCAATCAAAAAGGTTTTAAAAAGCAGTTAGTTTTTATAAAAACTAACTGCTTTTTTGTTCAAAAGTTGAAATAACGTTAAATCCATGGCGGGCCGTATTTTAAAAATTACATCTCCGGATTGAATTTCAGCAACAAATATACTGGGATAGCCTCGCCAGTATTCCGGTCCACGATGTACATCACCCTTGAATGCTGACCGCAATTTGACCACAAATGGATCTGGAAACCTGTGTAGTAGAGATAATACCGGAAAATATAGAGGTCAAAGCTATCCCTGATCCACCACGCCCGGCGGCTCAGCCGCGGTCTGACCATGCAGCAGCTGGCCGAAGAAAGCGGCGTGTCCGCCTATATCATCCGCTGCTGCGAGGAGGGCAATGTGGAGAACATCACCCTGAGCCGCCTGCTGGCCCTGTCCTCCGCCCTGGGCATCTCCCTCTCGGAGGGCCTGCGTGTCCGGGAGGCTCCCGGCATTCGCCGCCGTCCCCGCCGCCGGGAGCCGCGCAATATTCTGGAGAATTATATGGCTTACTGGGAGCTGACCATCCAGGGCATGGCTGTCATCCTGGATGTGTCGCCCCAGACCGTCAGCGTCCAGTGCGGGAAGAAGGATCCAGCGCTGAAGTATGTCAGGCGGCTGGCGGAGGAGGAAGGCCTCCCTGTGAGTACCTTTCTGAAACTGTACGGAAATGAGATCTGGACGCCCGCCGGTTAAGCGCGCGGCGTTGATAGAATAGATAGGAGCGTATTAAAATGTCGAAACTCGGAACTTTTGCGATTCAGAATATGCCGCTGGCCCGGAACATCTGGAAGGAGATCGGGAGCAGCTTTGATAACGTGGCCCAGGCGCTGGATGAGTTCGTGGACAACTCCCTGTCCAACCTGCGCTGCCATAAGGACGACCCCACCCTGGCGCGCACGATCCGGATCACGGTCCGGAAACTGGCGGATCACGTGGATGTCACGGTGGAAGACGGCGGCACCGGGATCAAAAATATGAACAACGCGCTGACCCTGGCGGGGCTGGACGCGCAGGAAAGCCCGCTGAACGAGCATGGCTACGGGCTGAAGCACGCCCTGGCGTACATCGAAGGAAACGGAAGCGACTGGGAGATCTGCACCCGGGACGAACAGGATCGGCTTCAGGACCGGTACCGCAGCGTCAAGCCGCCGTACGCGTTCGGGGACGGAGCCATGCAGGGAAGCTATGAAAGCGGCTGGGTCGGAACGCTGGGCGCCACCGGAACGGTGATCCGCTTCCGCTGTTCCATGGATGTGTTTGGAACGCTGGTGCCTGACCGGACGAGGGAAACCTCCTTTGAGGAATTGATGGACATTCTGGAGGAGCACCTGAGCTTTACATACGCGAATATTCTGGAGAGCGGCGAGGTCAGGATCGAGTTGGTCGAGTATACGGGGGATCAAAGCAAGACCCGGCAGGTGCAGGCGCTCGTCCCGCATTGGAAGGACGGCACGGTGGTGGAGGTCCCGCCGCAGACGCTCGATCTGGGCGGCGGAGCGCTGGAGATCCGCTGCCACTACGGGGAGATCCTTCCCGGCAGGGAGCGCGGATACTATTCCGGAAACATGGCGACCAGCGGCGTGGAGATCCGCATCAACGGCCGCATGGTGGACCGGGGCATGATGAAAGAGATCTGGGGAAAGATGAACCACAACAAGTACAATGCGTTCCTGGTGCAGGTGAACCTGGAGACGGATCAGGCCAGCGCGATCCCGAGCACGAAGACGGCGAAGAACGGGTTCCGTCTGGAAAAGCCCATGCTCCGCAGGCTGTTTCAGTGGATCCGCAAGACGGTGGAACTGCCCGCCGGGTCGAAGCTGACGCGGGAACAGATGCTGATCCGCAAGCTGGCGGATCGCAAGAACGCGTCCGGCATGACCCGCGTGTCGCCGGAGGAGGGGGTCTTCCGCTCTCTTGGTCTGGACGTGCGGGTGGATCTGTTCACCTGTCAGGGGGATTATGTGTGCATCTATGAGGGGAAGGTCGGGAAGTCGAGGAGCATCCACGTGTATCAGCTGCGCATGTATTGGGACGGCTGTGTGCAGGACGGGATCCCCGTGAATGAGGCGGTCCTGGTCGCGGGAACTCATACCCCGGATGTGGAGCGTATGGTGGAGTACGTCAACGGGCTGAAAGGGCCGGACGGAAAGCCCTACCGGTTCCGCCTGACGACATGGGCGGAAGAGGGGATCAGCTGTGAGAACCTCTGAAGGAGGGACAGCATTGGATTTCCGTTTGATCGGACAGCAGATTCGGATGCTCCGGAAGGAGAGGGGACTGACTCAGGAAGCGCTGGCGGAACGGGCTGAATTGTCGGTGCCTTATCTGAGCCATGTGGAACGGGCCGTCAAGAAGGTCAGTCTGGAGTCGTTGGTCCGGATCGCGGAGGCGCTGGGTGTGACGGCAGACCGCCTCCTGACGGGCAATCAGCCGTCGGACAGGAGCGCCTTTCTTCTGGAGGTTCAGGAACTGATGCAGGACTGTACCCTCTGCGAGCGCCGAATCATCTGCGATGTGGCCGGCGCGGTGAAGCGAAGTCTGCACAACAATGACTGGATTGGGTAAAAAGTTGCTGTTTTGATACACATTTCTTTTTTTGAATGCGTCATTCAGCCGTTGCGTAAAGATTCTCTGCAAATGAGCCAAGGAAAACGCCGAGGATAGGTACCCAAAAGGGGAATCCTATCCTCGGCGTTTGCCTTTGGTACGGATTAATGACAAATCGCTTGCAGAACGGGAAGCAGATGTTTCAGAACAGCCATATACCCATTAGGATGTATATGAATGCCCTCAACCGTGTAGTCTGCTTTCATATTGCCGTTTGCATCAACCAAAGCCTCGTTCAGATCCAAATACGCAGCGCCCATCTCATCTGCCAGATTACGAATTGCTTCATTTGCGTTGTAAATTTGCTGATTGGCCCGATTTTTAAATAATTCTTTTGCAAAGGGATCCTGCCTGAGGATAATTTCGTTGACAGGATAATACGCCAGCAGATAAAGCTTGCTATCTGGCAGGTGAGACTGAATGCAGCACAGAATGCGCTTATATCGTCCGATCAGGTCGCTCACCGTGTAATTGGCATCATTTAGGTCGTTGGTTCCGATGTTGATAAAGATGTGCTTAGGCTTTAAGTCATAGACACATACATCCAAAACCTCTTCGAGTTCAGTGGTGGTAAAGCCGCTGACACCGCGATTATAAACGGTGAAAGGATGGTCTAGGTCCATCAGCAGTTCGTTGATCGGAAACTGTTCCGTCAGGCTGGAACCGACAAACAGGATCTGACCGGGGATTACAAATTGGTTGAGCCGGCGATAGCGCTCCAACGTTTGCTGCTTCTGGCGGTTTATTTGCTCCATAAGCAAGGTGTGCTCTTGCAATTCAGGCTTGTTCTCCATGATTAACTACCCTTCTTAAACTTTTATCCTGCAAATCCTGCTACATGACGCAAGTAAAGAGACTATCAGGGCAAAAAAGTTCTTTGGTCATTGCTGCAAATTCTCTGGGCAGATCTTTGGGACAGTTGTGTGCCCCCGGGAAATAGACCAAAGGATGATGTAGTTTTTCCGACAACTGATGGGCGACCGCTGCGTGGTGACAGTCTCTGCTTAGTTCTCCTAAGCCAACAAAAGAAGCGCACGCCGCAGCCTTTTTATAATCCGGCTGATAATTAAATACGCCGAACTCTTTTGAAAAAAGGTATCTCTGTTTCGCTCAAAGTATTAAGGGGTTTTTCGATAATATCGACCACGAGTGGATGATAAAGTTTCTGGAGCATGACATAGCTGATAAGAACTTCATTCGCTATATCAAGAGATTTCTGATGCCTCTTTCCCCTTTGGATTTATTGGGTTTATAAGCGGGAACCTATTTAATATTAATCCCCTACTAACGCCAATAGCCCTCTATGCAGGGGAAAGCTATTGGCGTGTTCAAGGATGCGCCGAGAGAAGAGGTCAGGCAAAAGCAGAATCGTCAAATTCTGCTTTAGGTATTAATTATATACTTTCTCTAAAGTGATGATGCCCATATTTTTGGCTTCGTCCAACCCCACAGTAAACTCTGTAGTTTTGTAACCAGGCACCTCAATCTTGACGCTATAGGTCATTCCTTGGTGCAGATGTTGAAACTCAAACATGCCAAAATTATCTGTGGTGGTTTCCATTGCTTTAGGGCCATTAATTGTCTTCAAAGTGACCTTGGCGCCTTTCATCAAGTATTCTTTGTCTTCGTGAATTACCACCTTGCCGACAATGAAACCGCATGGCATATCACCGGCTGCGGCGTTCTGAAACGAATCCTGCTTCATTTCATCGGGGCGGTCTTCGATGAAGTCCCTAATGTCACCCGCCGGGTTTGCTTTGGTGTTCTCAATCATGGCCAGGGGTGGCAGTTCATTTGAGGGAGCTGTCCCTCTGCGTCTTGTCATTCCTTGTCTCTCGCTTTCTGATCATGTGGCAGAAGTTGGAGCGTGTTCGTAATGTTACAAGGCTAGAAAAACTTGTGAATTACACGACCAGGCCGATGGTCGCCACAAAGATACCGGCGATAATGGCAGAGGTAATAACGCCGGAGATGTTGGCGCCCATGGCAACGGGCAGGATCATGGCAAAGGGATTCTCATCCTGCGCAGCGTGCTGGGCCAGCTTGGCGGTGGTGGGCACGCAGGACACGCCGGCGATGCCGACGACGGGGTTGTAATCCTCACCCTTGCGCTTGTGCCACAGGTACATAATCCAGCCGCCGGCCAGACCACCGACCGCGGAGATCGCCAGAGCCAGGATGCCCAGGATCAGCAGGACGATAACGGTGGGGTTCAGGATGGTGGAAGCCTCACACAGGACGCCCAGCAACAGACCCAGGAAGAAGGTGGCGAAGTAGCTGATGCCGTTCTCCAGCAGCTCGGTGTAGCGGCTGATGCCGGCTTCCTTCACGGCCATGCCGATGAAGAAGGACAGGATCAGGGGCGCGGCCACGGGCAGCAGCAGGCACAGGATGAGGCACACCAGAACGATGAAGATGAACTTGGACTTCTGGGAGACCTCGGGCATATCCACATACATATCGATGCCGCGGTACTTCTTGGGCACCATCAGCTTAATAATATAGGGATATCCGCCGTAGGTCAAAGACAAATACAGGTAGGCGATGATCGAGATCGGTACGAACAATTCGGGCGACAGCATCAGGGAGGTGAACAGCACCATGGGGCCGTCGGCTCCGCCGATGGTGGCGATGGAAGCGGCCTGCTCGGGGGACAGGCCGAAGGCCAGAACGCCCAGGACCAGGGTGACGAAGGTGCCCAGCTCAGCGAACAGGGCGACGATCATGGAGGACCAGGGCTTTGCCAGCAGGAAGCTGATCTCGCTGCGGGCGCCGATGCCCATAAAGACCAGGCAGGCGATCAGACCGTTGGAGAAGGTCAGGTTGTAGATGGGCTGCAGGAAGTTGACCTGCATGGCGTCGATCATGCCGACGGCGTCGGAGACCAGCGGATCGATGATGATGTTGGTGATCGCACCGTTCATGATCAGGTTGGCGCAGTTGATGGCGATCATACCGAAGCCCATGGGGACCATGATCAGAGGCTCCAGGGTGCCCTTAAAGCCCAGGTAGGCCAGCAGGAAGCCCAGAGCGATCAGGAACAGGCGGGCGATGGCGATCTTCGGGTCGTCCGCGAACTGCATGAAGAAGGTGCTGATGCCGGGAAACAGCTGTGTCAGAAAATCAGCCATTGTCGTCACCCTTCTTCCTCTTGGACCGGTTCATCACATTGTTGGTGATCACGATGATGGCCACGACCAGCAGGGAAATGACGATCGTCAGGCCATATGCCATCAGCGCATAGGGGATGATTCCCATTTTCCATTCTCCTTCTAAAGTTTCTATGAAGCGTGAAAGCCGCCGAAAGTACTGCTCCGGGCGGCTTTCACAATGACCCGGACTTTCCCGGCCTTTTGGCCGGGCTGTCTCAAGGTACCACGTTTTGATTTGAGATCGATTATTCGACGGCAAACTGGGCCGGACCGGTTTTCATCGTGTTTTCAATACGGATCTGAACTTCCTTGGCCGCCCTGTCTGATCCCAATCATTACAGCGGCATATTGCCGCGGGGGTGGTCGCTGCGCTTCTTTGTTTCAACTACTCTCAGCGTGTCGCGGGGGCTTACTCGTGGTCCAGGACCTGCCTGCGGGTCTCCGCGGAACGGATTTGTCCAGCAAAATGCGGACAGCCATAGAGATTCCGAAAATGTTGGTAAGCATATGTATCAGCAAATACTCAATGACGCAAAAGACTATGTTTACATCAGCACCCCTTATTTGATTGTTAATGACAGCATGTTGTCACCGTTGACCTTGGCCACAAAAGGGGTGCCGATGTGCGGATCATCACTCCCCACAAATAGGCGATCCACATGACCACGTGCTTCTATTACCAGGACTTGGTAAGCGCAGACGTCAAAGTCTATGAATACACCCAACGGTTTCAAGCATTCCAAAACCTTTGTGGCCGATGACAGTATAGCAACAATCGGTACCACAAATCTGAACTTCCGAAATCTATATTTTCATTTTAAATGTGGTGTTCTGCTCTTTGACGGCACTACAGTCATGCAGGTCAGAGGATTTCATCAACGCTCGGTCAATCTGTCAGCAGATAACCAAGGAAGATTGCAAAACGAACATCTTCATGTAGCTTTCCAGGACATACTCCGTTTGTTCGCACCGCTTATGTAATACCACTATCAGAAAGGGTTGTATTCCTTGCACACGCGATTTTTCGGTTCGTTTCAATGAAAGGAATAGTCAGCTGTTCTATGCCTTTTTTCTGCTTCCCATCGGCTATATCAGCAACCTGCGGGATGAGGTTTGTGAAACACCTCCGTTTTCTCCGATATTGCGCATGCAGTTTTCTGACCGGTGGATTTGGTCTGCCCGCTCCTGCTCGGTGTTGTCCTGGCTTTCGAGCTTGGTGTTCCGTTGGGTATGATTGAGAAGCACATTTCCCTTTGCCTTCAGGATTATCAAAATTTTGTAAAGTATCAGTACTCCTTTACTCAAATCTTATATCAATATGTTTTGCTTTTTTGCAGCATACGTCAACTCGTCCCGGAAGTTTGGATGCGCAATACTAATCAATGCCTTTACCCTTTGAGAAAGGGATTTTCCTCTCAGCGCTGCGATGCCATACTCAGTTACAATATTATCCACATCATTTTTACCCGTTGTAACAATTGCTCCAGGAGTCAAAATCGGTTTAATTCTGCTGACCGTCCCCCCCTTTGCTGTAGATGGGAACGCAATAAAACTTTTGCCGCCCTTTGACTGAATTGCGCCACGCACATAATCTGCCTGTCCGCCAGAGCCCGAAAAGTGTCTGGTTCCTATAGATTCAGCGCAAACCTGACCGAAAAAGTCTACTTCCAAAGCCGAATTAACAGATATAAAATTGGGATGCGAAGCAATAACCGCGGGATCATTGACATAATCTACTGGCAAAAGCAGAAAGGTCGGATTATCGTCAATAAAATCATATATTCGTTTTGAACCAAAAGTAACAGTAGCTACTGATTTTCTCTGGTGGATAGGTTTGTGCTCATTTGTAACGGCACCGCACTCAATAAGATCAACCATGCTTTCAGTGAACAGTTCTGTATGGATGCCTAAGCCATGCTTGCACTTCAGCGCCAAACCAACCGCATCCGGGATGGCACCAATCCCTAATTGGATGGTGGCTCGGTCAGGTACTTCATTGGCAATGATTTCTCCAATACAAACGCTGACATCGTCAGCTTTAGCAGAAGCAATCAAAGGAAGTGCAAAATCGTTTTCGCAAAGTGCCGTCACTTGAGAAATATGAACTGTAGGGGCAGATAGAACTCTCGGCATATGAGGATTTATTTCTAGATAAATATGTTGTGCTTTTGAGAGAAGTGCTTCAACATTCGAGGCGACCATGCCAAGAGAAAGATTGCCGTGTTTATCCATGGGGGCAGCGGTAAGTATCAGCGCATCAACATTGACATACTTCTGAAATAATGACGGCATGTCTCTATAGTAAGCAGGCATGATATCGGCATGGCCATCATTGATGGCTGCTCTCATGCCGGATCCAGAGAACCAAGAAATAGGTGTAATGCCTTTGGATGCCTCAGGGGAAAGTACCCCAAGCGGATACAAATCCATAAGCGTATGGAACGTGCAACCAGTAAGAGCCCCCTCAGCTGCTCGGGCCCCGAGTGCAGACAGAATTGCAGGTGGATTTGCAGTGCCCAAATCAGAGCAGCAACTCCAGCCAGGCTGAATCTGGGCTGCAATATATTCGGGAGAAGTTAGCTTATTTTCGTATAGAGCATGTATGTCCATTTTTTCACCTCGCCAAGTTGAAACCACCACACCGCAACCGCAAAACGCACGGCTGCGGTGTAGTGGTCATTGGAAATCAAGGTATTAATAAAAAGAGCATGTTAACGATAAAAGAAACTTATTCAACGATGCGCCAAGCGACCTGCTTAAGGCCATCCAATTCAATGATTTCAGCTTTGAGCGTCAGCGGAAGCTTTTTGTGGTATTCTTCCCAGTTCGCTTGATTGATTCCCAAAATCATATTAGTCATCTCGGGACCTTCCTTCAAACGAATCAATCCCATACCAAATTCATTGTCCTCCATGTGGCCATAGGCACCAAAAATGCCGCGCACAGGGCCAAAATCGTAGCAGATAGCATCGCCGCTTATTTCAGCCCATTCCATATCCATGCAGCTACAGTTATTGCAGGTGGGGACTGGAGGATACTCATAGCTACCACACTCAGTACACTTCATAGCAAGAATCTTGCCTTCGTTGAGTGCGTCGTAATACGTCTTAAGAATTGGGTATTTCAGATTATACATTATGTTTGCCTCCTTAGTCCTGAGCTCTCAGAATCGTTGCAACAGTGGTAACGCTGCCGCCCATACCGCGCACCATGACAGTACGGGGAGGAACCTTCATCTGACGTTCGCCACATTCGCCGCGCATCTGACGAACTGCCTCAGCAAAGTAGGGGAATCCAGCAACACCGTAAGCGTGACCAGCACTCAAATCACCACCGTGAGTATTGATTGGTTTGTCACCATCAAAAGCGGTGCGCCCCTCAGCACAATAGCGCCACCCCTCCCCCTTAGGCAAATAACCGCAGTCTTCCGCAGTCATCAGGTCTTCCCAGGCCAGCATATCGCAGCACTGGAGCAGGTCGATCTCTTCGGGCTTGACGCCAGAGAAGTCATATGCTTTCTGGATAGCCTCGCGGTTCATTTTGTGATGGCTGTCTGCCACTGCAGTGCTGTAGCTGGCAGACTCGCAAGCCAAAATTTCGATAGGCCGCTTGTGGAACTTTTGGGCAATATCAGAGGCGCACAGGATAACGGCACCAGCCATATTGGTATGAGGGGAAGCCCACGCCTTACGCATATTGATACTGGAAGCCTGGGGATTGTTCTTTGGATCGTTCAGATAATCCATAGCACTGGCATATCCTGCGTCCTTTGCTAGCTGCTCATATGTAGTGCGGCAATAAGCCTTGGGATTTAATGCGGCAGCGCGGCGCTCGGCGATGGCAATTCCATTCAAAGCGGCAGTATACTGCTCGACAGTTACATTCTTATTTTCATACAAGTAGCTTCTTCCATAGTCGATGGCGGCAGGCATACTTCCAGGGCCACCGTTGAAACGGTGATAGGCAGGGTCGATAGCACACATAGCAACCTGCCACCAACCAGGGATATCTTTGATGGGGTGCACACTATAAGCGTGTTCCCAAGGACCAAAAAACTCCTGCCCCATTTCACTGCCGGCAACTAGCACGATATCGCACTTGCCAGAAGCGATGTCGTTCGTGGCAGATTCGATGGCTTTGTAAGAGGTGGCACAGGCATTTTCAATGTGGTAGCCCGGCTTGCCCTTCATGCCGATCCACTCCATCCGCTGAACATGGTTGCCAAGAACATGACCATTGGTTCTCAGGCCAACAACTTCACAGTAAACAAGTTCGTCAATATCCTTTGCCTTAACACCAGCATCTTGCATAGCCTCCTGGCAGGCATAGGCAAACATCTCGTAGGTACTCAGGTCCTTGAGTTCAGGGGTTTCAAGAAATTTTCCTTGAGGGGTATCACCGACACCGATGATTGATACAGAACGCATATATTTCCCAGCCATTGATTATTAATCCTCCTATGTAATTGATTGGGGTAAATTGGTTGACTTTTTAGAAACAATTGGCTTTTCAACCGAAAGCACCGACACCTACAGAAGCCATAAACACAAGAGCTGCAAAGATAGCGCCAACAATTGAATACACATAACCCCAAATCATAATATCTTTGCCTTCATACATTTCTTTATCTTCATGAATCAGGATGCCGAGCAGGCTGGAGGACGGGAAGGCGATAGCCAGAACCATCATGCAAACAAATGCGGGACACAGCATACTCAAAATAGCGGGACTAGAAGCGCAAAGCTGAACACCCACCGGCATCATAATCATAACGGATACGAAATTATTCAGGACATTGGTTAGGATGACTACAACGATCAGAACAATGATTGCCATGATGTAGGGGTTGGAGCCAGACAAAGGAGCCAAGAGCTTTTCCAGTGTAGCAGAGAAACCAACATCATCGGAAACCAGCAGTGTGCTGTAGTAAAATGCCATACCCATAAGCCAAATATTGCCCCAAGAGACGTTTTGATTCATCGTAGAGGTGAAATCAAAACTTCTCTTGCCGTCCTGATCTTTAGTAAAGACAAAAATCAAACACGGGAACAAGAACACGCCGGCGGAACCAATCGTCTTTAGCTTTGCGGTCAAAGCCCAATTGGAAGGTAACAGAGAGGGCAACATCAGGGTAAGAGCAAGAATGACAATAGCTGTTACAGCCCAGAGCATTGGACGGGTAAATTTGAGTTCGCGCTTGAAGCTGACTCGCTTAAAAGCATCGGCATCCAGTTTGGGGCGCAAGATAAACTTGGTAAACAGCGCAAAGACCGCAATGAGAACAATAGAAACTACTATAAAGACAAGCGCGCAAGTTACCAAGGACGGGGTAGTTACGCCATAAGACTCCATTACTTGGAACACAGCCAGATACATTGTGCTATAGGGGGCACACATCAAACCAGCATAAGAACACAGAAGAGCGCTGATAGCAGTGGCAAGGAACCATTTGTTCTTGGTTTCGATGCCTGTCTCCTTTTTTATTTGTCGCAGCATCTCAAGAATTAGCATAGGAACGGCTACGAACCCCTGGGTAATAGCGCTAGCCACCGTACCTGCAACACAAAGCATAATCATGAGAGCATAAGGCCCCTTCTGGGAAAGTCTGCTCCCCATAATCTTAATTGTAATATATTCGGTCAAACCGGTCTTTCGGATACCGGCCATGAAAGTGTAACCGAATAAAATGGTTAACAGGGTACTGTTGCCAATGAAGGTGGGCAAGATCGAACTGGTAAAGCTCTGACCGCTGATAAGTGTCAAAGCAAGTAAACTCGCTACGACAAACCAGGTGCGAACATTAACTGCCCAAGCGAAGATAAATGCGATGAAAAGGCCCATGACCTTCATACCGTAGGAGGTCATCATCCCCATTGGGGGAATCAGGCTAATTACTATGGCAATGGCGATTGAAATCAAGCCATATTTCAAATCTCTTTTGAACGCAGAATCTTCCATGTCGATCTTCATTCCTCACTTTTGTTATTTTTAGTCCTTATGAAGTGAATCGCCACCTTTATTGGGATCTGGATCATTCATACAGCCAGCCCAACACTGCATGGCATAGGTTCCATGGAAATATCGTTCAACGAAACTACGCCACTGGCGGGTCATGATAGCATGGGTCAGCCGTCGGGTGTGGAAATCTTTCTCCATAATTTTTCTTGCCATCTCCATGGCACGGTCCAAAATTTTCTCATGGGGAACGATTTCGTTCACAAGTCCCCATTCCAGAGCAGTTTGAGCATCGGCACGATAGCCCATATAAGCCATGTAATTTGCGCGCTTTTCGCCCAACAGATGCTGCAGCGTAATGTACTGGCCGTCACCGGGGGCAAGCCCACAGTTGTAGTGATTCTCCGCAAACTGGAAATCGGGGGTGCAAAGAGTCAGATCACAGGCCAAAGCGAACTCAACATGGCCGACTTGGGAAGGGCCATTAAGGACGGCGATGGTAGGGATATTGACATGCCAAAGCAAATTCTCCAACAGCGGAACACCGTCGGTGTACCAGTCATTGTAGGTAGAGCGGTTGTAGGCAACACGATCACTGCGGGCTTCAGAGTGCATATATTCAATGTACTCAGGATCCAGGCCGCCCAACCAGTGGTCTCCAGTGCCGGTAATGATCATAACACCATTCTCGGGATCAGCACCAATGTACTTGAATGCCTCGCCGATGGCTGCATGAAGACCCATAACCCACTTAGCGATGTTGTTTTTGTAGTGCATTCTAACAACGAGGATTCCATCTTCACGAGTCATGTCCAGATACTTGCTGAAACGGTCCTTATACTCCTCAAATCGCACATAAGGAACTCTTCCAATCAGGGCTTCAACTTGGGCTTTATCCATAGCCATGCCTTTTTCCTCCTGTTCTTTGATACTTTGATTTTTTCTTTGCTAATGTAATTCGTACGCAACTACATTGGCACTGCAAGAAAAATTTTTCTTGGTCTGACTATAGGTTATCCTAATTTGAGCATCACGGACAGAACACAATTCAAAATATGTCTATCGTTTGGTGCTTTTGCCGACAAGTGGCAGGTTAAACAGTAATGTCTATATGGCTGTGCAATTTTTGAGCCACTTCGCTTAAAAGCCGTGCACTTTCGAATGCTTTCAGCTTTGTTCGCATTATATAAACGCGCAAACCCAGCGGGTCATGTCGTATCGACAGGCCCGCTGGGTTGATTTTGTTCTTAATTATTTAAGGCAAGTGTTGATAGAATGCAATCAAATGGTTATTAATCGAGTTCCTCTACTAATCTAAACACCGGAAAACTCAAGTGATTTTCTTCATCGATTGTGGTTATTTCCGCTTTTACAGCAACGGGCAGCTTTGCAAAAAGCGCATCCTGATCATCTTCATCTACATCCATCAACCAGGACATGAAAAGCGGTCCTTCTTTAAGCCGAAAAAAACCACACATAACAGGATCTTCAGTATAAGGGGGAACTCCCAGTGGGCTGAATGAGAATGTAGTCATTTCTGCTTCACCGCTAATTTCGATGTCCTCCATCTTCATGCAACCGCAACTATTGCAAACGGGAACAGGAGGAAAAGAAACAGCTCCACAGCGCGTACATTTTTTGCCCATGATTTTTCCGTTGCTCAGAGCAGTATACCACTGCTTTACAATAGGCCCAATTTTCTCCATGACATATTCCTCCTATTACAATGTTTTCAGCACGGCCGCACCACAATGCCAACCGGAACCCGCTCCATAAATTGCACTGATCTTGGGCGGCCTTGGCATCTGTCTCGCACCGTTTTCGCCGCGCATCTGGTCAATGGCTTCCCTAATTTCGATGCCAAATGCAGGCGCAGTCGGATGTCCCATTTGCGTTCTGCCCCCAGACGTTGTAACAGGCTTATCGCCGTTAATCCCAAGACGCCCATCCCGCATATACTGCCAGGCTGTTCCGGGCTTGAAATATCCTGCGGCTTCACCTGCTTCAAAAATTGTACCGATAGGGCAGTCATGACAGCCGAAATACTCAACCTCATGGAAAGGATCAACAATGCCAGCCATAGCATACGCCTGATTAAAAACTTGCACGACAGGACGGGCCGGAAACTCTACAGCAGTCTTGTGCGGCATGACCGAAGTTGCAATGCCCGCTACCTCAATGGGTTTTTTTGTATAGAGATGTGCTTTCTCAGTAGCGCAAACAATGATAGCAGATGCACCGTCTACAAATTTACCAACAAATTTGGAACGGGTAATGGCACCCATGCGTGGATTATATTTGTCGCTGAGCAGATAACTCTTTACATCTGAAAATCCATGGCGTTTTGCTTCATCCTCATAAGTTTCTATGACGGCAGTTGCTTTAGGGTTCAACAACGCTTGTCCACGTGACTCAATTGCATAACTAATCATTGCATCTGTCAGTTCTTCGAAAGAGATGCCATATTTTTTGCAATAAAGAACCAGACCAGCTTCCGGGCCACCAGCGCCACCCGTTCCGGGTTTTTCGTAAGCGGCATCGATACCTGTATGAATGGCTGCCCAAAAATCATCCCCGGTCAAAGGTTTGCGAAGGAAAGGAGGTCTGGCATATAAGGGAGCTGAAGACAAAATGTTAACCGCTCCCGAAATAACACAATCATATCTCCCGGATGCAACTGCGTTTACGGCCATTTCAAGGCCAAATGCTGCGGTTGCACACCCTTCGTCGTGGAAAACAGCGGGCTTATGGCGCATTCCGATCCATTCACTAAAGTGTGTAGTTGCACTTTTCATCTTGGAGTTGTAGTTTGGGCCACTACATCCCAAATAAAACGCATCAATATTGGGGGCCTCAATTCCACCATTTTCCATAGCTTCCATGCATGCGGATGCAAACAACTCACGTTCAGTATAATCCTTAATCTCGGGTGTGGTCTGAACGTCACCCATATAAGTATATCCAGCACCAATAATAGAGACACTACGCATGACAATATACCGAATATAATGGATCTGAATCCATTATCTTTCTCCCAATTATGGGATAAAATAAATAATATTTGGGTTTTACTGTTATGGAAATGCTTCGAAGATATCTTCTTCAAACATTTCGTCATTTATGTTTATAACCTTTGCATCCGGACAGATTCGGCGAATCAATCCACTGAGCACCTCTCCGGGACCAATCTCGATAAAGGTATCTACACCTTCATGGAATAAGTATTTAACAATACGCGTCCACTGAACACTGCTGCATAGTTGCTCCAGCAATTCCATGCGTACACCTATGTCAGTATCGATCAACTGTGCATGTGTGTTTCCGATAATGGAAACGACCGGTGTTTGAATTGCGGTGGAAGAAATAGCCTTTGCGAGATTGTCAGCAGCAAGCTTCATTAAAGGAGAATGAAATGCTCCGCTCACTTGAAGTGGAACTACAAGCTTTGCGCCATTATCCCTAGCTAAAGTACTTGCTGTTGCAACGTTTTCGGAATAGCCACTTATCACAATTTGACCGGGAGCATTATAATTTGCAATCCAGACCCCAGTTTCACGGCAAATCTTCTGGACTTGATCTTCTTTTAGTCCAATAATAGCGGCCATGGTGCCCTGAGATACTTCTCCTGCTTCTTCCATAAAAAGGCCCCGCTTGCGTGCAAGCGTAACACAGGATGCAAAATCGATACAATTTGCTGCAATCAGCGCAGTGTATTCGCCCAGGCTGTGTCCTGCCACAAAAGCGGGTTTCGGCAATCTGTCTTTCAACACCTCCTGGGCAGCAGCAAGACACGCTATGCTCGTGATGACAAGGGCAGGCTGTGCATTGGCTGTCTGCGTCAGTTTTTCTTCAGGTCCATCAAAACACACCTGGGTCATCGGAAATCCAAGGATACGGTCTGCTTCGTCAAATACTTTTTTTGCTGAAGTGAAATTGTCGTATAGCTTTTTCCCCATGCCAGCCCACTGAGAGCCTTGTCCCGGAAAGACATATGCTACTTTTTTCATCTAGGCCTCCCTCAACATGGTATTCACTTTACTAAGGTTTCCGTTAACGTCAGTAAATCACCTATTGTCTTGCATTTCTTGATTTTAGAGTACGTGAGTTTTATCCCGAAAGAATCTTGAATCTCTGCGATCATCATAAAATAATGGGAAGATGTCGCCCCCAAATCCTCTTGGAAGTTCGTGTCGTCTCTCAGCTGTGCAGGATCTTTTTCAAAGATACCCGCCAATGCATTTACTAATTTTTCTTTTTGCTCCATACCATAATCTCCTTTCAAAATTTATGCACCATCATCAGGTTTCTATATATATTTAACGTTTTAAACTTATCTTTTTCCAGAACAGATTTCATAAAGTGTGCAAGAAAGCACTGCCTTTTGAATTTTCAATCATATCTTCCGCACATCACACCAATAGAATTGCACCTTCAGACTCCTGTTTTCCCTTAAACGCTAAGTATAAACCTGAAAAGTATTTAATTTAGGTTGAAATATCGAAGAAAACATGGTAAATAATACTTAGGGCTCCCTTTTTTGGTGTCAAGTTTTAGAGATCGAAAAATGTATCGCAGATTTATTACATTTGGGGGAAAAAAGGACGGTGTTTTCTCGTGATGCGCGATACAGCAACTCAAGTTCGGATAAAAGAAACATTACTCAAAATGCTTGAGGTCAAACCTATTCATCAAATTCAAGTAAAAGCCCTCGCTGCCGAACTTGGAATCGGTCGAAGCACATTCTATGCTTACTACGACTCTGTTTATGATTTGTTGCAAGAAATAGAAGATGATTTTTTTGCAAATATACACAAAGGAATCCATTTCCAACGGCATGCTTCTGACCGCACAGAAGATTTGTTGGAACAGGTAAGGAAAGTATTCAAATATATTTATGATAACGGATATCTTTTTAGGGTTTTGACCGGCCCTACTGGAGACCCTGCGTTCCTGAACAGATTTCAACGCCGAATTCAACAATCTCTGCTGGAATGCTATCCAAAAGTTTCTCGGGAGACACGGTACTTTGAGGAAACTTGTTATTATATTGCGGGTGGCGAAACTTTTTTCCTTTCATGGTGGATTAGACATCTAGATGAAATTTCTCTGGACGAAATTTGCAATATATGTTTTCACTTTGCCAGGTCGCTAATGAAAGAAAATATTGCGCTTTCTCAAGAAATAGGAAACAAGTAACAATTAATTATCTATAATTTCGCTATTGAATTTTGCTTTAATCAAGAAATATTCTAGGACTTGTTTGAAAATAGGCGATATACCCAACAGCGAGTTTTTTTCGTTGAGCAAGCCATTTTAACGCAGAAATACTGGATGTGTTTTTCAAAAAATGCTGGCGTACAGCGGAAAAAGACCCGCTGTTGGGTGTGTTGACTATTTTTCAAACAATGTCTAACGAAGACCGCTCAAATCATTGATTTGGGCGGTTATTTTATTGCAGAACGAAATTCCAAAAAGTTTACACCTATGCGGAGAAAGCAGGAGCAGAATCAGTATTACCGTAAGCGTAAAACCAAACGGCGCATTGAAGTGAGGCAACGAAAATGAGAGAAT
>JBJDYV010000030.1:0-2612 GCA_051867655.1 Oscillospiraceae bacterium
CTGGCTGCGTGACCATGGCCGACTACGCCAAGAAGGCCGAGACCATGCCCGGCGCTGACTTCCTGTGCCTGCACTTTGAGTCCGCGGACCCCAACGGTGCCAACCGCTCTGTGGCCGACTGCGTGGCCGATGCCAAGGCTGTGGCCGAGGCCGTCTCCATGCCCATCGTTATCATGGGCTGCAAGAACATCGAGAAGGACGGCGAGCTGTTCTCCAAGATCTCTGAGGCTCTGCAGGGCAAGAACATCCTGGTTCTGTCCGCCAGATCCGAGGACTACAAGACTGTCGGCGCTTCCGTGGCCCTGGCTTACGGCCAGAAGGTGGGCGCGGAGACCGCTGACGACATCAACCTGGCCAAGCAGCTGAACATCATGCTGAAGGGCCTGTCCATCCAGCCCGAGAACATTGTCATGAACATCGGCACCGCCGCCGTGGGCTACGGCTACGAGTATGTGGCCTCCACCCTGGACCGGGTCCGTCTGGCCGCTCTGGCCCAGTCCGATGCCGACCTGCAGATGCCCATCATGGCGCCCGTGTCCCCCGACACCTGGGCCGTGAAGGAGTCCTCCGCAACCGAAGAAGATGAGCCCGCGTGGGGCAGCCGGGAAGAGCGCGCCATCGAGATGGAAGTCTCCACCGCCGCTGCCAACCTGACCGGCGGCGCTGACGCTGTCATTATGCGTCATCCCGCGGCCATTGCCACCATCAAGAAGTTCATCGAAGAACTCGTCTAATCGGAAGGAGGATACATACAATGGCTTTGAAAGGTCTTGACATTTTTAAGCTGTCTCCGAAAAAGAACTGTAAGGAGTGCGGCAGCCCCACCTGTATGGCATTCTGCATGAAGGTGGCCCAGGGCGCTGTGTCCATCGACAAGTGCCCCTACTTCTCTGACGACGCGAAGGCGATGCTGAACGAGCAGACCGCGCCTCCCATGAAGACCATCGCCGTGGGCGACCACAAGCTGGGCGGCGAGACTGTCCTGTACCGTCACGAGAAGACCCTGGTCAACAAGAACCTGTACGCTGTGTCCGTGTGCACCTGCATGTCCGCTGAGGAAGTGGACAAGAAGCTGGCTGACCTGCAGAAGGTGGACTACGAGCGTATCGGCGAGCGGATGTACGTGGAGTTCGTCTTCGTGGCCAACACCCAGAGCGATCCCGCCGTCTATGCCGAGCTGGTCAAGAAGGCCGCCGCTACCGGCCGGGACCTGATCCTGGAGTGCTGGGACGTGGAGTGCGCCAAGGCTGCCCTGGCCGTGGCCGGCAAGAACGTGATCCTGGACGGCGCTACCCCCGCCAACTGGGAGGCCATGAACGCCGTCGCCAAGGAAGCGGGCGTGGTGCTGGGCGTCTACGCCGAGAGCATCTCCGACCTGTACGACACCGTGAAGAAGCTGGAAGGCGCCGGCAACAAGAACCTGGTTCTGGACGTCACCGGCAAGACCGCCAAGGAGACCCTGGCCAACGCTGTCCTGGTGCGCCGCACCGCTCTGAAGGACGGCGACCGTTCCTTCGGTTACCCCTCCATCGTGAACCTGGCCCGGGTGGCCAAGGGCGACGACCGCCTGCAGACCGCCTACGCCTCCATGTTCACCGAGAAGTACGCCTCCATCATCGTCATGGAGAACATGACCTACGCGCAGGCTCTGCCTCTGTACGGTCTGCGTCAGAACATCTTCACCGATCCTCAGAAGCCCATGAAGGTGGAGTCCAAGATCTACCCCCTGAACGGCGCCGACGAGAACAGCCCCTGCGCCCTGACCGTGGACTTCGCCCTGACCTACTTCCTGGTCTCCGGCGAACTGGAGCGCTCCAACCAGCCCGTGAACCTGATCATCACCGATGCCTCCGGCATGTCCGTTCTGACTGCCTGGGCCGCCGGTAAGTTCTCCTCCACCACCGTGAAGAAGACCTTCCAGGATCTGGACATCGAGAACAAGATCAAGAACCGCACCCTGATCATCCCCGGCAAGGTTGCCGTCATGAAGGGCGAGATCCAGGAGAAGCTGCCCGGCTGGAATGTGGTCGTGGGACCCACCGAGGCCGTTCAGCTGCCCAAGTACATGAAGGACAAGGAGTACGAGGCCGCCGCCAAGGCCGCCGCTGCCGAGGCTGCCGCCAAGGCCGCCGCGACTCCCGCCGAGGAAGTCAAGGAGCTGTCCTTCGAGGAGCTGCTGGCTACCAAGGTGCCCGCCATCGAAGTGGTGGACATGGGCGTCAAGTACAAGGGCCACAACCCCGAGTCCAAGACCTTCGTCACCATCGGCGAGCGGATCCACTGCATCTCCCCCGCCATCCGCAAGGCTATGGACGAGCGGGATCCCGCTCCCATCCTGAAGCGTGCCGCGGAGCAGATCGCCGCCGGCGCCACCTATCTGGACGTCAACATCGGACCTGCTGAGAAGGACGGTCCCGAGCGTATGATGTGGGCGGTCAAGCTGCTGCAGGAGAACTTCAACAACGTTCCTCTGGCGCTGGATACCGCCAACAAGAAGGCTATCGAAGCCGGTATCAAGGTCTACAACCGTACCAACGGCAAGCCCATCGTCAACTCTGCTGACGCCGGTTCCCGTATCTCCAACATCGACCTGGCCGCTGCCAACGACGCCA
>JBJDYV010000031.1:0-50550 GCA_051867655.1 Oscillospiraceae bacterium
AACTACCAATGCTTTCCAGGTTCTTCGGGAGGGTGACGCTGGCCAGGGCGCTGCAAGTGTGGAACGCATAATTACCAATGCTGGTCACCTTGTCCGGGATGGTGACGCTCTCCAGGTTGCTGCACCCGTAGAACGCACCATTTCCAATGCTTTCCAGACGCTCCGGGAGGGTGACGCTGGCCAGGGCGCTGCAATAGTAGAACGCACCATTTCCAATGCCGGTGACGTCCTTGTTCACCACCACGGAAGTGATCTGCTCACGATAACCATTCCAGGGCGCCGTGCCGAAAGTATAATCCGCCATCGGGCCGGTACCGGAGATGGTCAGGGTGTAATCATTCTCCTCACCCGTCAAAGTCCAGGTCAGGATATAGCCCTCTGCGCCGCAGGTGCCTGAAGCCACCGGGTCCGCCGCCAGCGCCACCGTGGGCAGCAGGCTCAGGCACAGAACCAGCGCCATCAGGATGCTCAATAGCCGTTTTTTCATTTATTCGTCCTCCTTTGAAATTGCGTTGGGGTTGTATTTTGCAATAAATAGTTCCAGGGTCTCTTTCAGTGCTGCGATCTGGGATTTCATATAGAATTCATCCTCGAACAGTGCGTAATGCACGCAGGCCCGGATCAGAATGAAGATCAGCGGTGTCAGCTTTTCGTGGGGGATCCCCAGCTTTGGCTCCAGGCTCTTTGCGTATTCGGTATAACGCTGGTCTACGCCTTTGAAGAATTTCTGACCGTATTCCCGGTATTTCGGGTGGGTGTAGACCTGGTACATCAGGCGGTACTTCTTCCCGTGCTTTTCCGCCGTCCAGTAGGGGATCTCGTCAACGAACCTCCACAGATCCTCCACGTCCGTGGGGGCTCTGGCCATAAATTCATCTTCGACCTTGCTCATGCAGTATTCGGTGGACTGGATGATGAGGTCGTCCAGGTCCTCGAAATAGGTATAAATCTTCGCGCTGCCGCAGCCGCAATACCGCGCCAGGGCGCGGATGCCGGTGCCGTGCAGACCCATCTCCGAGAAGCCCTCAAAACACGTTTCCATCATCTCAATCTTTTTCGCGTTCCATTGTGCTTCCGTGTAATTCGCCATCGGATCCCCCTCACATTCAAACCGTTTGCTCCGAATGAAGTATAGTACATCCAGATGAAAAAATCAACAGGTCTGTACTGTATCTGCTGATATTTTATCAACAGTCCGCCAGCCGTTCCGGCGATATTACCTTACCTCCCGGCGCTTCTGCCAGACCAGATCGTAGCCCAGCACATCGGCCAGCTCCGCGGCTTCGGTGTACCGCAGGGAGCCGCGCCGCAGCTTGCCGGAGAGGTTGGGGACGCTGCTGCTCCAGCCGTGTTCATCGGCCAGCAGCTCCACCACCTCCGTCATGGTCATGCCCTCCCGGGTGATGTAGGATTTCACTTCGTTGCGGCAGTTTTCTGCCTTGTTTCTGCTCATATTTACAATTCCTTTCCCTTTTTGGATTCGCTCTGTGGTATAATGAATGTGCTGAATGGCAGCACCCATTTGCCGCAGAGCGTTGTTTTGTTATGGGCGGCCATCCGCTGGAATTGCCGCCCGTGTACCCCTGTTCATAAGGGACACCTATCGTTTTTGCTGTTCCGTATGACTTTTCGTGGTTCGGTGAAAGATCACACGGAACGGCGTACTGTGTTCGCTGTCCGGTGCATCGCAATTTGATATGGACAGCGGCACAAAAACAGCGGGTTCTTCGCTATTCTCGCATGGTTTGAAAAAAGCTATGGTTTTTTGCCGCTTTTCCCGCATGTCGTTCCTGCCCGGAGGATCGCTCCCGGCGTTCCCGTCCCCATTGGTATGCTCGCGCTTTTGCGGTCATGGCAAATACTTCGCCGGGGGACATATCCCATTCGGACGGTCATTCGATTTTCAAGGTTCAGGTGTTGTTACAAGAACAGTTTAGCGAAAAAATGCGCTCTTTCCCGTATATCCAAGAGGTAGGAAAAGAGCGCAAAACAGGGTGGATTTCCACGCTTAGAGACAGAAAGAAGGAGGGGTACGCCATGCAGGTGAAACTTACCATACAGGAACGGTTGAAGGATTTGCGAGTGGAACGGGGCCTGACGCTGGAACAGCTTGCGGAGCAGACCGGGCTTTCCAAGTCCGCCCTCGGCAAATATGAGGCAGACGATTTCAAAGACATCAGCCCGTTCAGCATTGTCACGCTGGCGAAGTTCTACGGCGTGTCCACAGACTATCTGCTGGGCATGACAGAAACAAAAAATCACCCGGACACAGAGCTGGACGCTCTGCATCTGAGTGATGATGCCATAGAAGTATTAAAGGCGGGACAGTTCAATCACCGGCTGCTGTCGGAAATGCTTTGCCACAAGGATTTCCAGCGTATGATGCTGGATGCGGAGATTTATGTGGATCGGATCGCAGATATGCGGATCAACGATATGAACGCCATGCTGGAAGCAGTTCGGAAGATGGCCTTGATGAAGCAGGACGGGCAGGACGATCTTTCCACCCGGACATTGGAGCTGGCCCAGGTGCGGGAGGATGATTATTTCGGTCATGTGCTTGCCGACGATCTGAAAGCGATCCTCCGTGACATTCGGGAGGAACACAGCAACGATACCACAACGGCAGACACCCCCTCCATTGCGGAGGAAGTGCAGGCCCAGTTGAAGGATGCCATGAACTTTGAGGGCAGCGACGCCGAGAAACAGGCGAGGATCTACCTTGCGACATTCGGCATTGACTACGACGCCATTACCAAGGAGCAGTTTGTCAATATCATTGATGTTTTGAAGCTGTCCAAGTACATGAAAAGCTCAACCAACCAGCGCGGCAAGGCAAAACCGTACCAGCCGCATGGCAAAGGCAAGCGGAAACGCAAATAAGCAAAAAACACGCCATACCCAGCCTTTTAAGCTGAATATGGCGTGTTTTTTCGTTGACCAATCCTATCTGACAGATGCCATAAGCGTAATTTTCAGATTACTTTCTTATGAGCACCCGTCCGACGCGGCGGGCATTCACTTTATTCGTTTGTGCCTGTAATCTGCTCCCGGACCACGTCCAGAAACAGCTTGGCCGCCGGGTTCAGCAGTGACTTTTTCCAGGCCATGGCGTAGGTGATGGGCTCCTCCATGTCCGGCAGGGGCAGGATGTCCAGCCAGTCCCGCATGATCTCCTTCGGCTGGGACGCGGGCAGGATGGTCACGCCCAGCCCGGCGCTGACGCTCAGCAGCACCGAGCGCACGTTGTCCGACTGGCTGACCACGTTGGGGGAGACGCGGCAGGAGCGGAAATAGTTCTGCACCAGCATGTAGAGGATGGGGCTTTCCTCCTCAGTCACCATGATGAACCGCTCCCCGTTCAGGGCGGAAGGCTCCCAGTCCCCCCGCGAAAGCGGATGGCCCTTGGGGACCACCAGGCACAGCTCGTCGGTGTGGGTGACCAGGGTGTCGAAGTCCTCCGCCTCAGGCAGCATATCGGCATAGATAAAGTGGAAATCAAAGGGGTCCTGCCCCTCGTCCTGGAGGGCGTCGCCGCTGGAGACATAGGTGATGTCCACCACGACCTCCGGGTATTTTTGCCCGAACCGGCGCAGGCAGTCGGACAGGAACGCCCCGGAGGTGGCGATGGTGGCAATGGCCAGCCGACCGCTGCCGCCCTCGTGGAGCTGCCGGACCGCCTGGGCGCCCTTCTGGGAGGCCTCCATCATCTCCAGCGCGTAGGGCAGGAAGGTGCGGCCCTCCCCGGTCAGCTCCACATTCCGCTTGGTGCGGTAGAACAGCTTGACCCCCAGAAGGGTCTCCAGGTCGTTGATCTGGCGGCTGATGGTGGACTGGGGCACGCCGTTCTGCCTGGCGGCGTTGGTGAAATTCAGAGTCTGCGTCACCGCCAGAAAACTTCTGATCTGGTTCAGGTCCATGGGGCACACCCCTTTCATTGACAGCCTTTGCGCCGTCTGATACAATAAAAAATACGCAATCAGAACAATCCAAATTGTGGCTGATTTTTGCGGATTCATCCGTTTTTGCTATTATACAATGACAGGGTGAGCTTGTAAAGGGGAAAGTGCGGTATGGGCGAGAAGATCGTGGTCACCGGTATGGGCGCTGTCACGCCCGTCGGGATCGGCGTGGAGGAATACTGGGACAATTTGACCGCCGGGAAGAGCGGCGTGGGGGCCATCACCCGCTTTGACCCCAGCGCGCTGGCGGTGCGCATCGCGGCGGAGGTGCGGGACTTCAAGCCGGAAAACCACCTGCCCCGCAAGCTGATCTCCCAGACGGACGCCTTTACCCAGTACGCCTACGCCGCGGCGGAGGAGGCTCTGGGGGACGCCCCGCTGCCCGCCGGATCGGAGCGCATGGGCATCGTCATGGGCACCGCCATGGCGGGCGTGGCCACCACGGCGGCCACCCAGGAGATTTTGACCAACGCCGTGCACAAGAATGTGGGGCCCCGCTTCGTGCCCCGCATCCTGGGCAACATCGCCGCCGCCCAGATCGCCATTGCCCACGACATCCGGGGGCCGAGCCTGACCCTGTCCACCGCCTGCGCGTCGGGCGGCGATGCCATCGCCGCGGCGGCCACGCTGCTTTTGAGCGGCGAGGCGGACGCGGTCCTGGCGGTGGGCGCGGAGTCCATTCTGTGCCCGCTGGTCATCTATTCCATGGCCAATTCCCAGGCCTTGTCCCGCAGCAATTCCGACCCCCTGCACGCCGCCCGCCCCTTTGACGCGCAGCGCAACGGCTTTGTCATCGGCGAGGGCGGAGGAGCCATGCTGCTGGAGACGGAATCCCACGCGAAAGCCCGGGGCGCTGTGATCTATGCGGAGCTGGCCGGATGGGCCAACAACAACGACGCCTACCATGTGACCGACCCCGACCCGGAGGGGAAGACGGCGGCGGCCTGCATGCGGCAGGCGCTGCGAAAGGCGGCTCTGGAGCCGGGGGAGATCGGCTACATCAACGCCCACGGCACCGGGACCCAGGCGGGCGACGCCGCCGAAGCGGCCGCCATCCAGCTGGTGTTCGGCGGGGCGCGGCCCAGGATCAGCTCCACCAAGGGGGCCACCGGACACATGATGGGGGCCGGCGGCATCACCGAGGCCATCGCCTGCATCCAGGCCCTGCGCACGGGAATTCTGCCGCCCACGCTGAATCTGGAGCAGCCGGAGGCGGACCTCGCCTTCGTGGCAAACCGGGCGGAGCGGGCGGAGATCACCGCCGCCATGACCAACGCCTTCGGCTTCGGCGGACAGAATTCCAGTCTGGTGTTCCGGAAATGATCTCATAAAAAGGATGGCGAATTGCCGCTGCGGCAATTCGCCATCCTTTTAGTTTTCCTCGTCCTTTTTCTCCAGCTTGCGCTTGTTGCCCTGGGCATCCATGACATAGGTGTTGTCCAGCTGGGCCGTCAGGCTCTCCTTGATGCTGTCCAGGTAGCGCCGGCGCAGGTCGGCCTGCTCCCGCCGCTCCGCCTCGGTCAGACCCTCGGGGGTCTTGGACTTGCGGGCAAGCACATTGATGCGCTTGATCTGTTCCTTGGTGATCATACATATCGCTCCAATTCCGCCATGATACGGCCTTTTTTGGACTGGCCGTTGATACATTTTACGACACATTTGCCGCTGCCGCGGCAGGTGATGATATCCCCCTCGTTCACCAGCCGGTCGGGCTTGGTGCACTCCACATGGTTCAGGGACACCCGGCCCGATGTGATGAGAGCCGCCGCCTTCGAGCGGGGCAGGGAGAAGGCCGACGCCGCCACCGCGTCCAGCCGCAGGGTGGCGAAGGTGTCCCGGATCAGCTTGACGGTGCGCTCCGGCACGGTCAGCTCCTCCAGAGCCAGGGGCGCGGCCTTCACCGGGTAGCGGCCCACCTTGTCCAGCTGGGAGCGCACGATTTCCGCCGTCTCGGAGAGCACAATGGCCTGACACTGATTGTCCGCCACCAGCAGGTCGCCCAGCTTCTCCCGGGTCAGACCCAGGCCCAGAATGGAGCCCAGCCAGTCCCGGTGGGTCAGTTTGGCCCCGGCGGGGGCGGTCAGCTGCAGGGCGGCCAGAGGGTGCTCCCCGGCGGGCCAGTCCTCCTCCTCCAGCCAGTCGGGCAGAAAGACGCAGATGGTGCGCTCCGCCCCCTCATAGCCCCCCGTGAACAGGTGGCGGGGGTGGCCGGAGGCGTTGATCAGCCCCTCCACGGCCACCCGCTGGGCGGGGGACAGGAAGGGGGTGTGAGCGGGCACGCCCCGGCGCTCGGCTGTTTCCAGCTTGTCCAGAGCCCGGGCCAGGATCAGCCGGGTCTCCTCGTCGCCCCCGGCGCAGCGGTTTAACAGCTCCGTCTTGTTCATGCGTCACGCACCGCCTGCTGGGCCTTCCACAGCTCAGCGTACTCGCCGCCCTTGGCCATCAGCTCCTCGTGGGTGCCCTCCTCGGCAATGTGGTTGTCGTCAATGACCAGGACCCGCCCGGCGGAGCGGATGGTGGACAGCCGGTGGGCGATGATCAGGGTGGTGCGGCCCCGGGCCAGCTCATCAAAGGCGGCTTGGATGCGGTGCTCGGTCACGCTGTCCAGGGCGGAGGTGGCCTCGTCCAGAATGAGCACCGGGGGATTCTTCAAAAAGATGCGGGCGATGGACACGCGCTGCTTCTGGCCGCCGGAGAGCATGACGCCCCGTTCGCCCACCTCGGTCTGGAAACCGTGGGGCATGGCCATGATGTCGTCGTAGATCTCCGCCCTGCGGGCCGCGTCGTAAACCTCCTCCTCGGTGGCGTCGGGCCGGCCGTAGAGGATGTTGTCGTACACGCTCCCGGCGAACAGGAACACGTCCTGCTGCACGATGCCGATGTTCTCCCGCAGGGACTTCTGGGTGACGGAGCGCACATCACGGCCGTCCACCCGGATGGCACCTTCGGTCACGTCATAGAAGCGGGGAATGAGCTGGCAGAGGGTGGACTTGCCGCCGCCGGAGGGACCCACCACGGCCACGGTCTCGCCGGGGTGGATGTGCAGGGAGACGTGGGAAAGCACGTCCTCGCTGTCGTTTTCGTAGCGGAAGGTCACGTCCTCCACCCGGATGTCGCCCTGGACAGAATCCAGCTCCACGGCGTCGGGGGCGTCGGTGATGTCGGGATCCTCCCGCATCAGGGCCAGGAAGCGGTGGAAGCCCGCCATACCCTGGGTGTACTGCTCCACAAAGTTGGCCAGCTTGCGGATGGGGCTTAAGAAGGTGGAAACGTACAGGGAGAAGGTAATCAAATCCACATAGTCCAGCTTGTCCTTCATGATCAGAAAGCCGCCCAGAACGATGACCAGCACGGACATGATGCTCATGGCGAACTCCATGACGGAGTGGTAGGTGGCCATGGCGTGGTAATAGGTATTCTTGGAGGTGCGGAACTGGTCGTTGGCCTTGCGGAATTTCTCACTCTCCGCGCGCTCGTTGGCGAAGGCCTTGGCGGTGCGCATGCCGGATATGGAGGAGCCCACCTCGCCGTTGATGACCGCCAGCTTCTCCTTGACCACCAGGGAGGCCCGGTTCATCTTGGAGCGCTGGAACACGGTGAAGACCAAAAAGATGGGCACCACCAGGAAGACCGCCAGGGCCAGCTCCCACCGGATGGTCAGCATGACGATGAACGCCCCGATCAGGGTCACGAAGGAGATGAACAGGTCCTCCGGGCCGTGGTGGGCCAGCTCGGTGATCTCAAACAGGTCGCCGGTGATGCGGCTGATCAGGTGGCCGGTCTGGTTCTTGTCGTAAAAGCGGAAGGACAGTTCCTGCATGTGGGAGAACAGGTCCCGGCGGATGTCGGCCTCAATGCGCACGCCCAGCAGGTGGCCCCAGTAGGACACGATGTAATACAAAACAGAGCGCAGCACATAGGCCGCGATCAGGATGCCCATGACCGTAAAGAAGGTGGCATACAGCTTTTCCGGCAGATATTTCTGCAGGGACAGGCGGGACAGGTAGGGGAAAGCCAGATCCACCAGGGCGATCAGCAGGGCGCAGACCATGTCCAGGACGAACAGGCCCAGATGGGGCTTATAGTAGGAGGCGAAGACCGCCAGCGTACTTTTTTGTTTCATTTGTTCCCGGGTCATGAGGTCCTCCTTGAAAGTTGATTTGGCAGCATTTAGTATATCCCGCCGGGGCCGTTTTTGTCAATGCAGCGGGAAAGAAGAACTGCCGGAGGGCGGGGGACGTTTCTCGACAGATGGAACGCCGCAGAATGAAAAATTCTGCGGCGTTTTCTCCTTCTCATATTTCCGAGAGCTCCCGGTTCACCAGCCGGAACAGCTCCAGCAGCGTGGTCAGATCCTGCCCGCCCGCGTCCAGGGCGGGGTTATACTCCACACATTCAAACGAGCAAACTAACCCGGTGCGCAGCACTGCCATAAGGACCGCTTTCACATCGGCAAGCGACAGCCCCGCCGGGATGTTGTAGCCGGTGGCGGAAAACTCCGCCGGGTCCAGGCTGTCCACATCAAAGCTGATGTGAACCCGCTTCCCGGCCAGAGCGGGCAGCACCTGGGCCAGCACCCCGTTCACTCCCTGTCGCCGCACGTCCTCGGCCGAATAAACGTGGACACCCTGCTCCGCCAGAATTCCATATTCCGGCGGGTCGATGCTCCGGGCACCGATGATATGCAGATTCTCCCCCAGCAGATTGACCTTGTTTTTTCCCACGGTCAGAGCATCGCAGCACAGCCCGCAGGCCGCGGCCAGATCCATACCGTGGATGTACCCGCTTTCCGAGGTCCGGTCTGTGTTGATGTCCGTGTGGGCGTCAATGTAGACCACCGCCACATCCTCTGCCCCGTAGAACTCACCCAGGGCGGCCAGGGAACCCATGGCAACGGAGTGGTCGCCCCCGATCACGACGGGGAATTGTCCCCGCTCCAGGGCGGCAAGCATATTGATCCGCAGCCGGCGGCTCACCGCGACAACGGTATCAAGGTGGCGCAGGTTGGGAGGATATTTTTCACAGGGGGTCAGCTTCTCCATGGGATAACAGGCGGCTGCGCCCAGAAGCTCCGGGAGGCCCGCTTTCCGTAATGTATCATAAGCCCGCTCAGTCCCCCGGGTGGGAGAACCGCAGGAAATCGCTGCTTCCAGCAGCGCATAATGGCGCTCCATCATATTCGTTTCCTTTTCATATGGATTTTTACAGCGCTCATTGTACTCTTTTCCGTCCCGATGGTCAAGGCATCGGCTCTCTCTCCTCGGGTGTGCTGCCGCAAAGGCGGTTGAGCTGTAAAAGGACGGGGCACGGAAGCAAAAAGCGGCCTGAAGCATCGGCCTGCGGCAATTCACTTGCAATATTCCATCTTATGGTATAAAATGCGGCTATGAAAGAACAGACCGCTCGGTTCAGGGAAGGAAAGGAAGAGAGCCGTATGAAGCCGTTTCGCAGAATCTTAAGTTTCCTGCTCGCATCGATCCTGGCGGCCGCACTGGTCATCCCGGCGTACGCAGTCACTCATTTCTCCGATGTACCCACCGGCCACTGGGCCTATCCGTATATCATGGAAGCTACGGAAAAGGGCATCGTGAACGGTGTCGGCGGCGGCAGGTTCGCCCCCGAGGGGACAGAGAGCAACGCCGAGTTCGTCACCATGCTGGTGCGTGTGTTTTATCCCGACGAAGCCGCCGCGTGGGCCGCCCATCCCAACGCGGCCGGCAACCCCTGGTATTGGCCCTACATGTGTGCGGCCCAGAGAGCAAATATGCTGATCGGTACGTCCGCGGCGACAGATCCCGAAAAGAGCATTGACCGCAGCAATATGGCCTGTATCATGAACAACCTGCTCAAGGAAAAGGGCCTGACGGCCAGCAGCAGCGCCAAGCAGGCGGCCAAGGCCGAAATCAGGGACTGGAACACCATTCCGGCTGATTATCAGGACGCCATCGCGGCCTGCTACGCCCTGGGCCTGCTGACCGGCTATGACAACGGAAACTTTGGCGGTGAGGACAGCATGACCCGCGCCCAGGCCTGCGTGGTTATCCTGCGCCTGATGAACTGCGTGAATGAAAACACAGCCATCGAACCCGAGCCCACGCCGACACCCGCGCCGACGCCCACGCCCACGCCGACACCCGCGCCGACGCCCACGCCCACGCCGACGCCGACCCCGGCGGAAAGCGTTGATTTGCAGGCCGTCCGGGAAGAGGTTTTGAAGCTGGTCAATGCCGAGCGCGCAAACGCGGGGCTGCCCGCGCTCACGCTGAATGAAAAAGTATGCGAGGCCGCGCAGCTGCGGGCTGAGGAGATCACCACGGTGTTTTCGCACACCCGGCCCAACGGCAGCGACTGTTTTACCGCGCTGACCGGAATTTCTTTCCGCACGGCGGGGGAAAATATCGCCGCCGGACAAAGCTCGCCCGCTTCCGTGATGAACAGCTGGATGAGCTCTTCCGGACATAAAGCCAATATTCTGAACGGGAATTTTACCTCCATTGGGATCGGCTTTGTCAAGTCGGACACCGGATATCGGTACTATTGGGTCCAGATGTTTATCGGGTAACAAATGCCTTGAAACGGTAAGCCCCGCCGGTTGAACCGGCGGGGCTTTTCTCATTTCTCATTCTCACTCGAACTGGGCCGCGTAGAGCTTGTAGTAGAAGCCCTTCTGCTTCATCAGACTCTCGTGGGTGCCCTGTTCCACCACGTCGCCGTGGTCCACCACCAGGATCTTGTCGGCGTTCTGGATGGTGGACAGGCGGTGGGCGATAGTAAAGCAGGTCTTGCCGCGCATCAGCTCCCGCATGGCCTTCTGCACCTGCCGCTCCGTGCCCGTGTCCACGTTGGACGTGGCCTCGTCCAGGATCAGCATCTTCGCGTCGTACAGCATGGCCCGGGCGATGGTCAGAAGCTGCTTCTGGCCCTTGGAGATGTTGCCGCCGTCCTCGCCGATCACGGTCTGATAGCCGTCCGGCAGGCGCATGATGAAGGAGTGGATGTGGGCCGCCTTGGCCGCGCGCACCACCTCATTCATGGTGGCGTTCTCCTTGCCGTAGGCGATGTTTTCAAAGATGGTGCCCTGGAACACCCAAGTGTCCTGCAGCACCATGGCGTAGGCCCCCCGCAGGCTGGAGCGGGTGTAGTCCCGGATCTCGCCGCCGTCCACCAGGACCCGCCCGCCGTTGACGTCGTAAAAGCGCATGAGCAGGTTGATGATGGTGGTTTTCCCGGCGCCGGTGGGGCCGACGATGGCGATCTGCTGGCCCGGCTGGGCGTCCAGGTTCAGGTCGTGCAGGATGATCTTGTCGGGGTCGTAGCCGAAGCTGACATGCTCCAGCTCCACATGGCCCCGCACGTTTTCCAGTTCCTTCGCGCCCGGGGTGTCCGCCACTTCCTCCGTCTCATCCAGCAGCTTGAATACCCGCTCCGCGGCGGCCAGCGCCGAGAACAGCTCGTTGATGACGTTGGCAATCTCGTTGATCGGTCCGGAGAATTTCCGGGAGTAGAGGACGAATTTGGAGATCTGGCGGAGGGAGGCCGCGCCGAACATATACAGAGTCGCACCGAGCGCGGCGATCAGCGCCAGGGAAACGTTGTTGATGAAGCCCATGGTCACGCCGATGGAGATACCGTAATGCTCCGCGTCGTAGTAGGCCTCGGCAGCGCCGCGGTTGACCGCGTCGAAATTTTCGCAGACCTTGTCCTCGTAGGCGTAGGCCTGAATGGTTTTCTGACCGCTGAGCATTTCTTCCACAAAGCCGTTCATGATGCCGTAGTTTTTGGAACGCTTGGCGTAGCGGGGCTGGGTCTTTTTCCGCATCCACATGGTGTAGCAGACGGAGAGCGGGATCGTGATGACGACCACAACAGAGAGCAGGAGGGAGGTCCGGAGCATCATGATCAGGGAGCCGACCACGGTCACGATGCTGGTCAGGATGGAAACCACGTCGGTGGCCAGGCAGGTGCTGACCACGTCGATGTCGTAAGAGACGCGGCTGATGATGTCACCGGCCGGATTGCGGTCAAAAAATCCCACCGGCAGGCGCATCAGCTTGTTGAAAACATCCCGGCGCATATTGCGCGCCACCAGCTTGCTGACGCGGACCATGATCACATTGATGAGAAGGGTCAGCAGGGAGGAGGCCAGGTAAACGATCAGCATCCACTTCACGAAATGCAGGACCCTGCCCAGATCGACCTTCCCGACGGCGGTCTTGCCGGTGCCGGCCTCTTCAATCACGCCGATGGCGTCGCCTGCCAGGTCCGGACCGAGCAGCGCCAGAATATTGCTGGCGACGCAGAGGATCAGGATCAGAAGCAGGATCAGCTTATAGTCCGCCAGATAGGCGAGGATGCGGCGCAGAGCGCCCTTGGTGTCCTTCGGCTTTTTCATGACTGTAATCGGTGCCATGGATCATCCCTCCTCTCCCATCTGGGTGTTGTAGATCTCCAGATACTGCGGGCAGGAGCGCAGCAGCTCCTCGTGGGTGCCCTGGCCGATGATGCGGCCCTCGTCCAGAACGAGAATGTGGTCCAGACTCATGATGGAGCTGACGCGCTGGGCCACGATGATCGTGGTGGTGCTGCTGTGGTGCTCCCGGATCGCATGGCGCAAAGCGGCGTCCGTTTTGTAGTCCAGGGCGCTGGAAGCGTCGTCCAGGATCAGAATATCCGGGTCCGCGGCCAGGGCGCGGGAGATCAGGATGCGCTGGCGCTGGCCGCCGCTCAGGTTGCTGCCGTGGATGGACGCTTTGTGCCGGTACTGGTCGTCGTAGGCCTCCACAAACTCCGCGGCCCGGGCGTCCGCCACGGCGCCGCGCATGGCTTCCTCGCTGATCTCCCGGCCGAAGGAGATGTTTTCCGCCAAAGTGTCGGCAAAGATCACGTCGTTCTGGAACACCACGCCGAACATCCGGTGCAAAGTGTCCTTGTCATAGGTGCGCACGTCCTTCCCGCCGATGAACACGTGGCCGCGGGTGGGGTCGTAAAAGCGCATGAGCAGGTTGATGATGGTGGTCTTCCCGCAGCCGGTGGGCCCGATGATGCCCAGGGAGCCGCCCTTTTCCATGGAGAAGCTGATGTTCGCAAGGCTCATCTGCCGCTCCTCCCCGGCAAAGGCGGCCGCGCTGCCGTCCTTGCTGTCCTCCCCGTAGCGGAAGGAGACGTCGTCAAACAGAATGTATGCGTCCCGGGAGGGCCGCGCGGCCTCCGCCTCCGGCAGGGCGGACAGCTCCTCCTCCGTGTGGATCACGGCCGCGACGCGGTTGGCGGAGGCGTTGGCCTTGGACAGGACAAGGAAGATGCGGTTCAGGCCCAGAATGCCCGTCAGGATCATGTTGAAATAGGTCAGGAATGCCAGAATGGTGCCGGGCTCCGCGGCTCCCTTGTTGACGCGGATGGCGCCCACCAGCACCACCAGGGTCAGGCCGATGTTCAGCATCAGCGTCATGACCGGGCCGGGCAGGGACATGATGATGCTGGCCTTGCTCTCCCGGCGGGACATCTCCTCGTTGACGGCGGAGAAGCGCCGCTTTTCATACTCCTCCTTGGACAGTGCCTTGACCACCCGGATACCCGTGATGTTCTCCCGCATGACCCGGGTGATGTCGTCCACGCCCTGCTGCACCTTGTCGTACAGCGGGATGCCCTTGACGGACACGAAGATGACCACACAGACCGCGATCACCGCGATCACGCACAGAATGAGGCTGAGCCCCACGTCCATGACCATGGTGACGATAACGCCGCCCAGCAGCAGCATGGGCGCCCGGATGCCCATGGTCTGAAAGGTCCGGATAAAGTCCTGCACGTTGTAGGAGTCCGCCGTCATCCGGGAGGTCAGGGACGGCAGCCCGATCTCGTCCATCTGGCGGCCCGAGAGGTTCACGGAGTGCCAAAACAGGTCGCGGCGGACCGCGTAGGCCGCCTTTTCGGAGACCTTGGTGGCCTTGCGGTTCGCTGTCACGTTCAGGAAACGGATCAGGACCGCCAGTACAAGCATGGCGGCGCCCCACAGGAGGACCTGCTGCAGATCCTTCATGGGCGCGACGTTGTCGATCAGATGCTCCAGCACATAGGGGAGCAGCAGCTCCAGAAAGGTGGCGACGACCTTCAGCAGGATGACGCCCACCACCATCCACTGGTATTTTTTGATGTAAGAAAAGATCAATTTCAAAGCCTTGAACCCCTCCTTGCCGTCCGGTCCGGAAGCCGCCTGCTTTCCGCCGGAACTCCCTGGCCCGCGTTTCGGTACCTAACAAATCGTGCTCAGTATACCACGAGACAGCACGGATGTCAAGGTACCTAACGAATGTAGGCTTAGTATAACACGATACAGAGGGGAATACAAGGTACCTGATAAAATTTCTTCATGCAGAAATCAGCACAGAAAAACGGAATACGATGAAAAAAGCAAAGCGGTGGCTGATGCCCACCGCTTTGCTCTGTTTGCCGGGAAAGGCTTTTCCGGCAGGAAAATCAAATGTATTTGACGCTGCCCTTTTTCACAAGGGGGCGTGCCATGTCGTCGTCGTAATAGCCGAAGGTCACCATACCGATGAATTCACCTTCGCTGTCCGGGAGGAATTGCTTTTTCAGGTTGGGCGCTGCGCCGGCTGCAATGGGAGAGGTCAGCCAGTAGGAGCCAATGCCCTTTCCGTAGGCCTTCAGCAGCATATTCTGGAACGCGCTGCCGATTTGTTTCACTTCGTCCGCAAGGGCGTTGCCCTGAACGGGGTAATCGGTAAAGGCCATGACAACCAGCGGGGCGCGGTCCAAACTGGCCAGGAAGTCTTCGGTGTCCTGTTTCAGCTCCGGATGGCCGGGGAAACGCTCACGCAGCTTGGCGGAGAAGCTGATGACGCCTTTGTGCATCCGCTCGTTCAGATCTCTCAGAACATCGGGATCGCTGACGGCCACAAAGTGCCAGGGATTTACCCCAAGCCCTTCCGGCACATAAGTTCCGGCTTCCACGATCTCCCGGATGTCCGCCTCGGGAATGGCACCCGGCACATACAGTCCCGTGTTGCCGCGGCCGTAAAGCAGTTCCTTGATCTTGCGCACGTCTGCCTGGAAATGGGTGTTGAAGCCAAAGTAGACCTCGCCCATGGAGAAGATGTCCTCGGGGTCGTTCGCCGTCTTGATCTCCACGTGCTTTGTGCGGCAGAGCAGCGAAAGAACCAGAGAAACGGCGGCCATTGCGGCTAGCCCGAAATAAACGCCGGACCAGATGTCCAGACCGCCGACCGGGAACATGAACAGGGCGACCACATAGTAACCGCAGGAGCGGCAGATACAGGCGATGGGAGTCACGATCTTGGAAACCGAGTTGAAGCTTTCAGGGCCGAAGAGGGTCAGGATCATAGAGGGAATCAACGGTGCGGGAGCGCCGTTCAGAAGGAAGGCCAGCATGCACAGCGCGGTCAGGACGGTGATGTTTCCGCTGAACAGACCCATGGCCGCATATACCACGATGGAGGCGATGCAATAAAGCACGGTGGTCTTCTTGGTGCCCAGCTTTTGGTCCATAAAGGAGATGAGGAAACCGCCGACGATGCCGCCCAGAGCACCCACCGACATGATGACTCCGGCCGTGTCGAGTCCCACGTTTCCGCGGGCCTGAATGTAGTTGATCAGCTGAGCCACGCAGGCAATGACTGCACAGTTCAGCAGACCGTAAATCGCGATGACCAACCAGACATAGGGCGTCCGGATCACTTCGGAAAAGGTATAGCTGCGGTTTTCCACCGAACCCACTTCGTTTTCGATGGGCAGATTATCCGGGGTCAGACCCACCTCTGCCGGGGTATTTTTGACCCAGAAGGCGCTGACAACACCCATGATGATCAGTGCGGCGCCGAAGCTCCAAAGACCGGCGCGCACACCCAGGGAAAGGTGCGTGCCAAAGGAGGAAACGATGGAGGTGTAAACAAGGGTGAATACGGCGTTGCCGGCGGGGACGCCGACGGCCGAGATACCCAGAGCCAGACCCTTTTTCTGATTGAACCAGTGGGCCACCAGCGAGTGGGTGGTCATCTGGCAATAGGCGAGCATTGCGGTATGGGTCAGGGCAAGGCAGATCACCAGAGCGGGGAAGCTGGCCGCGAAGGGGAACACCAGATAATTCACGCCGCCGACCAGGTATCCGATCACCAACACCTGTTTGGGACCCTTTCGGTCGACCCACTGGCCCAGGAAAATGCCCACGATGGCCGCGAAAATTGCGCACAGCGTGTTGACCAGCAGCATGGCCTTGTCCGCGCCGCCCATGGAGTGGGCAAATCCCTCCGGAACCAGATGGTAGAAGCTGGGCAGCACGTTGTTGGACACGACCACCAGCACGAAGGCCAGGAACATATAGGAAATAAAGGAATGTGCAATAAAGCTGTAACCAAGGGCAAAGCTTTTTTTCTTGACTGTTTGCATTGGCGTTCTCTCTTTGCGTTATTTATTTTTTGCGCTCCGGCGAAAGACCGGGAGTAAATCATGTGTTAATGGTAACAAATTCAGGGTGAATATTTCAACGGAAAATCCGGAAACGATTTTGCGGCTTTTTGCCCGGATTTTGGGCAATTTGCATTGAAGATGTGTTTTCCTCCGATTTGAATGCTTGCCGGCATATGGCCGAAAAATTTTGGGCGACAAGAAGGGCAGCGCAAGGCGTTCTGCCTTGCGCTGTCCTTTTATAAGTATGAAATACTTTTTCTGTTTTTTTGCGGTGCTTGAACCAGCGGGATGGTCAGGAAACGGTTTCGCCCATCGGAGCCCCGCACTGGGAGCAGAAGCTGGAACCCGGTGCAGCAGCGGCACCGCACTGGGGGCAGCGGTGGTTCGCGTTGATCTCTTCATAGAACGCAGCGCGCACAAGGCCGAGAAACAGGGGGCAAAAGAGGATGAAGCAAATGGTCAGCAACACGGATATCAGCATGAAAAGGACGCCGATGAAGGGAATCTTTGCAAGCAGCCCCAGCACGAGCAGGGCGACAAAGTACGCAACGTACACGAGGACGTCCGCGCCGAACATACTGCCCTTGTAGCCCTTGGTCCGCTGGGCGGAGACCTTGATGGCCTCGGTAATGGCCACATCGGGCTCAGTCATCAGAATGTAGGGCGTCAGGCGATATTGATAGGCACGGATGATGGCAAAAATCGGGCCGACAATGGGGATCAGGCACCACAGAAATACCCAAAGGCTCTTCCAGGCCATACCGCACAGGACGCGCTTGATGATCGTCCAGTTCTGGAAGGTGTCGAACAGCTGGACGCATCTGACCTCCTGCCCGCGGTAACCGTAGAGGTAGATCATGGCCATGGAGGTACTCAGCAACAGGGAGATCGCAATACTCACACCGATGGCCACGCCGAACAGGATGCCGAGCACGGTGGAAAGCAGGATTTCCAGCAAAGAAATGCCCCACAACACAAAAGGCTTCTTTACCAGCACTTGGGACGCTCGTAAGTAGATGGTTTTGATCATATTTTTCTCTCCTCTCCTCTTGTAATGGGAGTTACTCCCATACAAAGAAATATAAGACAATATTTCCCGGCTGTCAATATTCCCTGCTGTTTTTCTGCTGTCACCGAACGATTCCGCCGGGGCGTGGGTGTCGCCCCGGCATCATAAGGAGCGCCCCGGGCTGCATTGGCAGTCCCGGGGCGCGCCCGTATCCCTCAAATCCTCCGTAAAATGGCCCAGATCCCCATCATGATCTGGGAGGGGATGAACTTGGCCGCGATGCGGTGGATCAGGCAGACGGGACCGGGGGTGGACACGGGCAGGCCCAGGGCGCTGTCGTTCAGGGCCAGGGTGACCACGCTGCGGGTGCGGGAGGCCAGGGGAAAGTGGCGGATGGAGCGCCGGGCGTCGGTCTGCCGGGCCGCGGGGATGAACTCCGTGTCCTTGACCCAGTAGGGGCAGACAGCGGTCACGGTGATGCCCCGGCCGAACAGCTCGGTCCAGAGGGCGCGGGAGTAGCGGTACAGGAAGGCCTTGGACGCGGCGTAGACGTTCAGGTGCTGAAAGGGCTGGAACGCGGCGGTGGAGCAGATCTCCAGAATGCGGCTTTTGCGCTGCATGTACGGCAGACAGACCAGGGTGACGTCCACGGCGGCCCGGCAGTTCAGGTCGATCATGGCGTCGCAGTCTCGGCGGCTCACCGTATGATAATCGCCGATCTTGCCGAACCCCGCCGCGTTCACCAGAACCGCCACCACGGGGTGTTCCCGCTCCAGCAGCTCCTCCAGCGAGCGGATGCTGTCCTCTTTCGTCAGGTCCAGAGCCAGCGGGCGCACGGGGAGGGGGCACTCCGACTGGATCTCCCGCAGCCGCTCCTCCCGCCGGGCGATCACCCAGATCTCCTCCAGCTCCGGCATCCTGCGCGCGATCTGCCGCACAAATTCCCGGCCCAGTCCGCTGGACGCGCCGGTCACGATTGCGATCTTCATCGAAAACCATTCCTCTGATGCCCCGGCGCCGGCAATACAGCATGGGGGCGTTCTGTGTCAAGGGAAAGGAGTCCCGCTCCCTTCCCTTTTACTATACGTCATGAAATTGAATCGTCAAGATCGAACACAATAAATATTTGTCCCACGGTATCCAGCGTATCCGGAAAAGCAAATGATATCCTGGGAATGCCCTTTTCCGGCATAAAATAATCATAGATTACGCCCTGTTCGTCTTTCTCCACCGAGTCCGGCTCGCCCAAACAGTCGATGATCCGGTCCCTGTCGATGCGGGCGAGCTCCCTGCCGTCCAGACAAAAGTTCTTTTTTAAAAAAAGGAGACAAGGGGACCGCTCTCCCCTCGTCTCCTTTCGGACGGTTCCGTACGCATTAATCTGCCGCTTGCTTTTCAAAAACAAATTTTTTGACGCCTATATTCTACACATCTTCCGTGACAGAGACGTACAAACGTCCAAATTTAGCCCGAATGCTCGACTCGATCAGAAGATAGTCGTCTGAATCCGGCGCACACGTTTCACGGGCCGTACAATCAAAGAACACGGCGTATCCTGTGCGATATCTCACACAAAACGCCGTTTCTTCTCCGTCGATGGTAATCACGCCCTCCGCGATGCCGTCCGGTCCGACCTGAAACCACGCGGGGTAGTTCGTACACGTCCACGTTGCTTCCTCCCGCAAAAGCAGGACGGCATCATTTACTGTTTTGATCAGAAAGCCTGCACCTGCAATGGTTGCCATGGCAGCAAGAATGCAAAACAAAACGATGCCTGTTATGAGTTTTGTCCGCTTTTTCACGTGAATCACCCCTCGTTCCGTTTCAAACGCTTATCCCGGTTTGCACATGGTCAGGGAGATGCGCTTTTTCTTTTCGTCCACTTCCAGCACCCAGACGGTGATCACGTCGCCCACCGCCAGCAGCTCGGAGGGGTGGCGCACCCGCCGGGACAGCTTGGAGATGTGCACCAGGCCGTCCTGGTGCACGCCGATGTCCACGAACACGCCGAAGTCGATGACGTTGCGCACGGTGCCCTGCAGCTCCATGCCGGGCTTCAGGTCCTTGGCCTCCATGACGTCGGTGCGCAGGATGGGGGCGGGCAGCTCGTCCCGGGGGTCCCGGCCCGGCTTCATCAGCTCCTTGATGATGTCCGCCAGGGTGGGCGCGCCTACGCCGCACTGCTGGGCCAGGGCATCCAGGCCGATGGCCTCCGCCTTCTCCTTCAGGTCGGAAATGTTCCCCGCCTTCACGTCGGCCAGGGTGTGGCCGCAGGCGGAAAGAAGCTCCTCCGCCGCGCCGTAGCTCTCCGGGTGGACGCCGGTGTTGTCCAGGGCGGACTTGCTCTCGGGCACCCGCAGGAAGCCCGCACACTGCTCAAAGGCCTTGGGGCCCAGCTTGGGCACCTTCAAAAGCTGCTTGCGGGTGGTGAACGCGCCGTTCTCCTCCCGGTATTTGACGATGTTCTTGGCGGTGGTGCCGTTCAGGCCGGACACCCGCTGGAGCAGACTGGGGGAGGCGGTGTTGGCGTCCACGCCCACGGCGTTGACGCAGTCCTCCACCACGCCGTCCAGGGTCTCGCCCAGGCGGGCCTGGGGCATGTCGTGCTGATACTGGCCCACGCCGATGGCCTTGGGGTCGATCTTCACCAGCTCGGCCAGGGGGTCCTGGAGCCGCCGGGCGATGGACACGGCGGAGCGCAGGTTCACGTCGTACTCCGGAAACTCCTCGGCGGCCAGCTTGGAGGCGGAGTACACCGACGCGCCCGCCTCGTTGACGATCATGTAGGACACGCCGCCGCCCACCTTGCGGATCAGCTCTACCGTCATCTGCTCGGTCTCCCGGCTGGCGGTGCCGTTGCCGATGGCGATGTGTTCCACGCCGTGCTTTTTGATCAGGGCGGCCAGCCTGGTGATGCACTCCTGCTTCTGGCGCTCGCCGTGGGTGGGGTAAACCACCGTGGTGTCCAGCACCTTGCCGGTGCCGTCCACCACCGCCACCTTGCAGCCCATGCGGTAGCCGGGGTCCAGGCCCATGGTCACCTTGCCCTTGACGGGGGGCTGCATCAGCAGGGGCTTCAGGTTCAGGGCGAACATGTGGATGGCGCCTTCATCGGCCTGTTCGGTCAGGTAATTGCGGATCTCCCGCTCCAGGGAGGGCTGGATCAGACGGTCATAGGCGTCGTCCGCGGCGGCGTGCACGAAGTCCATACAGGCCGTGCCGGGCACCGTGGCCCTGCGGACGGCCACATGGGCAACCTCCGGGTCCAGCTCCACGGACACCTTCAGAACTTCCTCCCGCTCGCCCCGGTTGATGGCCAGCACCTGATAGCCCTGAACGCGGCTGACCGGGCACTTGAAGTCGTAGTAGAGCCGGTACACCGTGTCCTCCGGCTCCTTGTCGGCGGCCTGGGACACCAGCATTGCCCGGCGCAGGTACAGCGCCCGCAGTTCCTTGCGGATGTCGGCGTCGTCGGAGATGCGCTCGGCCAGAATGTCGTTGGCCCCCTGCAGGGCGTCCTCCACCGTCTCCACGCCCTTTTCAGGGTCGACAAAATCGGCGGCGGCCTCTTCGGCGTTCACCTGGGGGCCGAGGGCGGACAGCAGGTCGGCCAGGGGCTCCAGACCCTTTTCCTTGGCGATGGTGGCCCGGGTGCGCCGCTTCTGCTTGTAGGGGCGGTACAGGTCCTCCACCTCGGCCAGGGTGGCGGCGGAATCGATGGCAGCGGAAAGTTCCTCGGTCAGCTTGCCCTGATTTTCGATGGAGTTTTTGACCTCGTTCTTGCGCTGCTCCAGATTGCGCAGGTACTGCAGCCGGTCGGCCAGCTGGCGCAGAAGCTGGTCGTCCATGGAGCCGTGCAGCTCCTTGCGGTAGCGGGCGATGAAGGGGATGGTGGCCCCCTCGTCGATCAGGTTGACCACGTTCTGGACGTGCTCTTCGGTGCGGCCAAGCTCTTTGGCCAGGGTTTGGATCATGGTGTCCATGGGTTTCCTCACTTACTGTTTATTCTCCCGGGCCTGCGTCAGCACGCGGCCCTCTTTGCCGGTCATGTGCTCGATGTCCAGGCGGATCACGGACATGCGGGGCAGCGACGCGCCGATCTCCCGGTCCATGTCCGAGCGGTTGTCCGGGTCGTATTTCTCCCCCAGCCAGCGGGCGGCCCGGCGCTTCTCCTCCTCGTCCTCCACCACCCGGGCCCGGCCGAAGACGATGACGCTGCGGTAGGCCGAGGTCAGCTCCTCCGGGATCACCTGATCCCGGTCGATGACGCAGAAGGAGACCTTGTCATTCCGGCGCAGGGCGTCCAGTTTGTGGCCCGTGACGGCGCAGTGGAACCAGATCACGCCCTCCCGGTACACATAGCTCAGGGGCACGGCGTAGGGGTAGCCGTCGTCCCCCGCCAGGGCCAGAACGCCCGACGTGCCCCGGAGAAGTATCTCCATACTTTCCGCGTCGGAAAGCTGCTGCCTGGATCGTCTCATTTCCCGAAACATAGTGGTTCTCCTTACAGTTGATTCTGGTTGCATTGTACCATAGAATCGGCCCGCCGACAATGTACCGATTTTCCGAGTTTACTTTTTTTATGACTTCCTGTATAATATTTACTTATGTATTTCCAATGACAAGAAGGGATTTTGTTGCTTTCCGATTTGTTGACCGTTGTGGGCCAGGTACTGACGCTCTTTCTGATGATGGGCGTGGGCTTTGTCTTTGCCAAGCTGAAGTGGTTTTCCAAGGAGGCCTCCAGCCAGTGTACCCAGCTGATCCTCTATGTGGTCGGCCCGTGTATTATCATTACCAAGCTGCAGATCGAGGCCACCGCGGCCGTGGTGCACACCATGCTGATGGCCGCCCTGGGCATGGCCCTGACCTATGTGGTGATGATTCCCCTGGTGCAGCTGATGTTCCGCAGGGAGAACGCCGACACCCGGGTGGTGCACCGGTTCGGCATGGTGTACGCCAACAACAGCTTTATGGGCCTGCCCCTGCTGGCCGGTGTGCTGGGGGAGGACGCCCTGCTGTTCGGCGTGATCTCCATGCTGGTCTTTTTTATCTTCCAGTGGACCCACGGTGTGCTGACGATGGGCGGCAAGCTCAACGTGCGCAGCGCGGTGCTCAACCCGGGCATCATCGCCATCCTGATCGGTGTGTGCCTGTTTGCCCTCGGGATCCGCCTGCCCTCCCCGGTGTACAACGCCATGGACTTTATGGGCGACCTGAACACCCCGCTGGCCATGGTCATCATCGGCGGCCAGATGGCGCGCTCCGACATCTTAAGCGTGCTGAAAAAGCCCAGGCTGTACCTGACGTCGGCCATCAAGCTGGTGTTTGTCCCGGCCATCACCTGTCTGCTCCTGCTGCCCCTCCACCTGGAGCCCCTGTCCTACTGCGCCTGCGTGGTGCTCTCCGCCTGCCCCACGGCGGGCGTCACCGCCATGTTTGCCCAGATCTTCAAGCGGGACGAGGAGACGGCGGCCCAGATGGTCACCCTGTCCACCCTGCTGTCCATCATCACCCTGCCTGTATTCGCCGTGATCGCCCGGCAGATCTCCGGGCTGGCGTGACAAAGGAAACGGGAAGGCCTCCGCTTTGAAAGCGGAGGCCTTTTTATGCAAAAAAATTATAGAGAAAAGGGTGGAAATTCAGAGGATAGGATGATATCATCATAAAAAAACACCATTTTTCTTCACGGATTTATGGTGCCCGGTCCCGCGCCGGGATAGAATAAAACCAACCAAATTATGGGTGGACTGTCACGCCGCAAAGCAGAAAGGAAGGACGAATATGACCGCAGAACAGGCCTATACCGAACGAATGGAACGACTGAACACGACCATTGCCCTGGGGGAGCCGGACCGGGTCCCGTTTGCGCCCCAGATGGGCGATTTTATCGCCACGGCCTACGGCGTGAGTCAGTATGACATGATGAAGGACCTGCGCAATGTGATCCCCTGCATGAAAAAATACCTGACCCAGTTCCAGCCCGATCTGGTGTGGCCGGTATTCGGCTATTCCATCGACCCCTGCGAGCTGCTGGGCGCCGGATACATCCGCCTGCCCGGGCCCTCCCACGGCCTGCCCCTGAACAGCGGCTTCCAGATGATGGACGGCACGTACATGGAGGACGACGAGTTCGACGAGTATCTGATGGACCCCACCCACTTTATGCTGACGAAGGTGCTGCCCCGCAAGTACAAGGCCCTGGAGCCCCTGTCCAAGCTGCACTTCCGGGAGGTCTATGACCTGAAGATCATGACGGAGTGGGCGACCCTGGCCCAGAGCGATGTGAAGGCTGCCATGGAGGCCCTGATGCAGGCGGGCCAGATGATGCAGCAGCACCTGCAGCGCAACGGCGCGGTGGGTAAGTGCATCCGGGATATGGGCTTCGCCACCTTCGGCGGCACCACCCACGCCCCCTTCGACCTCTATGCCGACAGCCTGCGCGGCCTGGTCCAGGCCGTCATGGATATCAAGATGTATCCCGACGAGGTCCTGGCTGTCACCGAGCGCATCGAGCAGATGAACACCGACCGGTTCATCGCCGGGGTCAAGGCCCGGGGGGAGAAGTTCGTGTTCATGCCCCTCCACGCCGCCGGCGACGAGTTCATGAGCAAGGACGACTACGCCGAGTTCTACTGGCCCGGCCTGAAGCGCACCATCGAAAAGCTGGTGGCGGCCGGCATCACGCCCCTGGTTTTCTGCGAGGGCAAGTACAACACCCGCCTGGAATTCCTGAAGGACGTGCCCAAGGGCAAGGTCATCTACATGTTCGAGCAGGTGGACATCGCCAAGGCCAAGAAGGAGCTGGAGGGCGTCGCCTGCATCTGCGGCAACCTGTCCACCCCGCTGCTGGTCACGGGGACGAAGGAGCAGGTCATCGACGAGACCAAGCGCCTGATCGACACCTGCGCCCCGGGCGGCGGCTTTATCATGAACTGCTCCATCACCCTGGACGCCTGCAAGATGGAAAACTTCGAGGCCTGGTACGAGACCACCATGACCTACGGCGTGTATTAAATAGCGGTTTGAATCGAAAAAAGGAGTCCGGAAGCGCCGCGGCGCTTCCGGACTCCTTTTTACGGAACATTCTGCCGAGGTTCTCCGCTGGAGGTATTGGGTCATGTGTTGTCCGTGATCGTCCATTCCCCGCTTTCCACATCCTGAACAAGGTAAAAGAACTGGACTGTATTTCCGTCATCCAGAAACGTCTTTGTGTGGTCGTACTCCACATAGTATTTTGCCTGAACGACTACGAAATGCTCCTGCAGGTACTCATCCGACCATCCGCGGGAGGCGGCCAGGTCGCTTCCTGTGTACCTTTTGATGATCCGTTCGGTCTCCGCCTCGTCGATGGTGATCTCATCGACCCGGACCGTGAGCGTGTAGTCTTTCTCCGCCTGGTTTTCAATGGCGCTGCGCACGACCTGGATCGGGTCGGAGGAAGGCTCCTGCAGCCACCGGTCATAAAGCCCCAGCTGAACAAGGGCAAAGCCGCAGAGAGCCAGAACAGCGATGACCGCGGCGGCCAGGGGCAGGATGCGGCGTAGTTTGCGGCTGGATCTTTTTCGCTTCAAGGAATCGGAGGCCTGCTGGATCAAATCATCGTCAAGATTGCCGATCCGGTCGGCCAACTGTCTTGCCGTCATAGCTCGATCCCCTCGCTTTCTAAATAAATTCGCAGGTTTTTCCGCAGGCGGGAAAGCATGGATTTGACCTTGCTCGGGCTGGCTCCCGTCTGCCGGCAGATGCTGTCGATGGATTCAAAAAACCAGTAGCGGGCGATGAATACTGTGCGCTGTTCTTCGCTTTGCTGTTTCAGGAATGTACTGATGGCCTGCTCAATCCGCCTGTTCTCCAGCTCGGCCTCCACGGAGTTCCGGCCGGAAACGCACTCGCCGAGTTCGTCCAACGAGCAAACCGCGTCCGGATTGCGCTTGGCGGCGGAAACATACGCAAATTTTTTCAGCGCCAGGTTCCGGGTGATCCGGCTGATAAAGACCGGAAAGCGAAGCGGCCGGTGGGGGGGAAGCGCGTTCCATACGCCGAGGTAGGTGTCGTTGACACATTCTTCACTGTCCTCACGGCTTGCAAGGATGCTGCGGGCGACAGAGAAGCACAGCTTTCCGTATTTTGAGGACGTCTCCCGAATGGCATCCTCGTTTCGTTCCCAATAAAGGTCGATGATTTTTTGGTCGTCCATAGGTCCCCTCCGTCAAGACGGAATTTTTTGAAAAGCGCTTTCACTCTATAAGTACGTTTTTTGCCGGATCGGTCGCGCGTTTTTTGAATTTTTCAGACCGGCGGGAAATGCCCTGATATACAGGCAGGCGGCAGGATACTTCCTGCCGCCTGCGCGGATGCCGGGCCTGTTTTGTATTTTACCGCATGGCGTACAGGATCTTGGCCATTTCGCAGCGCTTGATGGAGGAATTGGGGGCTACGGTGTTGTCCTCGTAGCCGTTGACCACGCCCTGGGCCACCATGGTGGCCAGGTAGTCCGCCGCCCAGGCCGGGATGTCGGCGGCGTCGGCAAAGGTCAGCTCCGCCGCGGCGTAGCCCTTTTGCTGGATGCGGCCCAGCATGGTCATGGCCTCAGAGCGGCTGATGCTCCGCTGGGCGAAAGCGTAGACGCCGCTGCCCTCGGCGCTGCCCTGCATGATGCCCAGGGCGTACATGGCCTTGACGCCGTCCAGGCACCAGGAGGGGATATCAGCGGTGTCGGCGAAGGGCAGCTCCACGTTGCTGTACGCGCTCAGGTCCAGGCGCAGCCAGCGGGCACACATCAGGGCAAACTCGCCGCGGGTAATGTCCTTGTCCGGATTGAAGCAGGTCTTTCCGTCCACGATCAGGCCGTTGGAGATGCCCTGGTCATACAGATAGTTTACATAATTCTTTGCCCAGTGGCCGGTCATGTCGGCAAAGGGCTCCGTCCGCTCGCCGGAGGCGGCGATGTCCGCCGAGGCCCGGCCAATGTTGCCCGAGGCGTCGGTGGCCGTGACGGTGACGCGGTGGGCCAGCCCGTCCTGGGCGGGCAGCGCGGCGGTCAGCGTCAGGCCTTCCAGGGTGAAGGACAGCGCCCAGCCGTCATAGGTCACGGAGATCTGCGCCTGGGTGAAGGCGTTGTCCATGTTGTCCTGCACCGTGGCGCGCAGCGTGTTTCCGGAAAGCTCCACGGTGACGGCCGGACAGGTCAGGTCGGGGTCGGCCTGGTTGGAGGAGGTCACGTGGTCCAGCCAGATGGTCCCCTGGCGGGTGGTGCCGGTGGGGGTGATCTTCAGGGTCAGGATCTGGTCGGCATCGTCGGGCAGGGGAGCGACGATCTGCTGCCAGCCCTTGAAGTCCAGCACGGTCAGCGCCTGCTCACGGGAGCTGCCGTCCGTCAGGCGCACCGAGGCCGACAGGGTGTTGCCCGAGCCGTCTCCGTACACCCAGAGAGTCAGATACTGCGAGCCGTCCTGGAAGTCCAGCGGGATGCCGAAGGCGGCGAATTCATCCGCGCCCATGTCGTAGGTTATCCTGGCGCTCTGACTGCCGTAGCGCACATAGACCGAGCGCCGCTCCGGTTCGATCCGGGCGGTCAGGCTGCCCGACAGATTCAGAAAGTCGCCCTCGAAGGTCTCCACTGTGCGGATCTGGCCCGATACGGTCAGGGGGATCGCGACGGTTTTCCCGCCGGCGGTCACGGTCACGGAGCCGGAGCCGCTGGTCTCACCGGTGGTCAGCTTTCCGCTTTGGTCGATGGTCCCCAGTCCCTCGGAGACGCTCCAGGTAAAGCACGCGTCCTGGCAGACCAGAGACAGGTTGCGGTAGACCGCGGAGGCGGTCAGGTCGATGGTTTCGCCCGGCTCCAGGTGAAGGGCGGACAGCGCGGCGCCGGTGGCCTCGTTCCGGACGGTGATCTGGTCCGGGGTGGGCACCACGGTGATCAGGGCGCTGCCGGTCAGTCTGCCTGCCTCGGCCTCCAGGGTATAGGTGCCGGCCTGGGTCCCGGCGGTCAGCACGCCGTCGGTAATGGTGCCCGCCTGCCGGGGCAGGCTGAAGTCCACCTCGTCGGCGTCGTACCGGGTCACGGTCTGGCCCAGATTGTCCACGCCGGCGGCGGACAGCTCCAGCTGGGCGCCGGAGAGCAGGATGGCGTCGCTGGGGGAGAGGGCCAGAGCTTCCGCCCGCCCGGGGTCGGTTTGGTCGGCCACCAGGAACAGGGCGTTGGTGACGGCCCGCTGGGAGCCGTCGGAGGGGCTGTTGAGCACGGCGAAGCTGTCCTCGCCGGGGAGGGAGGCGCCCAGGGTGGTGGAGCCGCCGCCGTCCAGGCACATGGCCTCCACGCAGCCCAGCTCCACCAGACGCTCGGCCACCTGCTGCATGGAAGCGCCCACGCTGTAGCCGCTCTGGCGGCCATCCACGGTGTAGAAGACGGTGGAGCCGTCCGCCCGGATGCCCACGGCGGTGCGGGGGGCCTGGGTGGTCTCCAGGTCAGACTCCACCGCCCCGTTTGTCACCATCTTGTACAGGCCGCCGATGGCAGTGACGGCGGTCTCCCACCGCTCGTCGGGGGAGGTGATGTCGATCTCCACCGTGTCCCCGGCCTGGAGTGCGGAGAGCTGGCCCACCAGCCATTCATTGCTGTCGCTGCTGATGGACAGCACCAGACAGCCCTCGGGGATTTCGATGGAGCCGGTGGACTGGAGCACCTGGGCCACCGTGCAGGATATATGTCCGCCGATGATGGGCTCGTCGGTGTACACCAGGGTGTCCTTGATCTTTTCGGGGGTCCCGCCGCCCTGGGTTACGTCCTCCGCGTCCAGATCGGCGGAGCCGGTAAAGGGGTCGAGCTCTTCGCCGCCCGGCTGCTCCTGCACCGGAGTGTCCTCCACATCCAGGTCCACCTGTACCGTCTCGTCCAGATGATCAGTGGACGGGATCAGGATCACGTCGATCCCGGGCTTGGTGTGGTTGGTGGTGGCCGCGAAATCATGGGTATAGAGAACGTAGCTGTTGTCGGTGCGCACCTTGTTCAGACCGCCGGAGACGGCATAGGTGGCGCCGCCGAAGGTGGCGGTGATGGACAGATCGGGCTTGCCGATGAAGGCGTTTCCGTCGGCGTCGAAGCCCAGCGCGTAAATGTAGGACGAGGAGGAGCGCAGCACGCCGTCGGTGATGACCAGACCCAGGGGCGCGCCGGTGGCCAGGACGAAGTAATCGCCATTGATGCCGCCCAGCACCCGCTTGCCCTCATTTTCCAGTCCCTGCGCCAGGGTGGAGAGGGTGTTCTTGGCCAGCACTGTGTCGCCGTAGGCCACGGCGGGCTGCACCAGCTCATTGGGGCTGTACTCGAAATAGCGCTCGGTGCGCAGGTCGGAGTAGGTGGCGCTCCAGAGGTACTGACGGGTGTAATCCACTCCCTCCGCCAGATGAATCTTGCCCCTATGTATTTCGGTGCCCAGGGCCTGAGAGGCCGACGCGGCGGGCCCGGCGGCCAGCAGCAAAGCCAGCGCCCAGGCGGTGGCACGGACTGGAATTTTCTTCATTATGTAAACCTCCTGCTGGAATGATGGTATTCTACCACAACATCCTATCCTTGTAAACAGGAAAGACCCGTCAGAAATTCTTAAGAATTTCGAACGGGTCAGGGCCTTATTCAGTCGGCTTGGCGCGGTCGTTCACCCGGGCCAGGGTGTCGGCCAGAGTGGCCTGCTCCTGGAGCTCCAGAAGCTCCCCGATGATCTGGTTGGACACCAGAAAGCCCTGGGGAGTCAGCCGCCAGCGGCCGTCCCTGCGGCAGGCCAGCCCCCGGCGCTCATACTCCAGAAGCCGCTCCTCCAGGGGCGCGAAATTCATGAAAAACTCCCGCCGGTACTCCCACTCCTCGATGCCGTGGGTGGTGCGCAGGCGGAGCATCAGGTACTCCCCCGAGCGCTCCTTCCGGGGGATGGGGTCGTCCTCGTCCACGATGGTTCCGCCCTCCAGCACGCCCTTGATGTAGCCCTCCAGGTCCCGGATGAAGGAGTAGCGCCGCTCCCCGAAGTCGGAGTGGGCCCCGGGGCCGAAGCCCATATAGGGCTGGGTCAGCCAGTATTTGCAGTTGTGGCGGGAGCGGAAGTCCGGTTTGGCAAAGTTGGAGATCTCGTACTGTTCATAGCCCGCCTGCTCCAGCCGCTCCACCGTCCACAGGTAGCAGTCGGCCTGGGCGTCGTCGTCGGGCAGAACCTCGCCCTCCTCCACCCGGCGAAACAGGGGGGTGCCCTCCTCCACCTTCAGGCCGTAGGCGGAGATGTGTTCCGGCTCCAGCGCCAGCACCCACTCTACCGTGTCCTTCCAGCTGCTCATGTCCTGGCCGGGCAGGCCGTAGATCAGGTCCAGACTCAGATTCTCAAACTTGGCCCGGCGAGCCTGCTCCACCGCTTGGCACGCCTGCCCGAAAGTGTGGGGGCGGCCCAGGCTGGCCAGTTGGCCGTCGTCCGCCGACTGCACCCCCAGGGAGATGCGGTTGAAGCCCGCCCTGCGCAGGCGCTTGAGCATCTTCTGATCCACACTGTCCGGGTTGGCCTCCAGGGTGATCTCCGCCTGCTTGCCCACCTGATAATGCTTCCTGATGTGCTTGAGCAGGGCGGTCAGGCGCTTTTCCCCGTAAAAGCTGGGGGTGCCGCCGCCGAAATAGACCGTGTCCACCGTGTAAGCCGCCGCCTGGGGGGCCGCCTCCGCCAGATGGGCCAGCAGGGCGCGCTGGTAGTCGTCCATGCGCTTCTCCTGGCCGGGCAGAGAGTAAAAGTCACAGTAGGCGCATTTGCTGCGGCAGAACGGGATGTGGATGTAGAGGCCCAGAGTTTGATCCATGTGCCTGAGTCTCCTTTCTTGTCATTGTGCTCGTTTTCCTGTAAAATAAAGAAAAAGGGGGGATGGGAATGGAAGAGCGGCGTCTGGAACTGCGCGTGATCCATGAGCAGAACGTGGGGCTGCTGCTGCGCCGGGAGCTGAACTGCTCCGCCGCCGTGGTACGCACGGCCAAAAAATATCCCGACGGCATCCTGCTGGACGGGGAGCACACCACCACCGCGGACACGGCCCGGCCGGGGCAGGTGCTGTCCATCCTGATCTCCGACCGGGAAAACGGGGACCTGGAACCGGCCCAGGGGCCGGTGGACATCGTCTACCAGGACGGGGACCTGCTGGTGCTCAACAAGGCGGCGGGGGTGGCCGTTCACCCCAGTCCGGGCCACCATGCCGATACTTTGGGTAATTTTCTGACTGATTATTACAAAAAACAGGGGGTTCCGTTCATTTTCCGTCCGGCCAACCGGCTGGACCGGGGAACCTCCGGCCTGATGGTGGCGGCCCGCCACGCCCACGCCCAGGAGCTTTTGAAGCACCAGCTCCACACCGGCGCGTTCAAGCGGGTGTACCTGGCGGTGTGCCAGGGCGTGCCCGGCCAGGACGAGGGGATCATCGACATGCCCATCGGCCGCGCCGACGGCTCGGTGCTCATGCGGCAGGTGCGCGCCGACGGGGCGCGGGCGGTGACTCATTATAAAGTGATGTCAACCTCCAAAGGCCGCAGTCTGGTGCGGCTGGAGCTGGAGACAGGGCGCACCCACCAGATCCGGGTGCACATGGCCTGGCTGGGCTGTCCCCTGGTGGGGGACTTCCTCTATGGGGTGGAGGACAAGACCCTGATCGGCCGCACGGCGCTGCACTCCTGGCAGCTCTCCGTGACGCAGCCCCTGACGGGGGAGCGCCTGGAGCTGACCGCACCCCTGCCGGAGGACATGGTCAGGCTGCTGTAAAGCGGAGGGTCATACGCCCGTCAGATCAAAGGGCGGGATATACACGGCCTGTGCGGAGGAGTCGTCCTGAACGAAGCCCTCCAGCCCCAGATTTTTCATATATTCCTGGGCACTGCGGGCCTCGGAGGGGCGCAGACGGTGGGAGAGCGCCGGTTCCTCCAGGGCCTTCCCCCAGGGGATGTACTGACTCATCAGGGAGAACAGCACCTCGCCGGGGGCGAAGTGCTCCGCCACCCAGTCCATGACCGCCTTGGCCTCATTCAGACGGGTGGGCAGGAGCAGATGGCGGATGACCACGCCCTTTTTCAGCAGACCGTCCTCCCCGAACACGCAGGGGCCGGTCTGGCGGAACATCTCCAGAATGGCGGCGGTGGCGGTCTCCGGGTAGTCGGCCGCCCCTGACCAAAGGCGGGCGTGGTCGGCATCCAGATATTTCAGATCGGGGAGGTACACGTCGATCTTCCCCTCCAGAGTGCGCAGGGTGTCCACCTTGTCGTATCCGCCGGTGTTGTACACCACGGGCACCCCCAGGGGCTGTTCCAGAAGCTCATTCAGCACATGGACGTAGTGGGTGGGGTTGACGAAATTGATGTTGTGGGCCCCCTGGGCGATCAGCTCGGCGCAGATCTCCCGCAGGCGCTCCATCGAAATGACTTTGCCGAAATTTTCGTGGCTGATCTGCTCGTTCTGGCAGAAAACACATTTCAGGGAGCAGCCGGAAAAGAAGACGGTGCCCGAGCCGTGCTTCCCCGAGATGGGAGGTTCCTCCCACATATGCAGGGCGGCGCGGGCCACCACGGGAAGGGCGGGCATCTGACAGACGCCCGCCCGGTCGGTCTCCGTTCGGCTGGCCCCGCAATTGCGGGGGCAAAGAGTACAGATCATAAACAGGCTCCTTTCTGCTCGGAAACGGGAAAACGGGCCGCCCGGGGGCGGCCCCTGCATCATTTTTGGATTTTACGGCGGGCCCGCGTATCAGTCCGGCCCCAGCTTGCCCTGCTTCCAGTGCCGGCGGCACAGGCCGATGTACTTGTCGTTGGCCCCCAGCACCACCTGCTCGCCCTCCTTCAGCACCACGCCGTTCTCGTCGAACCGGGCGTTGTAGGTGGCCTTCTTGCCGCACCAGCAGATGGTCTTGACCTCCTCGATGATGTCCGCCCAGGCCAGCAGGGCCTCGGAGCCGGGGAACAGGTCGCCCTTGAAGTCGGCCCGCAGGCCGTAGCAGATGACGGGCACGTTCAGCTCGTCCACCACGTCGGTCAGGAAGGCGACCTCCTCCCGGCTGAGGAACTGGGACTCGTCCACAATGATGCACTGGTACCCCTTGATCTCCTCCGGGGGCAGGGCCATGAAATCGCTGAACCAGGTGCAGGGGTAGGTCAGGCCGATGCGGGAGTTGACGATGGACGCGCCCTCCCGCTGGTCGATGTTGGGCTTGACCATCAGGGCCTTCTGGCCCCGCTCCTCATAGTTGTAGCGCACCATCAGGGCGTTGGCCGACTTGGAGGAGCCCATGACTCCGTAACGAAAATACAGCTTTGCCATCCTTGACCTCCGTGGGGCGGCGGGACTGACGTCCCGCCGTTATTCTTTTGAATATGCCATGCCCTCGTCCACATACTGGGCGAAGCCGTCAAAGGCATTGGGAGTGGCGTAGATGTCTTTCAGTTCCTGCCTGTCGGCCCAAACCCAGCCCTCGGGCAGCTCGTCGTCCATGGCGTAAATCACGCGGCCCTTCATGTGCCACTCCACATGGGAGAAGATGTGCCTGCACTGGCCGCCGCTGCACTCCAGGCCGTACACGGGGATGTCGGCGGGGGCGGGCTCGTTGGGGAACTCCCACAGTCCGGCCAGCAGGCCGCGGGGAGGACGGCGGCGCAGGGCCACCTTGCCGCCGTAAAAAATCAGGAACACATCCCGCTTTTCCACGCGCCTGGCCTTGGAGGGGGCCTTGACGGGCAGCTTGTCCGTCAGCTCTTTTTGGTTCGCCTCGCAGAAGGGGGCGGCGGGGCATTTTTCGCACAGGGGGGCGCCGTTGGGCAGGCACACGGTGGCGCCCAGCTCCATCATCGCCTGGTTGAAGTCGCCCGGCGCCTTGGTGGGGATGACCTCGCTCAGCGCGGCGGTCACCTTTTTCTTCATGGCGGGGGTGGAGATGTCGGTGTCGTCCCCGGTGATGCGGGCCACCACCCGCAGAACGTTGCCGTCCACCGCCGGGGTGGGCATACCGAAGGCGATGGAGCAGATGGCCCCCGCCGTGTAGTCGCCGATGCCGGGCAGGGCGCGGATGGCGGCGTGATCCCGGGGAAACTCGCCGCCGTACTCGTCCACGATGATTTTGGCCGTGCGGTGCAGGGCGCGGGCGCGGTTATAGTAGCCCAGCCCCTGCCACAGCTTCAGCAGCTGGTCCTCGTCCAGAGCGGCCAGGTCGGCCACGGTGGGGCACTGCTGCAGCACGTGGGCGTAATAGCCCTGAACCACCGCCACGCGGGTCTGCTGGAGCATGATCTCCGACAGCCAGACGTGGTAGGGAGTGGGATCCGCCCGCCAGGGGAGCTCCCGGGCGTTTTCACGGTACCAGTTCAGCAGGGGAATGGGCAGTTGTTCCAATTGCTTGTTCAATGTGTGATCCAGACCTTTCTTATGGGGTAAAATTTGAATAACATTATACCCCTTCCGATCCTATTTTGCAACGGCGCAATTGACGCGGACAGGAGCCATACGGCAGAAGTATTTTTTGGAAGCCTCGCTTTGGAAAAAGAAAATCAATGCTTTTGATATTTCAATAAATTTTCTTGATTTGACTGCATAGGAGAAAGGGAATATATTGAATCCACATAATATAACCCGGAAAAAGCCGCGGCGAAATTGGTTATATTGTCAAAAAACGACTGATTGGAGGGATGACGAAAAAACCGTTCATGGAGAAGAAGGGAAAAATATTCAGGAGGTTGTATGTATGAAAAAGCTATCCCGCTGGCTGGCAATGTTCATGGCGATTTGTCTCCTGGTCACATCCGCTCTGGCGGCGCCGGGGGCCACTCAGGCAGAATCAAAGTTTGTTCAGAAAACGCTTACTTACCAAGACCTCGAAATCTCTGTTGACGGGAATAAAGTCGATCTTATGGACGTCAGCGGAAAAACAGTTGCTCCTTTGATCCTCGACGGCACCGTTTATCTTCCTGTGCGGGCGGTCTCCGAGACCCTGAACTACGACGTGGCCTGGGATGACGCCACCAGCACGATCACGATCAGCGCCAAAACGGAAGCGGCCGAAGCAAGCAAGCCTGTGCAGTCTGCCGCCGCGCCGAAAAGCGGCACGGTCGAGGCGACCTTGTGCTACAGGGACATCGGCATCGTTGTCAACGGCAAGCGTGTTACCCTCACCGAGGAGCCGTTTGCCATCGACGGCACCACCTATCTGCCCCTCAAAACGCTGACCAGCATTCTGGGCTGTGAGATCAACTGGGACAGCGCGGCAAATACCGTTTCCATCGTGTCGGCGGAAAATACCGTTTTGAAGGCCGGTGCCGGTATCGGCAAAATGGTTTTCCCGCAGGAATACTTTGAGAACGTCAAAGAGGACGGCTCGATCTCCTATGAGGACGGCTTTAACGGCACAGTCCACACCTTCCAGGGCGCGAAGGGCGAAATCGTGGACGACCTCTGCACCCGCGTTCTGCTGCTGGAGGATACGGTCCGGGTGGCCATCGTGGCCCTTGAGATCGCCCAGGCTCCGGACGATCAGGTCGCGTACACCAAGCAGATCGTCAGCGAGATCTGCGGCGTGGACCCCGCCAACGTCTGGGTCCATACCACCCATCAGTTCGGCTTCATGCACAGGCCCAGCGACGCGGCCAAGGCAGCGATTTATGACGAAGCCATGAAGAAGGCCGCCACGGAAGCTGCGACGCAGGCGATGGCATCCTTCCAGCCCGCGGTCATGGGCGTCGGCACCGGTGACTGCTACGTCAGCGCGAACAAGAACATCACCGCTCCCGAAGAGATCGGCGGCGGCCCGTATTACGGCCCGGGCAGCACCCTGGAGACCAATACCACCATGACCATTCTGCGCTTTGAGTCCGCGCAGACCGGCGATCTGATCGGCTTCTTCATGAGCTACGGCACCAAGCCGTCGGCACTCTGCACCACCGGCAAGACCGTCGGCAACCGTCAGGTCAACACGGAAGTCACCGGTCAGGCCAGCAAGTGGATGGAAGAAGAATACGGCGTGCCCTGCATGTTCTGTATGCCCGCGGCCGGCGACCAGTATCCGAGAGAGACTGCGATGTATTACGGCCTCAACGAGAACGGCGAGTGGAAAGTGATCGACATCGGCTTTGACGAGGGCATCAAGATCGTGGACCGGCTGGGCGCCGAAATGGGCGCTGACGCCATCCGGATCGCCCAGGACATCGAATGCAGCGACAACAATGCGGACATCAGCATTGCGGCGACTTCCTTTACTTATCCCAATAAGAGCGGCGACGGCGAGATCGGGATCGCTGTGGACGCGATCACCCTGGGCGATATTGCCTTTGTCGGCTTTAAGCAGGAGATGGACTGCGCCACCGAGCAGCAGATCTGGGAGGCCTCTCCCTACGAGACCACGCTGCTGGTGTCCTTCCTGAACGGCGACGGCAAGTATTTGGGCCACAAGGAAGCCTATGACTTCAACAACGGCATCGGCACCTGGGAGACCGCCCGCTCCGCGTTTGCGGTGGGCGCGGCCGAGAAGTTCGTGGAAGTGGCGTCCGACCTCCTGAACAAGCTCTACACGGGCGAGAGCGTGGCCACCGGCGATACCGGCTCCGGGAGCGGCGGCCAGCAGGTGATCAGCAACGGTACGATCGAATTCGGCGGGATCTCCTGGTATGTGCTTGACGTCAAGGACGGCAAAAAGCTTGTCATGAGTGAAAAAGTTCTGGAAATGCGCGCGTACAACGACGATGACGAGCCCTTTACCTGGGAGACCTGCGATCTGCGCGCGTACCTGAACGGTGAATTCCTGGAGAAGACCTTTACGGCGGAGGAGCGGGCCAAGATCGTTGAAGTGACCAACAAGAACAACTCCAACCCGCGTTACGCCATCAGCGGCGGCAATGACACCACAGACAAGGTGTTCCTGCTGAGCCTGGAAGAGGCGGAGCTCTATCTGCAGGGCTTCGGCGAACTGCTGAAAGCCCAAACCGATGCGGGCGAGAGCGTGTGGTGGCACCTGCGTTCTCCCGGTGAGGCCGTCAATGTGGCAGCCAGCGTTTCCGCGGGCGGCCTGATCGATTATCACGGCGTTTCCGATTCGGTCAGCATCCCCGTCGGCGGCGTCCGCCCCGTGATGTGGCTGGATCTCGGCTGAGACCGAACAAAAAAGAAGAATGAGGGCGCTGCGGGAGCTTTTGCTCCCGCAGCGCCTTCACTTTTTGTTATAATGTGAAAAGAATTTTACAGCGGCGCAATGAAAAAGCCGCCCCTGCGCGTCTAACAGGTGAAAAAGGAAGCTGAGGTGAGGGCCTTGACGGAAATGGAGTTCATACAACGGGCGGAGGGCGTAAAAAAGCGGCTGTACCGGACGGCGCTGCTCTACCTGGGCAGCGAGTCCATGGCTCTGGACGCGGTGGACGAGGCGGTGTACAAGGGCTTCTGCGGCTATAAAAAGCTGCGGCAGGAGGAGTTTTTCGAGACCTGGATGACCCGCATCCTGATCAACGTGTGCAACAGCGAGCTGCGCCGCCGCAGGCGGGAGACGGTGCTGGAGGAGCTGCCCGAGACGGCGGCGGAGGAGTTCGACGCCCTGCCCCTGAAGGAGGCTGTGGCCCGCCTGCCCCGGGACCTGCGGGCGGTGGTGGTGCTGCGCTACTTCACCGGCCTGACCCTGGCCGAGACCGCCCGGGCGCTGGACATCCCCCAGGGCACCGTGTCCACCCGCCAGCGCAGGGCCCTGCAATTGCTGAAGCTGGACTTGACGGACAAGGAGGGACTGGCATGAACCGTGTGGAAGAATATAACGCCCTGCTGCGGGAGTTGGAGGGAACCCCGGCCCGGCTGAATTTCACCGTGGCCCGGGCCAAGGCGCGCACACGGCGGCACAGGATTCGCCGCGCCGTGGGCATCCCGGTGTCCGCCGCGGCGGCGGTGTGCGCCTGCTTCGTGCTGCTGGTCAACGTGTCCGGGCCCTTCGCCCAGGCCTGCTCCGGCATCCCTGTTCTGAAGGACCTGGCCCAGGCGGTGTCCTTCAATCCCAGCCTGTCCGCGGCGGTGGAGCACGACTGGGTGCAGCCCATCGGGCTGACCCGCAGCGCCAACGGGGCGGAGATGACGATTGAATCTGTCATCGTGGATCAGAAGCAGCTGAACATCTTTTACACCACCGGCGGGGACGCCGCGCCCCGGTACCAGGTCTGGATGGACATCCAGGGGGCGGGCGGCGCGGAGCTTTCCGGCTTTGGCGTATCCTACTCCACGGTGCTGCCCAACGGAGAGCTGCAGCAGGTGACGGTGGACTTTGAGAACGACTCCATGCCCGGCGAGCTGCGGCTGGTGTGTAAGCTGATCCCCTTGGACGGTGAAACCGCCGCAAGCGCCGCTGCCCCATCCGACAGCCTGGAGCAGCCGGAAGAGCGGGAGGAGCCGGAACCTGTCGCTGTCCTGACCTTTGACCTGACCTTTGACCCCAGATTTACCGAGCAGGCCAGCGTGGTGGAGCTGAACCGGTGGGTGGAGCTGGACGGACAGCGCATCCTGTTCCGGGACGTGGAGATCTACCCCACCCACATCCGGGTCAATGTGGAGGACGACCCGGACAACACCGCCTGGCTGCGGGGACTGAGCTTTTACGCCGAGGATGAGAACGGCGTGCGCTACGAGAGACCCGGCGGTATTATTGCCACCGGCTCACCGGACTCCCCCTTCTACCGCTCTTTCCGCCTGGAGAGCAGCTATTTCTCCGAAGGAGAGAGCCTGACCCTGTACCTGACCGGGGCGGACTGGCTGGACAAGGACCGGGAGTGGACCTGGGCGGACCTGTCCACCGGCGAGACCGGATTTTTACCCGATGGAGTTGTCCTCCACCGCTTCTCCCGGAGCGGGGACCACGCTTCCCTGACCTTCCGCGTCCACTCCGGGCCGATGAACATGTTTAATCCTTTTGCGGGCTGGCGAAACCCCGGCGGTGAGGAAGAATTCATCGGTTCCTGGTCCGGCGGCACGGCTTACAACATGGAAGGCGAGGAAAGCCCGGAGCTCCCACTGGAGGAATACAGCGACATTTCCTTTACCCTGAAGGGCTGCGCCGAAGACCGGGTGGAACTGAAACTGAGCTATACCCGCAAGTTGGAGTACGGCGCCCCCGTCGGGATCCCCATTTCCTGAATCTTTCCGCAAGGAGAAAACGGGCCGTCCGGCCCGTTTTCCATTTTTCCGACGCTCCGAAGGCTTGACGGGGGCCGGGAAGAACGCTACAATGCAAGAATAAGGGTTTTATGGACGAAAGTGCGAGGGGATTTTATGAAAAAGGGGTACGCTCGAACGGACGCAAACAGCAAGATCATCCGGAATTTCTGGGGTATTTCACATACCATGTGCCGGATCTCCGAGGGGAAGGGGAGCCAGCGGCGCATCCTGGGCATCATTGATGAGGCCGGCACGATCACCCAGAGCGAGCTGACCCGGCGGCTGGACATCCAGCCCGGCACGGCCAGCGAATTCCTGGGCAAGATGGAGAGCGCCGGCCTGATTGTCCGCACGCCCAGCGAGGCGGACCGCAGGACGGTGGATGTGTGCCTGACTCCGGAGGGAAAGGCCAGGGCGGAGGAGGCCGCACGGCAGAGGGACGAACGCCACGCGGAGATGTTCGCGTGCCTTTCCGCCCAGGAGAAGGAGACGCTGATCGCCCTTCTGGAAAAAATCAACGACGACTGGAGAGGGCGGTACCCGGGACGGGGCGGCCGGTGACGCCGGAAAAGAGAAGACGGTTCTGATCTGATGAAGATGAAACAGGGACGCAGGCCCATGGGCCTGCGTCCCTGTTCAGTGTGTCGAAAAAGCTTTCTTTACAACGGTAAAAGAGCCGGTTCAGACGGGGGAACTCGAGGGGGCAGAGCCCGCCTCGAATGGAATCGAATCCCCCGCAAGCCTTGCAGAGCAAGGCTTGCGGCGAGCAACGCGAGGAATTTTGTGCCGCTGCACGGCACAAAAGTAACGGGATTTTTGCAGACTGTCAAAACAGTCCGAAAGGACTTTTTTGACAGTCTGAGGGACGCAGGCCCATGGGCCTGCGTCCCTGCTGTTTTATTTGTGATGAACGGTAAAGAAGAAAGCGGCCCCTTTGCCCGGCTCACTCTCCGCCCAGATCTTTTCCTTCAGGCCGGCGGCGATCTCTTTGGCAATGGCCAGCCCCAGACCGCTGCCGCTGGCGTTGAAATCATGGCTGCCCTTGAAAAAACGCTCAAACACATGGGGCAGGGCCTCCTTTGAAATACCCACGCCGTTGTCCCGGACGCAGAGGATGGTCTGACTCCTTCCCGGGGAGGCCTCCACCCAGATGTCGCCGCCCTCAGGCACAAACTTGACGGCGTTGTCCAGCAGGATCTCCAGGATCTGCTTGACGCACGATGCGTTGGTATAGAGCGGCGGCAGGCGGGAGAATTCCTCCGAAATATGCAGGGAGATACCCATGCAGTCGCACAGGGTGGCGTACTTTTCCCAGACCGGCCCGAAGACCGCCGCCGCGCAGACCTTCGTCTTGGTAAAGTCCATGCCGTCGCTCTGCAGCTTGGACAGCTCCAGCACGTCCCGGACCATGTGGTCCTGCCGGTTGGCCTCCTGCAGGATCATGCCGTAGTAGACCCGCTGCTTGTCCGGGTCGGGCTCCACGCCGTCGCACAGGGTCTCCGCCAGGGCCTTGATGGAGGCGATGGGGGTCTTGAAGGCGTGGGTGACGTTGGCGATGTAATTCTGCTGCAGCTGGTCCAGCTTTCGCTTTTTGCGGGTGTTCGAGACGATGAAAAACACGCTCAGCCAGTAGAAAAAGGTAAAGTAGACGGTGTAGCCGACGATGGTCGCGGGCAGATCCATCAGGTTTTTGATCAGGAACACGGCGCCGATGACGGTGCCCTGCTTTTCGATCGGAATGCCGACGACCACCATGATGTCACTTAAAAAGCCGCTGGAGGCGCGCTGGGTCTCCCGGGCCAAGGCCAGCCGGAAGATCTCATTTCCGGAGAGCACGGAGGAGACATACTTTTGCAGAGCGACCCCGGGCTTGTCATTGGAGTTGGAATTGGTCGGAGTCACATGCCGCAGGCAATTCCCGGCGGCGTCATAGATCAGGATGCGTGTATTGGCGTCAACGGTCTTCCGGAGGGTGGTCTCGACGTTGTCGAGTTCGTCCCGGGCGATGTCACGCGCCCGGGAAAAAAAGAACTCCTTTTGCCTGTAGATGGGAAAGGCGCTGATGGCGCAGGCCCCGAGAAGCAGGCCCAACAGGTAAAGAACCACAAGAAGGACGGCGAGAACAGAAGGCTTTGCAAGTGCTTTTTTCATGATAATTCCTCGATCTTATAGCCCACGCCGTAGATGGAGCGGATGATAAAATGGACGTCGCCCCGGGAGAGCTTCTGGCGCAGCCGCTTGATCAGAGAGTCCACCACCCGGGTGTCCCCGTAATACTCGTAGCCCCAGGCGGCGTTCAGGATATGCTCCCGGGTCAGGGCCTTGCCCGCGTTGGAAACCAGGAAGGACAAAACGTCGATCTCCTTTGAGGTCATCTCGATCTTCTGGCCCCGGACATACACCTCGTAGGAGTCGGGAAGGATGGTCAGCTCGGCCAGTGTCAGCGTTTTCGGCTCCTGCTTCGGATGCATCCGCTTCAGGGCTTTTTTGATGCGGATGACCACCTCCCGGGGGGAAAAGGGCTTGGAAACGTAGTCGTCCGCCCCCACCTCCAGGCCCACGATCCGGTCCAGCTCCTCGCCCTTGGCGCTGAGCATGATGATATACACATCACTGTACTTGCGCACTTCGCGGCAGACTTCGTACCCGTCCATGCCCGGCAGCATGACGTCCAGAACCACCACATCCACATTCTGGCGGTGCAGCTCGTTCAGGGCGGTCTCCCCGTCAAACGCGGAAATGATCTCGATCCCCTCCGCCTTCAGATAGCTGGTCAGACTGCTGTGGATGGCCATATTGTCGTCGCAGATCAGTACAGTGTGTTTTCCCATGCTTTACCGCCTCTTTCTGTATAAAATTTACCACAGATGAGCGCAGGGAGCAAGAAGCTTTGACAAAATTGCCAATATATTATCCAAATTTTATCACATTTTTGACACATTCGCATGCACATAATGAAGATGCTCCCGCAAAGATTTAAGTTTGTTAAGAGGAGGCATTTTCGTGAAGAAGAAATTTACACGCACCATCTCCGCCATCCTGGCCTGTGTGTTCCTGCTGGCGCTGCTGCCCGCGGGCGCTCTGGCCGCAAGCTGGTCGGACGAATATGTCCGGACCGCGCAGGCAAACGGCTGGGTGGAGAGCTCCGCCGAAGCGGGCGCGAAGCTCACCCGCGGCGAGTTCGCCGTCATCCTGTGGAAGGCCCTGGGCAGCCCCGCCGCCACAGGGAACTGCCCCTTTGAGGATGTCACCGGTACAGGCGAGGTGAAGACCGCCGTCACGGCCCTTGCCGGGGCGGGGATCGTGGAGGGCTCCGGCGGGAAATTCAATCCTGACGGCACCCTGACCCGCCAGGAGGGCATCGCCATGCTGGTCCGCGGCTACGGCCTGAAGGCGGACGACGCCAACGCCGCAGCCGGCTTCTCCGACTGGGCCGCCGTGGCCGATTGGGCCAAGGCCGCCATGGCCGCCGTGGTGGAAAAGGGCATCGTCAACGGCGTGGGCGGCAACCGCCTGGCCCCTGAGAGCGACATCACCCTGGGCGAAATGGCCAAGCTGGTCGTGGTCGCCGACAAGGCGGATCCCACTGCCATCAAGAGCGTGAAGACCATCGGCTTCGTGGATACTGACGGCGCCAAGACCTCCACGATCGTGGTGGAGTACGGCCGGGATATGACCGGCGCCGATGTCAGTGCCGCCACCTATCAGGTCTACAATTACGGCCTGTCCAAGGGCGACAGTGCCTGCGAGATCGGCTCCGATCCCGGCAAGGTCACCAAGGTCTACGCCGAGGGCAGCTGCGTCTACATCGAGATCAACACCGACTATCAGCTGGGCAGCGTGTGCAAGAAGTATCCCGCCGCCATGGCCGCCAGCGTGAAGCAGGTGGCGGATATCGCCGTTGCCGGCGGCACGGTGGCTGCCGGTGCCAGGACGGTCGGCAACTATGAGTACAAGGTCGTGGAGAACAGAAAGCCCAGCGGCGATGTCTCCTATGACGAATGGTATCTGGCCAAGGACGGCACCTACTCCTTCACGGATATCGACGCGTTCCAGCTGTTCACCAAGGAGGACGGCACCGCGTTCCACGCCACCCACTGCTTCGAGGAGGCCACCGGCGAGTACGTGGATGTGGATCTGCCCTATGCCCTGTATGTGCCCGAGGACTATGACGCCAGCAAGGAATATGCTCTGGTCGTGCAGGTCGAGGACGCCGGCTTCCTGGGCGACGACCCCATGATCACCCTGACTGAGTCCCAGGCCTGCGCCAACTTCGCTTCTCCCGAAGTGCAGCAGATCGTGAAGGATCAGCACGGCCTGGCCGGCATCATCGTGGTGTCCCCCCAGGTCAGCGAGGCCCTGCGTTCCACCCGCGACAACTGGTCCCTGAGCGCTGCCGTCCCCGCCACCTGGCAGCTGCTGGACTACCTGACCGAGACCTATAGCATCAGCATGGACCACATCTACGGCACCGGCCAGTCCATGGGCGGCATGCAGATCGTGGCCATGGCCGCCCAGCGCGACAACTACTTTGCCGGCATCTGGGCAAATGGCTGCCAGTGGGGCACCAACTACGATCTGGAAGACGGCTATAAGGGCGCGACCTACTATGAGGCCCCTGTGGACGGCGTGTATATCACAGGCAAGGACGCCGACGGCAACGACGTGGACTACCGCAACTGGTACTACATGGTGTCCGACGACAACATTCTGATCACCAACTGCGCCGGCGACAAATTCTCCACCCAGACCTGGAGAGAGCTGGATTACCTGTATCACGATCTGGCCGGGACCGACCTGATCTATGATACCTACAGAGCCATCTGGAATCCCCTGACCGCCACCCGGGAGGAGCAGAACGCCCTTGCCAAGGCCGCGATGGAGAAGGCCGCCGCCGAGAGCGACCGGGGCTTTGTGTGGACCGCGTTCGAGGGCGGCAACCACATGGCCACCTGGATCTACAGCCACGGCGTGATGGCACACTATGAATGGCTGCTGAGCCAGACTCAGGATACCATCAAGGCCCGCGGCAAGCTGGAGTGCCTGAAGAACAACTTCGAGTATGCCGACGAGCAGGATACCAGCGCGGCCCGTGAGCTCGCTCCCGACGCCGACGGCAACATGGTCTACTTCGCCACCGGCAAGGCCGGCGCCGGTACCGCCGATTACAACGGCTGCTGGCTGAACATGGGCAACTCCGTCCTGAAGGCCCCCAACTGGAAGGCCGGGGAGTAAGCAGACAAAAAACGGAAACGGCATAATGAAACGGGGCAGGACGTTCGCGTCCTGCCCCGTTTTCCCTGTGATTCACTTTTGGAGCAGCTTCTCCACCAGCTCCACCGCGGCGAACACCATGCCGTCGCAGTGGTCTTTTTTGGTCATGCCCTTTTCCTTGCCGATGGCCAGCAGCTTGGCGCAGGCCAGGTCGCCCTCCTGCTCCCGGAAGGTCTGCAGCAGTTCGCGGCTCTCCTCCTCGCCATAGCCCAGAATGCCCAGAACCATCAGCGCCCCGGTGACGGCGCCGCAGGTGGAGCCGCAGCGCATGCCGGAGCCGAAGTTGGCCGCCAGGGCGTTGGCCTGTTCCTCAGTCAGACCCGCCTCTTTGGCGAAGGGGATCAGCACCGACTGGGCGCAGTTGTAGTGGGTGGTCGTGTCCGCGCGCAGGGCGGCAGCATGTTCCAAATGAGTCATAAATTTTTCTCCTTTTTTATATTAATTAAAAATATCGGGGTTCTCCGCGAACAGGCGGCGCACCTGCTCCAGCACCCGGCGGTTTTCCGGCTTTTCCAGGGCCGGGTCGGACTGTAACAGCTCCTCCGCCGCCTGCTGGGCCTCCTTCAGCAGGCGCATGTCGCCCGCCAGATCGGCAATGTGCAGCTGGGGTAGGCCGTGCTGGCGTTTGCCGAAGAAGTCGCCGGGGCCGCGGGCTTTTAAGTCCTCCTCGGAGATCTGGAAGCCGTCGTTGGTCTTGGTCATGACCTTCAGGCGCTCCCGGGTCTCGGGGGTCTTGTTTTCCGAGATCAGCACGCAGTAGGACTGGTGCGCTCCCCGGCCCACCCGGCCCCGCAGCTGGTGGAGCTGGCTTAAGCCGAAGCGCTCGGCGTTCTCGATGATCATCAGGGCAGCGTTGGGTACGTCCACGCCCACCTCGATCACAGTGGTGGACACCAGCACGTCCACCTCCCCGGTGGCAAAGGCGGCCATGACGGCCTCTTTCTCCTTCGCCTTCATCTTTCCGTGGACAAAGGCCACCCGCAGGTCGGGAAAGACGTGGGCCCGCAGCTCCTCCACATAGGTGGTGACCGCCTTCAGGTCGGCGGTGGCCTCCTCGCCCTCCTCCACCATAGGGCAGACGATGTAGGCCTGACGGCCCTCGCCCACCAGCTTGCGGACAAAGCCGTACATCCGCTGCCGCTTGTCCTCACCCACCAGATAGGTCTCCACCGGGGTGCGCCCCGGCGGCAGCTCGTCCAGCACGGACACGTCCAGGTCGCCGTAGATGATCAGGGCCAGGGTGCGGGGGATGGGGGTGGCCGACATGACCAGCACATGGGGGTGCAGCTCGGCCTTGGCGGCCAGCGCCGCCCGCTGGGCTACCCCGAAGCGGTGCTGCTCGTCGGTGACCACCAGTCCCAGGCGGGAAAAGGCCACCCCTTCGGACAACAGGGCGTGGGTGCCCACGATCAGGTCAATTTCGCCCGATTCCAGGGCGGTGTACACCTTTTTCTTTTCCGCCGCCTTCATGGAGCCGGTCAGCAGGGCCACCTTCATGCCCACCGGGGCGAGCAGGGAGGAGAGGGTGCTGTAATGCTGGTTCGCCAGAATCTCTGTGGGGGCCATGAGAGCACTCTGAAAGCCGCTCTTCCACGCCAGCCAGGCCCCGTAGGCGGCCACGGCGGTCTTGCCCGAGCCCACGTCGCCCTGGAGCAGGCGGTTCATGGGCCGGCCGGAGGCGGTGTCCCGGGCGATCTCGTCCATGGCCCGGTGCTGGGCGCCCGTGGGGGTAAAGGGGAGCAGGGCGGAAAACTCCGCCGTTGGGCGCATGGGAAACGCCGGGCCGGTCTCATTGCCCCGCCGCTCCTTTAAAAAGGCCAGGCCGCAGGACAGATAGAATAGTTCCTCAAAGATCAGCCGCCGCCGGGCCAGGGCCAGCTCCTCAAAGGAGGCGGGGAAGTGGATGTGCTGATAGGAAAAGGGCAGAGCCGCCAGGGCGTGCTCCTGCCGCAGGCCGGGGGGCAGAGTCTCCTCCACCTGCTCCAGACAGCCCTCCAGCGCCCGCTGGGTCAGCCCGGCCAGCAGGTTGTTGCTGACGCCGTGGGTCAGGGAGTAGACCGGCATGATGCGCCCGGTGAACCGGGCGGCCCCCTCCCGTTCAAACACGGGGTTGGTCATCTGCCGGGCGCGGCCGTACCCCTCCGCCTTGCCGTAAAAAACGTAGCTCTCGCCGGGGCGCAGGGCGTCCTTCACATAGCTCTGGTTGAAAAAGGTCACGGTCATGGACGTGAAATCGTCCACCACCTTGACCTTGGTGACGTCCAGCCCCTTGCGGATGTGGGAGAGCCGGGGCGTCTCGGCCACCATGGCGCACACGCACACGCTCTCCCCCTCGGGTGCCTGGGCGATGGTGCAGAGTTTGGTGCGGTCCTCGTAGTCCCGGGGGAAACGGCGCAGCAGATCCTCCGCCGTGCAGATGCCCAGCTTTGCCAGGGCGCGGGCGCGCACCTGCCCCACGCCGGGGAATTCTCCGATGGGTGTATCCAGCTTCAAGGCCGCACCTCCTTCTGCCGCTTCTTCGGTTTGTAGTGTAGCACACTTCTGTTTTACGGGCAAGTGTCCTTGCGCTGCGGACCTTTGTATTTTCCTCCAAGGAAAGGTTCCGGGGCGGGACTTTTTTTGGGAGAGAACTCGATTGCATCTGCCCGTTTTGTCCGATATAATAAAAATTAACGGAATGAATTTATGGGATTATAAATAGGAAAGAATGAAGTGAATTGACACAATAGAAGAAAGGACGGTTGAGTGCTGTGACACAGCAAAAACAGTTCAACAAAGTTCTGGTAGCAAACCGCGGCGAGATCGCCATCCGTGTGTTCCGCGCCTGCTACGACCTGGGCCTGCACACGGTGGCCATGTACTCCAATGAGGACATCAACGCTCTGTTCCGCACCAAGGCGGACGAGGCCTACCTGATCGGCGAGAACAAGTCTCCCCTGGGCGCTTACCTGGACATCCCCTCCATCATCGACCTGGCCAAGCGCCGGGGCGTGGATGCCATCCACCCCGGCTACGGCTTCCTGTCGGAGAACGCCGACTTCGCCCGGGCCTGCGAGGAGAACGGAATCACCTTCATCGGCCCCAACTCCACCATCCTGGGCCAGATGGGCGACAAGCTGACCGCCAAGGCCATCGCTCTGGCCTGCGATGTGCCCACCATCCCCGGCTCCAAGACCCCCCTGAAGGACGGCGAGGAGGCTCTGGCCAAGGCGAAGGAGTACGGCTTCCCCATCATCCTGAAGGCCGCCGGCGGCGGCGGCGGACGCGGCATGCGCAAGTGCGAGACCGAGGAGGAGGTCATCCCCGCCTTCAACCTGGTCAAGAACGAGGCCAAGAAGGCCTTCGGCAACGAGGACATCTTCATTGAGAAGTTCCTGGTGGAGCCCAAGCACATTGAGGTGCAGATCCTGGCCGACAAGCACGGCAATGTCCTGCACCTGGGCGAGCGCGACTGCTCCCTGCAGCGCCGCTACCAGAAGGTGGTGGAGTTCGCCCCCGCCTGGTCCATCTCCGAGGAGACCCGCCAGAACCTGTACCGGGACGCGGTGAAGATCGCCAAGCAGGTGGGCTACGTCTCCGCCGGTACCGTGGAGTTCCTGGTGGACCGGGACGGCAGCCACTACTTCATCGAGATGAACCCCCGCATCCAGGTGGAGCACACCGTCACCGAAATGGTGTGCAGCGTGGACCTGGTGCGCGCCCAGATCCTGATCGCCGAGGGCTACCCCCTGTCCGACCCCCGCATCGGCCTGAAGAGCCAGGACGACGTGCACATGAACGGCTACGCCATCCAGTGCCGCGTCACCACCGAGGACCCGGCCAACAACTTCGCCCCCGACACCGGCAAGATCACCGCCTACCGCTCCGGCGGCGGCTTTGGTGTGCGTCTGGACGGCGGCAACGCCTACACCGGCGCGGTCATCTCCCCCTATTACGACTCCCTGCTGGTGAAGGTCACCACCTGGGACAACACCTTTGAAGGCACCTGCCGCAAGGCCCGCCGCGCTTTCAGCGAGGTCCACATCCGCGGCGTCAAGACCAACATTCCCTTTATCACCAACATTCTGAACCATCCCCGCTTCATCGCGGGCAAGTGCCACACCAAGTTCATCGACGACACCCCCGAGCTGTTTGAAGTCACCGACTCCCGCGACCGCGCCACCAAGGTGCTCAAGTACATCGCCCAGATCCAGGTGGACAATCCCGACACCGAGCGCAAGCAGTACGACACCCCCCGTTTCCCGCCGGCGTCCGGCGAGCCCAAGCCCGGCCTGAAGCAGCTGCTGGACGAGAAGGGCCCCGAGGCTCTGTCCAAGTGGGTCCTGGACCAGAAGAAGCTGCTGATCTGCGACACCACCATGCGCGACGCCCACCAGTCCCTGCTGTCCACCCGCATGCGTACCCGCGACATGGTCAAGGGCGCGGCGGGCACGGCGGATATCCTGGCCGACTGCTTCTCCCTGGAGATGTGGGGCGGCGCCACCTTCGACGTGGCCTACCGTTTCCTGCACGAGTCCCCCTGGGAGCGCCTGGACCTGCTGCGCAAGGAGATCCCCAACATCCCCTTCCAGATGCTGCTGCGCGGCGCCAACGCCGTGGGCTACACCAACTACCCCGACAACCTGATCCGGGAGTTCGTCAAGGAGTCCGCCAAGAGCGGCATCGACGTGTTCCGCATCTTTGACTCCCTGAACTGGATCCCCGGCATGGAAGTGGCCATGGACGAGGTCATCAAACAGGGCAAGGTGTGCGAGGCCACCATCTGCTACACCGGCGACATCCTGGACCCCAAGCGCGACAAGTACACACTGAAATATTATGTCAACCTGGCCAAGGAGCTGCAGCGCCGCGGCGCCCACACCCTGGCCATCAAGGACATGTCCGGCCTGCTGAAGCCCTACGCCGCCAAGAAGCTGGTGTCCGCCCTGAAGCAGGAGCTGGATATCCCCATCCACCTGCACACCCACGACACCACCGGCAACCAGGTGGCCACCCTGCTGATGGCCGCCGAGGCGGGCGTGGATATCGTGGACGTGGCCACCGCCTCCATGTCCTCCCTGACCAGCCAGCCCTCCATGAACGCCGTGGTGGCCGCTCTGGAAGGAAACGAGCGGGACACCGGCCTGGATCTGCAGAAGCTGCAGCTGCTGGACAACTACTGGGCCGACGTGCGCCTGCGCTACGCCAGCTTCGACGAGGGCCTGAAGAGCCCCACCACCGACATCTACCGCTACGAGATCCCCGGCGGCCAGTACACCAACCTGAAGCCCCAGGTCACCAGCCTGGGTCTGGGCAGCCGCTTCGAGGAAGTCAAGGAGATGTACAAGACCGTCAACGACATGCTGGGCGACATCGTGAAGGTGACCCCCTCCTCCAAGATGGTGGGCGACCTGGCCATCTTCATGGTGCAGAACGACCTGACTCCCGAGAACATTCTGGAAAAGGGCAAGAACCTGTCCTTCCCCGACTCGGTGGTGTCCTACTTCAAGGGCATGATGGGCCAGCCCGCCTGGGGCTTCCAGCCCGAGGGCCTGCAGGAGGTCGTGCTCAAGGGCGAGGAGCCCATCACCTGCCGTCCCGGCGAGCTGCTGCCCCCCGTGGACTTCGACGCGGTGCGGGCCGAGATGGAGCCCTTCATGGGCGGCGACGCAATCAACATGCGCGCCATGATCGCCTACTGCTTCTATCCCAAGGTCTACAAGGAGTACCGCGCCCACCGCAAGGAGTACGGCTACATCATGCGCATGGGCAGCCATGTGTTCTTCAACGGCATGGCCCTGGGCGAGACCAACAAGATCAACATCGAGGACGGCAAGACCCTGGTCATCAAGTACCTGGGCCTGGGCGACCAGCATGACGACGGCACCCGCACCGTCAATTTCGAGCTCAACGGCATGCGCCGCGAGGTGGCCGTGCCCGACAAGCACGCCGAGGTCAAGGGCAAGACGGTGGTCATGGCCGACCCAGAGGACAAGAGCCAGATCGGCTCCTCTATCCCCGGCATGGTGTCCAAGGTCAACGTCAAGCCGGGCGACACCGTGGAGGAAAACCAGGTGGTCGCCATCATCGAGGCCATGAAGATGGAGACCAGCGTGGTGGCCCGTATGGCGGGCACCGTGGATCAGGTGTTCATCACCGACGGCTCCAACGTCAAGGCCGGCGAATTGCTGATGACCATCAAGTAAGAATTCCATATAAGCAAAAAAGCCACCCCCAGCTGGGGGTGGCTTTTTTATCTCTTATCCTTCGGAGTGGTAGTGGCGGTACAGCTCGTCGATGAACACATGCTTGGCCGGGTTGGCGTCGTTCTCCAGCCAGGCGGCGCTGATGTTCAGCATCCGATCCAGACAGACGGCCCGGTACAGCGGCAGCTTGCAGGCGCCCGTCCAGGCGCAGGTGATCTGGGCGCCCACGCCGCCCTGCAGGCGCATCAGCACCGAGGCGGAGTTGGGCGTGTGCTCGATCTTGGGGGTGAACCCGGCGGCTTCGCACACCTCCAGAGTCAGCCGCTCCATGGGATTGTCGCCGTCAGGGGTGGGCGCGATCACATAGAAGGGGTCGTTCCGGAAATCGGACGGAGACAGATCCTCCTTGCCGGCGAGGGGGTGCAGGGTGGAGATCAGCATGACCGTGGGTGCGGCGGTCACGTTGCGCTGGGAGAGGTCGGCCTGGCGCTGGAGCGCGATCTCCA
>JBJDYV010000032.1:0-2542 GCA_051867655.1 Oscillospiraceae bacterium
CCTCTTCAATGAGGGCAGTGATTTTCTCAGAAGCCATGATATGTTACCTCCTAAAATATGTTTGTGTTTGTTTTTTAATTGAAGCAAAAGATGATGTCATGCTGCGAAGCCTTCGCAACGGCGTCTAAGCCCCTCCGACTGCGCAAGCCGGCCTCCGGCACGATGTGCCTGCGGTCCGTTTGCTCCGCTCCGGGTTCTTACCCGCCTGCTCCCGGCTTCTCCGCACTTCGCGCTTACTCGGCGGCGGGAGCCTCGGCCTCCACGAAGCCGCCCTTCTCCTCGGCGATGGCCTTCAGGACGATAGCCAGGCTGGTGATGGGGGCCAGCATGGTGCCCAGGACCTGAGCCTGCAGGGCCTCCTTGGAGGGCAGCTCGGCCAGAGCCATGATTTCGTCCAGGGACAGGACCTTGCCGTCCATGAAGCCGGCCTTGATGGTGAACTTGGCGCCGTTGAACTTCTTGGCAAAGGTGTTGATGACGCGCATGGGAGCGATGGGGTCGCCGTGAGACAGAGCAATGGAAGTAGTGCCGTTCAGGGCGGAATCCATCTCCTCCAGGCCGCAGTTGTTGACGGCGAAGCGGAGCAGGGTGTTCTTCACAACGGCGTAGTCCAGCTCGTTGTTGCGGCACTCGCCGCGCAGAGCGGTGTCCTCGGCCACAGTGATGCCCTTGTAATCCACGAGCACGCCGCTGGAAGCGCTCTTGAGCTTCTCGGTCAGCTCGGCGACGATCGCCTGCTTCTCACTGAGAACGTTTGCGTTAGGCATTGTAGTTTCACCTCCGGAAAATGAAAATACTGTTTCGCATTCAAAGACGCAAAACAGTACAAAGAAATCTTCTTGACTGCATTCTCGGCAGGACTTATGGGCGCCTGCTGTCTTTGAACACGAATGGTATTATATCACCCCGGACAGGCTGTGTCAAGCACAACCTGTCCGGGCTCGATATACTTTTTTGTAGTCACGCTGCGGCGGCTGCGCGACGCGCGGCTTCCCTCCGACTCGGGCTTGAAACAGGCCGCCTTGCGCTGGAACTTTTCAGCGGTAACGCTGGAATCGTTCCAGGCTCTTCGGTTTCGCGCCCTCGCTCCGGTCCACCCGCGCTGCTCCGCACGCCTTCGCGCTCTTTACATCAGCTTGGCGCCGTTGACCTTGATGCCGGGGCCCATGGTGGAAGCGACCACGCAGGAGCGGATATACTGGCCCTTGGCAGCGGCGGGCTTGGCCTTGACGATGGCGCCGACCAGAGCGTTGAAGTTCTCGGTCAGCTTCTCAGCGCCGAAGGAGACCTTGCCGATGGGGCAGTGGATGATGTTGGTCTTGTCCAGACGGTACTCGACCTTACCGGCTTTGATCTCGTTGACAGCGGTGGTGACGTTGGGGGTCACGGTGCCGGCCTTGGGGGAGGGCATCAGACCCTTGGGGCCCAGAACCTTACCCAGACGGCCAACCACGCCCATCATATCGGGAGTGGCGACGACCACGTCGAAGTCAAACCAGTTTTCCTTCTGGATCTTCTCGACCAGATCCATCTCGCCGACATAGTCGGCGCCGGCGGCACGGGCCTCCTCGGCCTTGTCGCCCTTGGCGAACACCAGCACGCGCTGGGTCTTGCCGGTGCCGTGGGGCAGCACGATGGCGCCGCGGACCTGCTGGTCGGCGTGACGGGAGTCCACACCGAGCTTCATGTGCAGCTCAACGGTCTCGTCGAACTTGGCGGGAGCGGTCTTGACGACCAGGTCCATCGCCTCAGCGGTGTCATACAGATTGGACTTGTCGATCTGCTTGATCGCGTCCTGATACTTCTTGCCTCTAAACATTTCGGTTCTCCTCCTTTCCCCTTATTCCTCGACGACGACGCCCATGGAGCGGGCGGTGCCGGCGATCATGCTCATGGCGGCCTCGATGCTGGCGGCGTTCAGGTCGGGCATCTTGGTCTCGGCGATCTTGCGGACATCTTCCTTGCTGATGGTGGCCACCTTGGTCTTGTTGGGGACACCGGAGCCGGACTCGATGTTGCACGCCTTCTTGATGAGCACGGCGGCGGGAGGAGTCTTGGTGATGAAGGTGAAAGAGCGGTCGGCGTAGACCGTGATGACCACGGGGATGATCATGCCGACATCGTTCTTGGTACGCTCATTGAATTCCTTGGTGAAGCCGGCGATGTTCACGCCGTGCTGACCGAGGGCGGGGCCGACAGGGGGGGCGGGGGTCGCCTTGCCGGCGGGGATCTGCAGCTTTACATATCCTACGACTTTCTGTGCCATTTGAAACAGCACCTCCTACGAAAAAATGTGGTTGGATGGCGGTACGCTTGCGTACCTCCCACTGGGATCACGCTTCACACCCTCCGCGACGGCACACTGCTCACCCCTCCGCAAAAAACACCGCTCCGCCAAATGGCGTCGCCTGCTTTTTTGTCTGCGGGGTTTACTGTGCGCCTGCTCCCGGGTGCTTCGCGCTTCGTTACGAGACGGGCTCGACCTGATCGAGCTCCAGCTCCACGGGCGTCTCGCGCCCGAACATGGAGACCACGACCCGGA
>JBJDYV010000033.1:0-2536 GCA_051867655.1 Oscillospiraceae bacterium
ATTGCCGCCACCTGGGCGGGCATCGGCAACGCGCTGCTGGGCTCCCTGCTGGCGTGGGCGGTCCTGGGCCGCCGCACCCGCATCATGACCCAGCATCTGGACAGTGCCACGATGCCGGAGTTCTTTGGCAAGCGCTTCGGCAGCAAGAACCTGAAGCTGGCCGCCTCCGTGGTCACGTTCATTTTCCTGATCCCCTATACCGCGTCCCTGTATAACGGCCTGTCCCGCCTGTTCGAGATGGCGTTCCACATCGATTACTCCATCTGCGTCATCGTCATGGCGGTGCTGACCGGCGTGTACGTGATCGCCGGCGGCTACATGGCCACCGCTATCAACGACTTCATCCAGGGCATCATCATGATCTTCGGCATCTGCGCCGTGATTGTCGCGGTTCTGAACAGCCAGGGCGGCTTTATGAACGCCCTGACGGAACTGGCAAAGGTCAACGATCCCACCGTGTCCGAGGCTCCCGGCGTCTTCGCCTCCTTCTTCGGACCCGATCCCATCAATCTGCTTGGCGTAGTGCTGCTGACCTCTCTGGGTACCTGGGGCCTGCCTCAGATGGTGCAGAAGTTCTATGCGATCAAGAGCGAAAAGTCCATCAACACCGGCATGGTGGTCTCCACCGTGTTTGCCATGATCGTGGCAGGCGGCTGCTACTTCCTGGGCGGCTTCGGCCGGCTGTTCTCCGGGCAGGTGGATGTGGCCACCGAGGGCTATGACGCAGTCATCCCCGCCATGCTCTCCGGTCTGCCCGATCTCCTGATCGCCATCGTGGTGATCCTGGTCCTGTCCGCCTCCATGTCCACGCTGTCCTCCTTGGTGCTGACCTCCAGCTCCACGCTGACGCTGGATTTCCTGAAGGAAACCGTGGTCAAGAAAATGGACGAAAAGCGCCAGCTGCTCTGGATCCGCGGTCTGATCGTGGTGTTCATCGCAATCTCGGTGGTGATTGCCATTATCCAGTACCGCTCCAGCGTGACCTTCATTGCTCAGCTCATGGGCGTTTCCTGGGGCGCTCTGGCCGGTGCGTTCCTGGCCCCCTTCCTGTACGGCCTGTACTGGAAGAGGGTGACCCCGGTGGCCTGCGGCATCAACTTTGCCTTCTCCACCGTGGTCATGCTGGCCAACATCGCGTTCCGGTCTCATTTCCCCAAGCTGCTGCAGTCTCCCATCAATGCCGGTGCTTTCTGCATGCTGGCGGGCCTGATCATCGTCCCGGTGGTCTCCCTGATCACCCGCAAGCCCGACAAGGCTTTGGTAGACGACGCCTTCTCCTGCTATGAGCAGAAGGTCCTGGTCCCCCAGCGCTCCGCTCTGGGCGATGCGGAGAAGTAATTTGTGATTCCGGCATAGTAAACAGCCTTGAAACGTTCCTGACGTTTCAAGGCTGTTTTTCTGTGTCGGCTGCGCCGCCGATTGACAAGAGCGGCGGCGCGCTGTAAAATTTGAAGCAATAGCTTTGCATGCACCCGCGGCGGCGAGCAGTGCGGAGGGGCGATACGGATGAAAAAGAATTCAAAGAGAATCGCCGTCTGCGGCGTGACGGCGGCGCTGGGCGTGGTCATTATGCTGCTGGGGGCTGTTCTGGGCATCGGGATGTACCTGGCGCCCATGCTGGTCGGTGCGTGCCTGATCCCGATCGGGAAGGAGTGGGGAGCCAAGTATCAGATCCTGCTCTGGATCGCCATCAGCCTGCTCTGCCTGATGCTTGTGTCGGACCCGGAAGAAAACCTGATGTTTCTGGGCCTGTTCGGCTGGTATCCGATCCTGCGGCCCACCCTCCAGAAACTGCCGCCGGTTTTGCGTGTAGTGGTCAAGCTCCTGATCTTCAACGTGGTCGTGATCGCCTTGGAGCTGCTTCTGCTGCTGGTGCTGGTCCCGGAAAGCATGGGTGCGGCGTGGACCGCCCTCCTTTTGGCGCTGGGAAATGTGACTTTTCTGATTTATGATTTTGTGATCCCCAGGTTTGAACTGCTGGCTGCCAAGTATTTGAAGCGGATTTTCCGCTTGTAAGGGAAGAAAACAACAGCCTTGAAACGTAATGTTTCAAGGCTGTTGTTCATATGTTTTACTTTTTGCCGTAGGTGCGGACGGTGTCGTACAGCGCCATCAGGTTTTCGCGCTTGACGCCCTCAATGGAGGCGTTGGTCTCAAAGATGAAGCCGCCGCCCGGCGCACCGATGTCGATCTGACGCTTGGCCTCCTCAATGACCTGCTCCACGGTGCCGTATTCCAGCAGGTAGATGGGGAAGTTGCCGGTGATGCAGTTGGTCTTGCCCACCGTGGCCTTGGCCTGGGCCAGATCCACGTCCTCGAAGTGGATGACGCACTTGTTCTCCGGCAGACCGGTCATTTGACTCAGGCGGGTGTGGTACTTGCCCTCGGTGTAGATGATGGGCGTGACACCCATACTGACCAGTTCGTTGATAACGCGCAGGAAGGGTTTCCAGTACAGGCGCTCGTACTGGTCGGGGCTCATGAAGCCGTCCATGCCCTTGTGCATCCAGAACATGACGCGCTTGATGGGGATGGG
>JBJDYV010000034.1:0-48985 GCA_051867655.1 Oscillospiraceae bacterium
ACTATTCCGACTCCAACATCCGGGAAAAGACCCTGCTGGAGGGCCTGCGCTCCCCACTGTTCATGGCGTATCACGATAACCAGCCCTTCTCCGACAACCTGCTGCGGCCCTGCCCGCTGCTGGACAACCAGGGTGCGCTGGCCCGGATGGTCCGGGAATCCGGCGCCCACTCCACCGATCTGCAGAATCCGGAGGATGTGCAGGAGCTGACGGAGAAGTGCGCGTCCGCCGCGGAGCTCTGGCAGCCGGTGGCCGATGAGCTGTGGAAGTGCTCCGGGCACTGCGGCGGCTGCTCTCGCTGACTGCGCAAGAAAAATGTAAGCAATTCTTCATATTTCGTCTATAGAATCTTGACAGTTTTTTTAAAAAGCCGCGCTATGATTAGCTCATATCAAAGAAAGCGAGGTGAAAGAGATTGAAGAAGCTAATTGCCGCTGCTGCCGCCGTGGCAGCGATCGTCGGGATCGTCGCCGCCGTGAGACGGAAGAACGACGAGACTGCGGATTCCGTCAAGGCCGCTGTATGATGCCGTCCGGCTGCGACACCGGTTATCTTCAATGCGTCGGCCTGCTGTTGGACAGCGGCGAGGTCAAGGCGATGAAGCGGTGGCGGCACCACTTTTCCATCACCTGCTATGAGCATTCGCTGTACGTCTCCCGGACCGCCTACCGGCTGGCGGCACGGCTGGGGTGGGACAGCCGCGCCGCGGCCCGGGCGGGGCTGCTCCACGATCTGTACCTGTACGATCCCGCCGACCGCTCCGCCCATCCCGGAATTCAGTGCCTGGACCACCCGGTGGCCGCCCTGCGCAATGCCCGCGCCCTGTGCCCCGATCTGACCGAACGGGAGGCCAATGCGATCCTGACGCATATGTGGCCGCTGGCGGTTCACCTGCCCCGGTGCCGGGAGGCCGTGGCGGTCAATCTGGCCGACAAGGCTTGCAGCGTGGCCGAGCTGTACCGGCTGTTCCGGGCCCGGCTGCACCGGAAATGGTGAACTCTTTTTCCGCAGCGGCCTATTCTTTGCTCCCTGATCGGCATAAAATGAAAGGACCTGCCGCAGAATTTTTTGATTCTGCGGCAGGTCCTTTCGCTGCCCGCTCTCCCGGCCGCCCCGGAACATCCCCCGGGGGTGCCGTTATTTTGCACAGAAAGTTTTTTTCACCGAATCGTAAACCTATAAAAAATTTGGTTGACGAATCCCCAGGATTTGCGGTATGATTTGCATTGTCAACTTAAAGCGGAGAGAGGTTTACAAATGTCCAAGATACAAACATTGGCGTACTGCAGCCTGTTTACCGCCCTGATCGCGGTGGGCGCGTTCATCAAGATCCCGGTGCCCGTGGTGCCGTTTACCCTGCAGTTCCTGTTCACCACCCTGGCGGGTCTGCTGCTGGGAGCCAAGCGGGGCGCGCTCTCGGTGGTGGCCTACACGGTGCTCGGCCTGATCGGACTGCCCATCTTTTCCCAGGGCGGCGGCTTTGGGTACGTCCTGATCCCCAGCTTCGGCTACATCATCGGCTTCTGCATCGGCACCTTCGTCACCGGTCTGATCGCCGAGCGGATGCAGAAAAAGACCGTCCCCCGCTGCATACTCGCCAACTTTGCGGGCCTGCTGATCGTCTACGCGGTGGGCATGCTCTACTACTACATTATCTGCAACTACGTCATCGACACCCCCATCGCCTTCGGGCCGCTGTTCCTGTACTGCTTCGTGCTGGCGGTCCCCGGCGACATCTGCCTGTGCATCCTGGCGGCCCTCCTGGTCAGGCGGGTCAAGCCCATCCTGGACCGGCAGCGGCGGGGCAAAACGGAAAGGGGAGAATGAACCATGGACCCACGGACTTTGGCACAGGAGATCATCGACGGCAGGCGGATCACCCGGGAGGACGACCTGTCCTTCTTCCTGACGTGCGACTTAAAAGAACTTTGTCAGGGCGCGGACCGCATCCGGGAACATTTCATCGGGGACAAAGTGGACCTGTGCTCCATCATCAACGCCCGCAGCGGGCGCTGCCCGGAGGACTGCAAATACTGCGCCCAGTCCGCCCACCACCACACCGACTGCGCGGTGTACGGCTTTCTGCCCGAGGAGAAGATCGTGGAGGCCTGCAAGCTGAACGAGAGCGAGGGCGTGGACCGCTTCTCCATCGTCACGGCGGGCCGGGCCCTGACCGGCGAGGAGTTCGACAAGGCCATCCACGCCTATGAGACCATGCACCGGGCGTGCAAAATCGACCTGTGCGCCTCCATGGGCTTTCTGGACGAAGAGCAGCTCCACCGGCTCCACCAGGCGGGCGTGACCAGCTACCACCACAACATCGAGACCTCCCGGCGCAATTTCCCCAACATCTGCACCACCCACACCTATGACCAGAAGATCGAGACCCTGAAAAAGGTTAAGGCGGAGGGCATGTGCGCCTGCTCGGGCGGCATCATCGGCATGGGCGAGACCTGGGAGGACCGCCTGGACATGGCCGTCAGCCTGGCCGAGCTGGGCATCGACTCCATCCCCCTGAACGCCCTGATGCCCATCAAGGGCACGCCGCTGGAGAATCTTCCCCCGCTCAGCGAGGACGAGATCCTGCGCACCATCGCGTTCTTCCGCTACATCAACCCCCTGGCCAACATCCGCCTGGCCGCGGGCCGGGCGCTGCTGACGAAGGACGGCGGGATCGCCTTCCAATCCGGCGCGTCGGCCACCATCACCGGAAACATGCTGACCACCGCCGCCTGCGCCACCATCCGCAGCGACCGGCAGATGCTCCGGGACCTGGGCCGGGACGTGACCCCCGCGTACTGGAAGAAGGGGGACTGACATGGGCCGCGCATTATTTGTCACCGGAACGGGGACGGACATCGGCAAGACCTATGTGACCGGGCTGATGGTGAAAAAGCTGGCCCGGGGCGGGAAGAATCCCGGCTACTACAAGGCGGCCATGAGCGGGAACGACCGCCGCGCCGACGGCGGTCTGATCCCGGGGGACGCATTGTTTGTGCGGGAGACCTCCGGCATCGCCCAGCCGCTGGAGGACATGTGCCCCTATGTGTACGAAAACGCCTGCTCGCCCCATCTGGCCGCCCGGATCGAGGGAACCCCGGTGGAACTGGACGTGGTGAAGCGGGGCTTTCAGGCCGTCTGCGAACAATACGACTATGTGACGGTGGAGGGCAGCGGCGGCATCCTGTGCCCCATCCGCTTTGACGGGGAGAAGAAGCTCCAACTGGAGGACATCGTCAGGGAGCTGGGCCTTTCCTCCATCCTTGTGGCGGACGCCGGGCTGGGTACCATCAACAGCGTGGTGCTGACGGCCCAGTACATGAAGGCGAAGGGCCTGCCCCTCAAAGGTGTCATCTTCAACCATTTCCACCCCGGCAATGTTTTGGAGGAGGACAATATTTTTATGTGCGAGACCCTGACCGGCCTGCCCACCCTGGCGGCGGTGCGGGACGGCGACACGGAGCTGAACATGGACATCGGCGCGCTGACGGCGCTGTACGAATAAAGGAGAAGAACGATGATTTGGTACCCTTACGAGCAGATGAAGACCATGAAAGCGCCCTACAAGATCCTCGACGCGGAGGGCGTGTACCTGTACACCCAGGATCAGAAGCTGATCGACTCGGTCTCCTCCTGGTGGTGCATGATCCACGGCTACAAGCACCCGGAGCTGACCGCCGCCATCCAGGAGCAGGCGGGGCACTTCTGCCACGTCATGCTGGGCGGGCTGACCCATGAGCCGGTGCAGAAGCTCTCCCAAAAGCTGCAGGAGTTCCTGCCCGGCGATCTGGACTACTGCTTTTTCTCCGACTCCGGCAGCGTGGCGGTGGAGGTCTCCCTGAAAATGGCGCTGCAGTACAACACCAACCAGGGCCGCAAGCGCCCGGTGGTGCTGGCCCTGGAGCACGCCTACCACGGCGACACCTTCCGGGCCATGGAGGTGGGCGACGACGAGGACTACCACTTCGCCTTCGATCAGAAGAAGGACGTGGTGCACATACCCACCACCATCCCGGCGCTGGAGGAGGCCTTTGAGAAATACCACGACCGGCTGAACTGCTTCATCGTGGAGCCGCTGCTCCAGGGTGCGGGCGGCATGCGGATGTACGATGTTTCCTTCCTCCGGCGGGCGCGGGAGCTGTGCGACCGGTACGATGTGCTGCTGATCTTCGACGAGGTGGCCACCGGCTTCGGCCGCACCGGCAACCGGTTCGTGGCCGACCTGGTGCTGCCCGACATTCTGGTGCTGGGCAAGGCCCTGACCGGCGGCTACATCGGCCACGCGGTCACCGTGGCCAACCACAAGGTCTTCCGGGCTTTTTACAGCGACGACGACCGCCACGCCCTGATGCACGGCCCCACCTTCATGGGCAACGCCCTGGCCTGCGCCGCCGCCCTGAAGGGCATCGAGATCTTCGAGCGGGAAGACTACATGGGCAAAATCAAGCGCATTGAAGAAATTTCTCACCGGGAGATGGACGGCTTTACCGACCCGCGCATCAAGGAGGTGCGCATCCTGGGCGCCTGTACCTGTATCGAGGTACACGACTCCCGGACTCTGGAGGGCTTCCAGCAGTTCGCCTACGAGCGGGGCGTGTTCAGCCGTCCGTTCCTGAAGTACATGTACTCCATGGTGCCCTATATTATTAAGGAAAAGGAACTGGTGCAGATTTTCGACACCATGAAGGCGTGGTTCCGCTGAGCGGATCAAAAAAGGAAAATCGTCAAGCTTTGTTCGAAGCTTGACGATTTTTCCTTTATCAGGAGGCACTCAGCGCGGTGACCGGCCCGAGACAATAGCCGTTCCCGTCCCAGACGATGGGGGCGGAGGCGTCGGCCAGGTAGTCCACGCTGAGGCCGGAGAAGTCCAGGGAGACATGGCAGAACAGCTGGCCGTCCTCGCAGGAGAAGCTGACGATGCAGCCGCAGCTGACCTCCTCCGGCGGCTCCCGCCGGGGGTCCACCTCCACGGTGACGGCGTGTTCCCCGGCGGACAAAACGGCGGTGTGGCTGCCGGGGTCGTAGGATACGTCAATGTCCAGGGTGGAATAGTCGGGCGTTGTATAGGCCATGGTGTCCAGGTCGAACAGGTAAAGGCAATACACATTGTAGCCGGTGCCGTGCCCGGCGTGGAGACAGACGGCGGCCTCGTCCTTCCCGTCGCCGTCATAATCCCGCACCGCCATCCACGGATTGCTGCCGCCCCAAACCACATTGTCCCAAAGCAGAGGATAGTAGGCTGTCCGGTCTCCCACGCGCAGGACGACGCCGTCCACGGCGCGGATCACGACCGCATGGGATTCCGGCTCCTCGGATTTCTCCGCGTTGACCACGCCGTACAGGGTCACGTCCGCCGCTTCATCGGCGGCCATGGGGATCAGGGTGCCCCGCCAGACATCCTCGGCGTACAGGTCACGCAGCTCCACCGGCTCTCGGGGCAGCTCATCCGCCGGCAGGGCGGAGAGCAGAGCCTTCTGCTCCTCGGTCAGGCCCCCCAGGGGGTCATAGAGGAGCAGCTCGGCGTCGATGTACACGCCCACCTTGGGGGCGGTCTGGACGGAGGAGGATGCCTGCGAGGAGGATGCCTGCGCGGTCTGTCCCAGGGAGAGCAGATTTTCCCGCAGGGTTTTGGCTTCGTCGTATGTATAGCCCAGAGAGGGATCGTCACAGGTCAGCCAGGTCGGGGTGTGCTGCGGATGGTCCGGGTCGATGCCCGCCAGCTCCTCGTCCGTGGACAGCAGCAGCTTGCTGTGGGCCAGCAGGCCGTTGATCTCGTCCATGAAATCGGCGACGGCGGCGGCGTCGAAGCTCTCAAAGAGAGGGCTGCCGAAGCTGGTGTCAAAATCGACGCTGTTTTCCCGGAGAACAAGCTCCTCCCCCTCCGGGCCGAGGGAAAACACCCGGTATGAATAGGTGCAGCGCCCCTGATACATGGCGGGGTGATACTCCAGCAGGTAGTCCCTGCCGTCCAGCGTACAGGCGAACAGGCTGTTCCACCCGACATGGGGCGGGGCGGCCTCTCCCGTCCACAGGACGGCGCCGTCCGCGGCCCTGACCTGCAGTTCATACCATGCGGCAGAGCTCTCCGCTTCAGAACTCCACACGGTCACAAGGCTGACCGTGTCCGCCTCTCCGTCGTGGTCAAAGTCGTATCCGTCCGGAAGTGCTTTGTCCGTCCGCTCCGGGGCGGGGGACTGTGCCGCCGTATCCTCCGGGACGTTTGGCTCCTCCCGCACCTGGCAGGACACCAGGCCGCAGCAGAGCAGGACCGTCAGGGCGGTCAGGATGATCAGCACCACCGGAGGGCGCTGCTTTTTCCATTGAAAGATATTGCGCAGGCGCAGCTCGGTCTCCTTTGCCGAGCCCGACAGGTGGGTGGTAAAGGGGGAGCGGGGGAATTGAGGGGACATAAATAAGGGCTCCTTTCCGTCAGCGGGAGATGATTTCGCTGCCGACCAGCGTGAGCTGTCCGTCGGCGTCAAATTCGTAGGTGTTATAGCGGTCATAGCTGCCTGTCGGTCCCACGATCTGCTCGGTCAGCTGCTGCCGGGGCTCGTCCACGGTCAGATAGGAGCATATGACAAAGGAAAAGGTGAACTGTTCCGTCTCACTGTCCCAGAGGAAATAGCCGTAAGGGACGTTCTTGGGATAGGTCGCCGCGGTCAGCAGGCCGAAGTCCTCGGAGCCGTCGAAATTGACGTCCCGGATATCCGGTTCGCCGATCGTGTAGCCGTGGTTCACAAACAATCCCTCGTACAGCCAGTCGCCGTCGTAGGTCAGGCTGGCCGTGTCGATGGTCTGAAGCAGGACGTCCCCCTGATAGACCTGAATCTGCTCGACGCGGCGGCAGCTCGAATCGGCCTGTACACGGCTCTCCTGAAGGAGCAGTTTCAGCTGCCGCCCGTCGGCGGTGTACAGGTCATGGCAGAACGTTTCGCTTCGGCTCTCTGCGGATTCCCCGTTGGAAAAGACCGCGTTGATGTTGTCCTCGGTGAAGTCGTACCAGGAGGCGTCCGGTTTGGCGAACTGCCGGCCGGCCGCTGCCTCAAATTCCTCGCCGGAAGCGTCCTCGTGATCCACAACATACCGTTCACTCAAATACTGGTGGGCGTCGAAATCGTACGAGGATGCGCAATAGCTCACCTGATCCACGGAATAGGAGTCCCCCGCAAAGGTGATCGTGCCCCAGCCGTTGTCGAACGCGCCGCTGGAGAAGGAGAAGGTACCGTCCGCCTTTAATTCCTCAAAAGCGCGATACACCAGATTGTAGCCGTACACCGCGCCGTCCTGGACGCGCAGGATCTGGAAGCCGATATAGTCGTTGCCGTTGTAATTGAGCCAAAGGACAACTTCCGGGAGACCGTCGCGGTCCAGGTCCAGAACGGCGAATCGGGTCACCTTGATGGTGACGCTGCCGGCCTGGCTCCACGGCTGGCCGATGGTCAGGTCTTCCCCGGCGAAGGTGTTGAAATACGTGGCCTCACCCCGCAGGACCGCCCGGTAGGCGTCCAGGGCGGCGGCTCCTTCGGCCGTCTTTCTCCACTCCTCCGGGGGCACGGGCGTGATCTGCGCCGGGGTGTCCTCTTTCACCAGGACTTCGGCGGGCAGAGCGGGGGAGACGGCGGGGGCGTCCTGCGCCGTATCCTCCGGGGTGTCCGGCTCCTCCCGCACCTGGCAGGACACCAGGCCGCAGCAGAGCAGGACGGTCAGGGCGGTCAGGATGATCAACACCACCGGCGGGCGCTTTCTTTTCCATTGAAAGATGCTGCGCAGGCGCAGCTCGGTCTCCTTGGCCGAACCGGACAGGTGGGTGGTAAACGGGGAATGGGGAATCTTCGGTTTCATGGGGTCTCCTTTCTCAGGGGGGTCATCCGCCCTCTTTGCGGCTGTCCACCAGGGTCAGCTTACCCTGGCTGTCATACTCGTAGGTGTTGTAGGTAATGGATTCGCCGTTGTCATCCTGCCACTCCTCGACAATCTGCCCGGTCTCCGGCAGGATGGTCGGCGTCCCGGACAGGGAGAAGGCGTAGCGGAACTGCCGTGTTTCCGCGTCATACAAAAACCAGCAGTGGCCGTTGTTGCGGGTGGTGCTGCAGGAGATGCCGAAATCCTCCGAGCCGTCAAAGTTGATGTCCCGGATGTCTACGGTGTGCAGGGGATAGTCCGCGTTGAAACGCTGGAACCGGCAGTGGCCGTCGGGCGTGAAGGAGTCCTCGGTGATGGTCTGGAGCAGGGTGCCCCCGTGGAAGATCTGGAGCTGGTCATAATACTGGTACGGGGATTCCCCGATCGTCCTGCCCCGCAGGGCCAGGGTCAGCTCCAGGCCCCCGTCCACGGTGACGGTTTCCGTGTCGGTGAAATAGCCGTCGGACACATAGTTCCACTGGCCGTCCTCCCAGGTCAGGGTGCCCCACTCGGGCGCATGCCACTTTCCCGCGTAGGTGGGCACCCGCAGGGCCTGCAGATCGCTGTCCTCCCGGTCAATGACCTCCAGGCCCCAGAGGGATGGCATGGGGATCAGAGCGTCAAGCGGGTCAACATCGTTCTCGCCGCTGGTCATGCGCCCGCGCTCCACAAAGATGGTTTCATCCGATTCGCTCTTGCCCACCTCCAGCAGGATATAATCTGCCGGGGTCCAGTTGGCGCCCGCGGGGACCAGTTCCAGAATGACCGTCTGCTTCTGCGCGGAAGTCAGGCAGGCCGTGTGGATGGCTCTGCAGCTGCAGTAACCTTCCAGGGTGGATTCCCACTGAACTTCCTGACCGGTACCCAACTGAACACAGACCTCCACCAGTCCGTCGCTGAGATACTCGAATATTCTGCGGGTGGTCACGGTCATGGAATCATCGTTCGTTCCGACCCCGTCCAGGTTCAGATGTTCGGCAAAAGAGATGGCCGACTTCAGTTCGCTTGTCTGGGCAGGTTCGGCCTCCGGCGGCTCCTGGATGTCGTCGGGGGACTGCGCTTCCGCCGCGTCCTCCGGGGCGTTTGGCTCCTCCCGGCTCGGCTGGCAGGACACCAGACCGCAGCAGAGCAGGACCGTCAGGGCGGTCAATATGATCAGCACCACCGGCGGGCGCTGCTTTTTCCACTGAAAGATATTGCGCAGACGCAGCTCGGTCTCCCTGGCCGAACCGGACAGGCGGGTGGCGAAGGGGGAGCGGGGGAGCTGATGGGACATAAAAGGGCTCCTTTCCGTCAGCGGCAGATGGTCTCGCTGCCGGCCGGCGTCAAATTCGCAGGTGTTCGAGCGGCCCGGTCAGAACGTTTCGCTTCCGCTTTCTGCGGTTTGCCCGCCGGAAAAGACCGCGTTGATGTTGTCCTCGGTGAAATCGTACCATGCGGCGTCCGGCTTCGCCTCCTGCTGCGCGTACGCCGCCTGAAACGCGGCGTCGTCGGCGCTCTCGTGATCCACAACAAACGTCTGGCCCACATATTTGCCGTCGGAGTCGTAAACGGACGCACAGTATGTGATGCGGTCCGTGATCCAGGCGTTGTCTTCAAACTTCATCGCGCCGAAGCCCCAGTCGCTCGCGCCGCCGGAGAAGGTAAACGTACCGTCCGCCTTTAACAGACCCATGGTGCGGGTGAATTCCGGATGGCTGACGATCCCGCCGTCCTGATGGCGCAGGATCAAAAATGCAAATTCCCTGTTGCCGCCCGCGGTCAGCCAGAGGATCACCTCCGGCGTGCCGTCTCTGTCCAGATCCAGAACGGCAAACCGTGCCGCTTCCGCGGTGATCCCTTCGGAGAAGGTGACAGCCTGGGCCAGATGGCGGATATCCAGGCTTTGGCCGTCCTGCGTGAAAAATCCGGCCTGCCCCAGCAGCACCGCCCGGAAGGCGTCGCTCCACTCCTCCGCGGGCACGGCCGTGACCTGCGCCGGGGGCTCGGGTCCGGTCCCGGCGGCGATCAGCGCGACGGCATCCGGGGTGAAACGGAGGAAACCGCTGCTCGCGGCGGATGAAGAGGAGTCCGGGGTGTAGGGACGCCAACTGACGGGGAAACAGCCGTCCGTCCAGCTCTCCGCCTCCTGCGCCCAGGCCTGAATACCGGACTGGGTTTGCAGCAGGCCCGTGACGACGGCCTGGAAGACCTGGCCGTCCCGGCGGAAGAAATAGATCATGTCCTGGCCGCCGTGGTAGAAGCAGATCAGCTCGGTCTCGCCGTCGCCGTCGGCGTCCGTTTCCAGCACCGGGTTTGCGCAGCCGGCCAGCAGCCGGGGAACGCCGTCAGCGTCCAGGGTGTAGTAATCACACGCGTAATAGGCGGCGCCCCGGGGCGCGCGGATGCGGAAACCGTCGTGTCCCAGCACATCGGTAAAGGTGTCCACGTCATAGCCTTCGGTGTAGGCGCTGTCCTCCTGCAGGAAGCGCAGCAGGGTGCCGCCCTGTTGGATGGCCCAGTATTTGGTGTACGCGCTGCCCGGCTCCCGGTAGCAGACCACCCGGGTACCGTCGGGCAGGGCCTTGTCGCACAGGATCTCTCCCATGGTGTCAGCGGAGACGGTTTCCGGCTCCATTTGCGGGACGGGCACAGGATTCGCATTGGCCAGCGAGACGGACGCGATCAGCTCTTCCGCCGCGGCCTGGGGCTGCGGGGAGGAGGACGTATCCTCCGGAGCGTCCGGCTCCTCCCGGCTCGGCTGGCAGGACACCAGACCGCAGCAGAGCAGGACCGTCAGGGCGGTCAATATGATCAGCACCACCGGCGGGCGCTGCTTTTTCCACTGAAAGATATTGCGCAGACGCAGCTCGGTCTCCCTGGCCGAACCGGACAGGCGGGTGGCGAAGGGGGAGCGGGGGAGTTTGTTCGGCATGGGGGGACTCCTTTCGACAGGGCGGGCTTTGTTTTGACACTAATATACTACATTTGAAGTTTACCAAAAATCAAGTGACATTTAGTTACAGCTTTCCGTGAAATGGTTACAGGGAGTTTCCCAGCCTGATCCAACCCCTTTTCCGGTGCAGCGAGAGGTTTTTCGACAAACTGAAAAATCACCGCCGTTTTCGCGGCGGTGATTTTCGTCGGTCCCTTTCGTTCTCTGCCGTTTGGCGCGTTCCGCTTATGGCTCCTTCCGGATGCACAGCTGCAGCATATGCTCGATGAACGACGCCACATCCTCCTCCGGTTCCACACAGCCGTCGGTGACCCACTTGATCAAAACACCCATGGTCCCCTGTTTGCAGTATTCAAAGCGGTAATCATATTCCGCCCGCAGCGAGGATGCGGGGCGGTAATGTGGAATAATATATTTTTTCCGGACGAACCCGGTCAGCTCCTGAAAAACTCTGGTCTCGGCCAGCTCCGGCAGAAACATCCGGTAAAGGGACTCATACCTTTTGATAAAGGACAAGACCAGGCACATGGTATTCTTGCTCGCCAGCTGCTGGATGTCCCCGTCCGCGGGCAGGATCTCGTCGGTCACGGTCTGGTACAAGTCATCCTCCAGGGCCACCAGTACATCGTGTACGCTGGAATAATGAGAATAAAATGTGGTCCGGTTCAGCCCGGCTTTCTTGCAGAGCTCCTGAACGGTGATCTGCAAATACGGCTTGTCCACGACCAGTTCCATCAGGGCCTGCTTGAGTGCCGCCACGGACGCGGCGCTTTTCGCGTTGTTGGGCTTATTCATGCGCTTCCTCCAATATCGCAACAGTTGCGGGGCAATTTGTCGTTGTGGATAAAACCCCAATTTGATATGATTATATCGACAGCTGTTGTTATTTTCAAGGGAAGAAATCCGCGATACAGGAACGCCTCGCCTGAGCGGGCTGCAGCAAACAGGCCCGGCGCAGTTTTCACAATAAGTTTACAAACCATTCATTGATTAAATGGAAAACGAATAGTAAAATTGGGAAGATTTATCTGAACGGTTGAAAGGATCCGAGTGATATGTTAGAACTCAGGGGCATTAAAAAAGACTACCCCGCCGGCAATGGCACCGTCCATGCGCTGAAGGGGATCGACTTGCAGTTCCGCAGGTCGGAATTCGTGGCCATCCTCGGCCCGTCGGGCTGCGGCAAGACCACCATGCTGAACATCATCGGCGGCCTGGACGGCTACACCGACGGCGACCTGATCATCAACGGCGTGTCCACCAAGCGGTTCAAGGACCGGGACTGGGACACCTACCGCAACCACTCCGTGGGCTTTGTCTTCCAGAGCTACAACCTGATCCCCCACCAGACGGTGCTGCAGAACGTGGAGCTGGCCCTGACCCTGTCCGGCGTGTCCAAGGCCGAGCGGCGCGCACGGGCCAAAAAGGCCCTGGAGGAAGTGGGCCTGAGCGACCAGCTGAACAAACGGCCCAATGAGATGTCCGGCGGCCAGATGCAGCGGGTGGCCATCGCCCGCGCCCTGGTCAACAACCCCGACATCATCCTGGCCGACGAGCCCACCGGCGCTCTGGACACCGAGACCAGCGTGCAGGTCATGGACATTTTAAAGGAGGTCGCCAAGGACCGCCTGGTGGTCATGGTCACCCACAACCCCGACCTGGCCGAGCGGTACGCCTCCCGCATCATCCGCATGCTGGACGGCCGGCTGCTGGACGACTCCAACCCCCTGAGCGGGGAGGAGCTGGCCGCCGCCAACGCCGAGTTCGAGCGGCTGAAGAAGGAGAACCGCAAGGAGCCCCGGAAGCCCTCCATGTCCTTCGGGACCTCCTTCATGCTGTCCCTGAAAAACCTGTTCACCAAGAAGGGCCGCACCATCCTGACCGCCTTTGCCGGGTCCATCGGCATTTTCGGCATCGCCCTGATCCTGTCCCTGTCCACCGGCATCAACGATTACATCGACCAGGTCCAGCAGGACACCCTGTCCAGCTACCCCATCACCATCGAGTCCGAGAGCGTGGATATGTCCTCCATGATCACGTCCTTTATGGGTGAGAAGGCGTCGTCGTCGGGAGAGGAGCATGAGGAGGGCCGCGTCTACACCTCCCACATCATGTACGAGATGCTGGACTCCATGCTGAACATGGAGACCACCTCCAACAATCTGGAGGCCTTCAAGGAGTATCTGGACAACGGCGGCGGCGGGATCTCCGACCTGGCCACCATCCAGTACAGCTATGACCTGGACTTCGACGTCTACACCAAGGACGAGGAGGGCGTGATCGTCAAGAGCGACCTGATGGCCCTGATCGAGGACGCCTTTGCCTCCCTGTACGGCGGCAGCCTGTCCGCCACGTCCTCCATGATGTCCATGTACAACAGCATGGACGTTTGGGAGGAGCTGCTCCCCGGCGAGGACGGCAAGCTGGTGGCCGACCAGCTGGATAACCAGTACGACCTGGTGTACGGCCACTGGCCTGAGGCCTATAACGAGGTGGTCCTGTTCGTCAGCGAGAACGACGAGATCTCCGATCTGATGCTGATCTCCCTGGGCCTGGTGCCCACCAGCGCCATGGACAACACCCTGACCGCCATCAAGAACGGCGAGGGCGTGGAGCCCGTGGGCGAAAGCTGGACCTATGAGGAGCTGTGCGCCCTGGAGTACAAGCTGATCCTGCCCTGCGAGACCTACCAGTACGACGAGAGCACCGGCGCGTATGTGGACATGTCCGCCACCACCGCCGGCATGGAGCTGCTGTACAACAGCGCGGACGTGGGCACCCCCCTGAAGGTGGTGGGCATCGCCCGCCCCGATGAGGAGGCCACCTCCACCATGGTCACCGGCGCCATCGGCTACACCAGCGCCCTGACCCGGTACGCCATCGAGACCATTGAGAGCTCCCCCGCGGTGGCCGACCAAATGGCCGACCCGACCGTGGACGTGCTGACCGGCCTGCCCTTCGCCACCGGCGACGAGGCGGAGCCCACCGATGAGGAAAAAGCCGCCGCCGTCACCGAATATCTGACCGGCCTGACCGCCGCCGAGAAGGCCGACGCCTATGTGGACGTCATGAGCCAGCCCGCCGAGGACTATGTGGCCGCCGTCGTGGACCAGCAGATGGCCGAGCTGACCCGGGAGAGCATCGAAGAGATGATCGTCCGGCAGTATGCGGAGGAGATGGGCGTGGACGCCGCCACCATCAAGGGCTACATTGCCGAGATGAGCGACGAGGAGCTGTTTGCCCAGGTGGAGACCGCCATCGACACCCAGGTGCGGGAGCAGTACGCCGCCGCCGTGGAGCAGCAGATGGCCGCCTTGCCCCAGGAGCAGCTGGCCGCGATGCTGGACACCGTGCTGACCGCCGACGAGACCACCCTGGCCTATGCCGGCATGAGCGCCTTCACCGCGGAGCAATACGATTATCTGTATGACAACTACATGCCCCCCACGCTGTCCGACTCCACCTATGACGAGGTCATGGACGCTCTGGGCTATGTGGATCTGGCGAAGCCCTCCACCATCAACCTGTACGCCACCACCTTCTCCGACAAGGACGCCATCGCCGACCTGATCCAGGAGTACAACGACGGTGTGGCCGAGGAGGACCAGATCGAGTACACCGACTATGTGGCCCTGCTGATGAGCTCCATCACCTCCATCATCAGCGGCATCACCTATGTGCTGATCGCCTTCGTGGCCATCTCCCTGGTGGTGTCCTCCATCATGATCGGCGTCATTACCCTGATCTCCGTCCAGGAGCGCACCAAGGAGATCGGCATCCTGCGCGCCATCGGCGCCTCCAAGCGGGATGTGTCCAGCATGTTCAACGCCGAGACCCTGATCATCGGCCTGTGCTCGGGCCTGGTGGGCATCGCGGCGGCACTGCTGCTGACCATCCCCATCAACGCCATCCTGCTGCACTTCACCGGCATTGCCGGTCTGAAGGCCGTGCTGCCCTGGCAGGGGGCGCTGATCCTGATCGCCATCAGCGCGCTGCTGACCCTGATCGCCGGCCTGATCCCCTCCCGCAGCGCCGCCAAGAAGGACCCCGTGGTGGCCCTGCGCACCGAGTAAACAAATTGATCTTGCAACGCAAGGAGCCGCGGCCTTTTTGGGCCGCGGCTCTGCAGATTCATATGAAATTCTGTAGGGGCGGATATCATCCGCCCGCCGACGAAAAAAGAAGCTGCGGAAAATCCGCAGCTTCTTTTTTCAGGTTATGTAAGAGAATTACACCTTCAGGTTGAACAGACGGATGGCGTTGCCGCTCATGACCAGCTCGCGGTCCTCGTCGGAAATGTCCAGACCCTTCATGAACTCCACGCCGTCGCTCATCCAGTTGTAGAACACGGAGAAGGAGGAGCTGAACAGGATGTGGTCCGCGCCGCAAACCTTGATCGCGCACTCCACCTGGTCCGTGCCCCAGGGGACGGGTGGTGTCTTTTTCAGACCGGGGAGGGGAGCGGGAAATAGTCAGGTACTTGACAAGATCAAAAAATGGGATTAGAATAAAACTATCAAGGGACCTTTTGATTTTGGACGGTGAAACGATGCATTTTGAATTCAGATCGAAAAATTTTTATCGGAAGACGTTTACGCTCATGGCACCCGTGGTCCTGCAGCAGCTGATCACCACCGGCGTCAACTTTATGGACAATCTGATGATCGGCGGCCTGGGAGAGGCGTCCATCTCGGCGGCCTCCTTCGGCAACCAGTTCTATTCCCTGTTCCAGTTCATCTGCATGGGCCTGGGCTCGGGGGCGGTGGTCCTGTCCGCCCAGCTCTGGGGCAAAAAGGACCTGGACGCCATGCGCCGGGTGGCCGCCATCGCCCTGCGGCTGAGCATCGCGCTGTGCGCGGCCTTCACCCTGTTCTCCGTGGCCTTCCCCCGGCTGATCATGCTGGCCTTTACCCATGACCAGGCCGTCGTGGCCGTGGGCACGCCCTACATGCGGCTGATCGGCCTGACCTTTCTGCTGGCGGGGCTGTCCTCCACGTGTACCTACCTGCTGCGCAGCGTGGGCAAGGTCAGCGTCCCCCTGATCGGCTCCGGCGCCGCCTTTTTCCTGAACATCTTCTTCAACTGGGTGTTCATCTTCGGCAAGCTGGGCGCGCCCAAGCTGGACCTGGTGGGCGCGGCCGTGGGCACCATCATCGCCCGGGTGGTGGAGTTCTGCCTGGTCTTCGGCTACTTTATGTGGAAGGACGACCGGTTCCGGTTCCGCCTGAAGCACCTGCTGCTGTCCGGCGGGGAGCTGTGGAGGACCTATTTCAAATATGGCCTGCCCGTGCTCATCAGCGACACCCTGCTGGGGATCAGCCTGGCCCTGATCAGCGTGATCCTGGGCCACCTGGGCGCCGCGGTCTCGGCCGCCAACGCCATCGTCAATTCGGTGATCAACCTGGTCTCGGTGGTCAACGCCGGTATGGGCGGCGCCTCCGCCATTGTCATCGGCAACACCATCGGCGAGGGGGATATCCCCCGGGCCAGGCGGGAGGGCAACACCTATATGCTCCTGTCCCTGCTGATGGGCCTGGTGCTGATCGTGCCCCTGCTGCTGCTGGAGGGCCCCTATTTCTCCGCGTACAGCATCGCGGAGGAGACCAGGGAGCTGGCCCACAAGATGATGATCATCATCTGCTGCATGCTGCCCCTGCAGACCAACGCCTACGTCTCCTCCAAGGGCGTGCTGCGGGGCGGCGGCGACACCCGCTTCATCCTGGCCGCAGACAGCACCCTGGTGTGGGTCTTCGGCCTGCCGGTAGCCGCGCTGGCCGGCTTTGTGTTCCATTGCGACCCCATCGTCCCCTTCATTATCCTGCGCCTGGAGTACCCGCTGAAGGGCATCGTCTGCCTGATCCGCTTCCTGAGCGGCAAGTGGATCAAGGACATCTCCGCCCCGAAGCCGGCGAAGCAGACCCGTACCTGAGGTGAAACGATGCAGTTTGAGTTAAAATCCAAGGTATTTTACAAAAAGACCGCCCGCCTGATGGCCCCCGTGGCCCTGCAGCAGCTGATCACCGTGGGCATCAACTTCCTGGACAATCTGATGATTGGCGGCTTCGGGGAGACCCAGATCGCCGCGGCCTCCTTCGGCAACCAGTTTTATTCCCTGTTCCAGTTCATCTGCATGGGCCTGGGGTCGGGGGCGGTGGTGCTGTCCTCCCAGTTCTGGGGCCGGAAGGAGATCGAGCCCATGCGCCGGGTGGCCGCCATCGCCCTGCGGCTGACCGCGGCGTTCTGCCTGGCCCTGACCCTGGTGACCGCGATTTTCCCCCAGACCGTCCTGCGCGTCTTCACCCACGAGGCCGCGGTGGTCACGGTGGGCGCGCCCTACATGCGGCTGATCGGCCTGACCTTCCTGCTGGCCGGGCTGACCTCCACCGCCACCTATCTGCTGCGCAGCGTGGGCAACGTACGCATCCCGCTGATCGGCTCCGCCGGGGCCTTTTTCCTGAACCTGTTTTTCAACTGGGTGTTCATCTTCGGCAAGCTGGGCGCGCCCCGGCTGGAGCTGGTGGGCGCGGCCGTGGGCACCGTCATCGCCCGGGCCTTTGAGTTCTGCTTCGTCTTCGGCTATTTCGTGCTCCGGGACAAGCGCTTCGGCTTCCGCCTGAAGCAGTTCTTCCTGTCCGGCGGGGAGCTCTGGCGGCCGTACCTGAAATACGGCATCCCCGTCCTGGTCAGCGATGCCCTGCTGGGCGTCAGCCTGACCCTGATCAGTGTGATCACGGGGCACATGGGCGAGGAGGTGGCCACCGCCAGCTCCATCGTCAACACCCTGTCCCAGCTGACCAACGTGCTGAGCATGGGCATCGCCGGGGCCGCCGCCATCGTGGTGGGCAACACCATCGGCGAGGGGGACATCCCCCGGGCCAGGCGGGAGAGCAACAGTTATATCGTCCTGTCCCTGCTGCTGGGGGTGATCGTGATGGTGCCCCTTCTGCTGCTGGAGGGCCCTTATTTTAATATGTATACCGTCAAGGCCCACACCCGGGCCATGGCCCATGGGATGCTGCTGGTCAACGCCCTGAGCATGCCCCTGCAGACCCTGTCCAACGCCGTGTCCAAGGGCATCCTGCGGGGCGGGGGAGACACCCGCTTCCTGCTGGCCGCCGACAGCGGCGCCGTGTGGCTGATCTCCCTGCCCCTGGGGGCGCTGGCCGCCTACGTCTGGCACATGGACCCCGTCTGGGTCTACTTCTTCCTGCTGATCCAGTACCCCCTGAAGGGGATCATCTGCTGGGCCCGCTACGCTACGGGCCGGTGGATCAAGGTCATCACGGCAAATGGAAAGCAGAACGAATCTTCAGCCGGGAGGGAACGGGATGAGTGAGAACGAACGCACGGTCACGCAGCAGCTGCAGCATCTGCAGACCCTGATGCACCGGTTGGCGTTTCACGGGTTCAAGGTGAACGGAAAGACGGTGCGCAGTCCGTACCAGGGCCAGGGCCGGGTGCTCTCCGTGCTGAAGATGAAGCCGGAGATCAGCCAGAAGGAGCTGGCCGGTCTGCTGGACATGAGCAAGCAGGCCCTGGCTGAGTCGCTGTCCAAGCTGGAAAAGAAGGGGTACATTGCGCGGGAGCCGTCGCCGGACGACAGGCGCTGCTGCACGGTCCGGCTGCTGCCCATGGGGGAACGGGCCGCGGCAGATATGGGCGGAGAGCCGAATGAGGTGGACCGGATCTTCGACTGCCTGAGCGGGGAGGAACTGGAGCAGTTCAGCGGGTACCTGGACCGGATCATCCGGCGGTGCGCGGCGTACTTCCCCGGGGAGGACCGGGAGGAGCGCAGCCGGAAGATGGAGGAATTCCTGGCAAAGTACGACCACAGCTTCACCCGCTTTGAGTAGGGGCAAAAGCCTTCGCACTTGTCGGTGAGAACCGTGTTTTGAAGCGGCATCCGGGGCGTTCTTTTTGTGAAATCAGGACGTTGACAAGGACACGGCGATGCGATACAATGACAAAAAAGACCAGTAAAAGTTTCTATTTTGATTTTGGAGGGTTCAACATGAAGGGTATGAACATGAAAGCATACATCGTCGGCGGCGGCGCAGACGGCACAGAGGAATACGAGGGCGTGTACCACCTGGTCACGTCGGACGGCAACTGCTGGGCGAGCCAGTGGTGCACCAGCTTTGAGGACGCGAAGAAGTCTCTGTACGACGACCGCCCCCAGATGCGCGCCGACCTGGAGAGAAAGCACGGCGACGTGGTGGTCCTGCGCCTGGGCAGCGACGCCATGACCTTCTCCCGCCTGCTGGAGCGGGAGGGCTCCTATGTGCCCGCGCCCAAGGGCCTGCTGGCGGACGGCCTGTACTACAACCTGATCACCGTCAAGGACGGCGAGTGGACCAAGTCCGAGCCCCGTCCCATCCAGGAGCTGGGTACCTTCCTGGTCGAGGCCCTGGTCAAAAAGTCGAAGGAGTAAACGGAATACGGCGCAGCGCCCGGGGAGTTTCCCCGGGCGCTTTTTATACGGCCTGAAAAAAACACGATAAAACACAAAATTTTACCTATTCAAAGAGCTTTAACTGTGCTATTTTAATAAAAACGGAGGGCGTTTCAACGCGGCTTCGTGCGCAAAACGACCAATCCCAAACAGGAAGACGGCGGATTCACCGCTGGTTGGGCAGGACACCCGCTTCCGCACTCGCACCGCAGACCAAAAATGGGAAGGAGAACGTAAAGATGAAAAAGACAATCGCACTGCTTCTTGCACTGGCAATGCTGTTTGCCCTGGCCGCCTGCAGCGGCAAGGACAGCGGCGCGGACACCTCCGACAAGCCCGATACCACCCAGAACACCCCGGACACGCCCCCCTCGGAAGAGCCCTCCGAGGAGCCCTCGGACGAGCCCGCTGAGCTGACCGGCGAGCCCATCAAGATCGGCCACATCTGCGACCTGACCGGCACCGAGGCCCTGACCGGCCAGGAGGCCAAGCGCTCCCTGGAATTCGCCGTGGAGCAGCTGCACGGCATCAGCGGCCGCCCCGTGGAGGTCGTCACCCGTGACGCCCAGGGCAGCGCCAGCGGCGCCGCCGACGCGGCCCGGATGCTGGTGGAGTCGGAAGGGGTCATCGCCATCTTCGGGCCCAACCAGGCCGGCCAGAAGAGCGCCGTCTCCGAGTACTGCGCGGAGGCCGGCGTGCCCCTGATCTTCTACAACGGCACCCCCAGCTACCTGTTCGCCACCAACCCCTGGCTGATCGGCTCCGGCGGCGCCAACCCCCAGATGACCGTCATGGCCGACTACGCCTATAACGAGCTGGGCTACCGCACGGTCAACATCGTGACCATGGACAACATCGGCTTCCGCACCTTCACCGACGACTTCACCACCGCGTTTGAGGCCCTGGGCGGCAAGGTGGTCAAGGCGGCCTACGCCCCCTTCCCCTGCGACGACTGGGCGCCCTACCTGCTGTCCCTGGACCAGAGCGCCGATGCCATCATGGCCTGGACCACCGGCTCCAACGCCATCGCCCTGTGGCAGAACTGGCACCAGCTGGGCCTGCACGAGTCCCTGCCCATGACCGCCATCATGCAGTCCGCCTTCACCGACGACTACATTATTAAATCTCTGGAGGCCACCTACCCCGACGTGGTGGAGTACATCCTGGGCACCAAGGCTCCCAGCATGTATGTGTACAACACCGGCACGCCGGAGAACGAGGCCTTCGTGGCCGCCTGGAAAGAGGAGTTCGGCACGGTGCCCTCCAACAACCTGTCCGGCCAGATCTACCAGGCCTATCAGCTGCTGAAGACCGCCATTGAGTCCATCGACGGCAATACCGAGGCCGAGGCGGTCCGCGACGCCATCCTGGCCTGCGAGATCGACGGCCCCGCCGGCCATATGTCCTTCGACGGCTCCGGCGCCTGCACCAAGGACGTGTTCATCGTCCAGGTGGTCCAGCTGGACGACGGCAGCTACAACTACGAGATCGTGAAGACCTATGAGGACGTGGCTCCCCAGGGCCTGCTCGGCTGACAAATTTATCTCCTGAATCAAAAGCGCCCGGGGGTTCCCCGGGCGCTTTTTCAGCGCCTATTTCGGTCCATACAGAGAAAATCAAAAAATGTTGATACAAATCTAAAGATTTTACCCTTGCCATTTGAATCGGGGTGTGGTACTATGTTGGCAAGCAAACCGAAGGAATCCAAAAAATGAAGCCAATTTATGTGCAATTTGACGGAATTCAGTCGGGTTGTAAGATGCAGCGGCCTACGGCTGCGTGCAAACCTGAACTATGCAGGAAAGGAGGAAACCCGCTATTTCGATCAGCTCGTCAACAACGTACATTTAAATGCTGCAATCAAAATAGGATGGTGAAAACTAGTATGAAAAAGATTATCGCTCTGCTGCTTGCGCTCACGATGGTGTTCGCCCTGGCTGCTTGCTCCAGCTCTGGCGACAACAAGGAAGAGACCAGCACTCCCCCCGCTTCCGAGACCCCCGATGCCCCCGCTTCTGAGACCCCTGATGCCCCCGCTTCCGAGACCCCTGACGAGCCCGCGCCCGTCGAGGTGGACTATGACAACCCCATCAAGATCGGCCACCTGTGCGACCTGACCGGTAACGAGGCCTCCACCGGCACGCTGGCTCAGAAGTCCGTTGACTTCGCCGCCAAGCTGATCAACGAGCAGGGCGGCATCAACGGCCGCGCGATCGAGATCGTTACCGAGGACTGCCAGTCCAGCGCTTCCGCCGCTGCCTCCGCTGTCCGTAAGCTGGTTGAGAACGACGGCGTCGTCGCCATCGTCGGCCCCACCCAGATCGGCCACAAGCAGGCTGTCGCTCCTGTCGCTGCTGAGTATCAGGTCCCCGTGATGTGCTACAACGGCACTCCCGCGTTCCTGGCCGCGAAGAACGAGTACTTCATGTCCTCTGGCGGCGGCACCGCTCAGATGCCCACCGCTATGGCTGATTACCTGTACAACGAACTGGGCTGCCGCACCATTTATGTGATCACCCAGGAAGGCACCGCCGGCGACAACTATGTCGGCCCCCTGAAGACCAACTTTGAGGCCATGGGCGGCACCGTGATCGAGGACATCCGTGTCCCCGCTGATGCCACCGACATCGGCCAGTATCTGCTGCGCGTGACCAAGGAAGCCGACGCTCTGGTGGGCTGGCTGTCCGGTACTCAGGGCGTGACCCTGTGGACCACCTGGTATGACCAGGGTCTGGCTGACAAGATGCCTCTGTACGGCGCTGTTCACGGCGGCTTCACCGATTACTTCATCTGGCTGCAGCTGAGCAAGCAGCGTCCCGAGGTCGTGGAGAAGGCTCTGGAGCTGGGCGTCTATGCTCCCATCAACTATGCGTACTCCATCGACAACGAAGTCAATGCCGCCTTCGTGGAAGCCTGGAAGGCTGAGAACGACGGCGCGGTGCCCGTGGGCTCCAACCTGCCCGGCGCCGGCTACACCAGCCTGCTGCTGATCAAGAACGCTGCTGAGTCCGTCGACGGCGAGATCACCGGCGAGAGCCTGTATGCCGCCCTGCAGAACGCTGAGGCCAACGGCGCTGAGGGCCACACCGCCTTCAACGGCCAGAAGATCGCCGCCAAGGCTGTCTACATCGCCAAGGTCGTCAAGCTGGACAACGGCTCCTTCAACTATGAGATCGTTGACGTCTATGAGGACGTCCCCGTGAACGGCCTGACTGTCGGCTGATCCATCCCGATCTGACTGACCTGTTATCAAGGTGCGGGGCATCATTGTGATGCCCCGCACTTTTTTCCCCGGGTGGCCCCCTTTTTTTCGGCGTTTTGACCTCTTTTTTCATACAAAGATAATACCACCAATCCAAAAATATTCGCCTTGTCAACCTGTGGAAGTTGTGATATTATTTTGGCAAGTCCAAACTTAAAGTGGCCCACAAAAAGGCTTCTTTATGTGCAAAACGTCAAAAAACGGAAACCGTCTTTCGGGAGGCGGTGACCGCGGAAAAAAGCAGCGGGTCTCGTGCCGCCCGAATGGGAAAGGGGAAGCGGTACCACAGGCCTGCCCGGGACGGGAAAGGAGACGAAGAAAGCCGGCTATTTTGGGTTCACCATGCAGTTAAGATGGACAAAACATGCATTGCTGTACGACCAATCAAAACAGGAAGGTGAAGGTATTATGAAAAAGATCATCGCAATGCTTCTCGCACTCGCTATGCTGTTTGCTCTGGCCGCCTGCTCCAGTTCCGGCGATAACAAAGAGCAAGATAAACCCTCCGACAACGCAGTTACCGACAACGCGGAAAAGAACACCGACAACGCTGCTGAAAACACCGACAAGGGTTCCGAGCCCTCCGGCGAGCCCATCAAGATCGGCCACATCTGCGACCTGACCGGTAATGAGGCTCTGACCGGCATGCAGGCCCGGGATGACATGGATTTTGCCGTCAAGCTGATCAACGAGCAGGGCGGCATCGCCGGCCGTCCGGTGGAAGTCTATCATAAGGACTCCCAGTCCGACGCCGCCGCCGCTTCCGACGCGGCCCGCCGCCTGGTGGAAGAGGACGGCGTGTGCGTCATCTTTGGGCCGACCCTGATCGGACATAAGGGCGCCGTGGCCAAGATCGCCGCTGCCATCCAGGTCCCCGTGGTCTTCTACAACCCCACTCCCGAGGGCATGATCAAGGACAACGAGTGGGTCCTGGGCGCTTCCGGCTCCACTCCCCAGATGCCCACCGTCATGGCGGACTACATCTACAATGAGCTGGGCTACCGCACCGTCGTCACCCTGACCAAGGACGACACCGGCGGCAAGTCCTACATGGATCCCTTCACGGCCAACTTCGAGGCCCTGGGCGGCACCGTGGTGGATCAGCGCTGGGCTCCCGCCGACACCACCGACTACTCCTCCTATCTGATCCCCCTGGCCAACTCCGGCGCTGACTGCCTGGTGGCCTGGACCTCCGCTTCCTCCGCCATCCAGCTGTGGCAGGATTGGTACAGCATGGGCCTGAGCGAGAAGCTGCCCATCGTGGCCGTGATGCACGGCGCCTTTACCGACTCCTTCATCTGCGACGCTCTGACCGCCACCAACCCCGATCTGGTGGAAGAGATGATGGGTACTTACGCCCCCATGACCTGGGCTTACAACATCGACTCCCCCGAGAATGAGGCGTTCGTGGAGGCCTGGAAGGCGGACCATGACGGCTCCCTCCCCATCGGCAACAACCTGCCCGGCGCCACCGTTCAGGTCCTGCAGCTGCTGAAGGCCGCCGTGGAATCCCTGGATGGCGACACCTCCGATCTCACAGCCCTGCGTGACGCGCTGAAGGCCGCTGACGTCACCGGCCCTGAGGGGCGCACAGTCTTTGAAAACGGCAGCAATATCGCTACCAAGAGCGTCTACGTGGTCAAAGTCGTCAAGCTGGACGACGGAAGCTACAACTACGAGATGGTCAAGGAGTACGCCAACGTGCCTCCCGAGGGCCTGACCGTCGGCTGATCCTCTGCAGCTTCCCCGCATATCGCTCTTGACATGATCGCGTGATGATGTGGGACATCGGTTGTTGATCGAACGGTGTCCCACATCCCATTCTCCGACTTCGGCCCCCGGCCGAAGTGACACCCGAAACCCAAGGAAGCAGTCCTTCCGAAACTCTTTTCACAGAAAAAGGGGGCACACAACCTCATGGATTTGTTCTTAACCATTCTCGGCATTTTGATCATGGGTCTCGCCAACGGCCTGGTCCTGTTTGTGATCGCTACCGGCATGTCCCTGACCCTGGGCCTGATGCGCGTGGTCAACATGTCTCACGGCGCCATCTACATGTTCGCCGGCTACTGCGGCATCGCCGTCTACAGCGCGACGCAGAACTGGTTCCTGGCGATTATCGTCGGCGCTCTGGTGGGCGCTGCGCTGGGCGCCGTCCTGGAGATCGGCTTCCTGCGCCGTCTGTATAAGTATCCCACCTATCAGGTGCTGCTGACCATCGGCGTCATCAACATTCTGAACAACGTGGCGCAGTGGATCTGGGGCGGCCAGCCCATGACCGCGCCCATTCCCAAGTTCCTGACCGGCGGCTTCCAGATGGGCAACATCACCGTGCCCTGGATCCGGATCTTTATGATCATCTTCGGCGGCATCATGTGCATCCTGCTGTGGCTGCTGCAGGATCGGACCCGCGTCGGCGCCATGGTCCGCGCCGGCATGGACAACCGCGAGGTCGCCGCGACCCTGGGCATTAACAACAAACTGATCTTCACCGGCGTCTTCATCCTGGGCTCCCTGGTCGCGGGCGCCAGCGCCATGATCGGCGGCTCCGTCACCGGCGTGGGCGCGGGCACTGCCTGGAGCGTCCTGCTGGACTCCATCATCGTCGTCGTGGTCGGCGGCACCGGCTCCATCCAGGGCGCCCTGTTGGGCGGCGTGATCATCGGTGTGGCCAACTCCTTCGGCACCGTGTACCTGCCCACCCTGACTCCCTTCCTGAAGTACCTGGTCCTGATCATCGTCCTGCTGATCAAGCCCTCCGGCCTGCTGGGCCGCAAGGTGGACGTCAACAAGGCCATCGAGGCCGACCTGGAGAAGACCGGCTCCAAGGGCCATCCCGATCCCATGCCCCGCGCCGAGGTGGTCATCCGCAATGGCCGCCTGACCGCCAAGATGACCGCCTACCGCTGGGTTCCCTCCCTGGTGTGCGTGCTGTTCCTGGTCCTGTGCCCCCTGTTTATGAAGCCCGTCACCGTCTCCATGCTGAGCAAGGCTCTGATCTTCGCCCTGTTTGCCGCCTCTCTGGACGTCATCATGGGCTACGGCGGCATGCGCTCCTTCGGCCATGCGGCCTACTTCGGCCTGGGCGGCTACACAGTCACCCTGCTGTATAACCACGCCAACATTACAAACTTCTGGCTGGTGCTGGTCGCGGTCCTGGTGGTCTGCGCGGTCTTCGGCGCCGTCATCAGCTACTTCACCCTGAAGTTCTCCGGTACTTACTTCCTGATCGTCACCATGGCCTTCGGCCAGCTGCTCAGCGCCGTGGCCACCAAGTGGATCGCATTCACCGGCGGCTCCGACGGTCAGTCCAGCCACCGCCCGGATCTGGGCTTCGTCAACATCAAGTGGAACCAGACCTCGCTGTTCTACTTCGTGCTGATCTGCTTCCTGATCTGCTTCATTATCCTGAAGCTCATCATGCGCTCCTCCTTCGGCCGCTCCATCGTGGGTATCCGCGAGAACGAGGGCCGCATGAAGGCCCTGGGCTACAACACCTGGAAGACCAAGTATGTGGCCTGCATCATTGCCGCCATCTTCGCCGGTATCGCCGGTATGCTGTACAGCTACATCTACCTGATCATGACGCCCACCGATCTGGACCTGACCACCTCGGCCAAGCCCATGCTGATGGTCATCATGGGCGGCGGCAGCACCCTGTGGGGCCCCGTCCTGGGCGGCTTCATCATCACCCTGTTCGAGACCTACGCCGGTCAGTTCGCCCCCGAGCGCTGGCCGCTGCTGCTGGGCCTGCTGTACGTGGTCTGCGTCCTGTTCCTGCGCGGCGGTATCTCTCCGTACCTGATCCGCCTGTACAACTGGGTCGGCTACAAGCTGTTCCCCGACGGAAAGGGCGCCATCAAGTGCAAGTCTGCCGCTGCTGAAAACGCCGGAGAGGAGATGAAGAAATGAGCCTGCTGCAAGTTGAAAATCTGACCAAATCCTTCGGCGGTCTGAAAGTTCTGACCGGCGTCACCTTCGATGTCAAGGAAGGCGAAAAACTGGCTCTGATCGGCCCCAACGGCGCCGGCAAATCCACCCTGATCAACGCCATCGGCGGCCAGGGCCCTGCCACCAGCGGCAAGGTCATCTTCGACGGCCACGATGTCACCCAGCTCTCCCCCAACCAGCATCTGCACCACGGTATGGCCCGCTCCTTCCAGGGCAACAACCTGTTCTGGAAGATGACCATCCTGGACAACATCCTGCTGTCCTTCCACGGCGGCGAAAAGAACCACTTCCAGATGGTCAAGACCCTGGAGACCCGCAAGGAGCTGCTGGACAAGGCGGAGCACCTGCTGAAGGCCGTGGACCTGTGGGAGAAGCGCCACATGGTGCCCACCCTGCTGTCCTACGGCGAGCAGCGCCTGCTGGAGATGGTCATGGCCTTTACCTGCGAGCCCAAGATGGTTCTGCTGGATGAGCCCAGCGCCGGTCTGCCCACCGCCGAGGCCGGCGCCTTCGCGGAGAAGCTGCGCAAGCTGAGCGAAAACACCACGTTGCTGTTCTGCGCACACGACCTGGAACTGGTCTTCACCCTGGCCGACCGCATCATGGTCCTGTACTTCGGTCAGATCCTGAAGATCGGTTCGCCCGATGAGATCCGCAATGACCCGCAGGTCAAGGAGATCTATCTGGGCTCCGAAGAGTGATTAGGAAAGTGAGGAACAGAACATGGAGAACATGTTAAAGATCGAAGGCATCAACAGCTACTACGGCGACAGCCACATTCTGTTTGATCTTTCCCTGGACGTTCCCGAGGGCAGCACCGTGTCCGTCTTGGGCCGCAACGGTATGGGTAAGACCACCGTCTGCCGCTCCATCGTGGGCATCACCCCGCCCCGCAGCGGCACCATCACCTTCAAGGGCGAGAAGATCAGCGGCATGGAGCCCCACAAGATCGCCAAGAAGGGCATGGCCTATGTGCCCCAGGGCCGCGGCATCTTTGCCTCTCTGTCCGTCAAGGAAAACCTGACCGTGGGCGCCCGCGGCCAGGATAAGCCCAACGCCTGGACCCTGGAGCGGGTGTACGACTTCTTCCCCATCCTGGAGAAGCGCCAGAATATGCCCGGCAACCTGCTCTCCGGCGGCGAGCAGCAGATGCTGGCCGTGGGCCGCGCCCTGATGACCAACCCCGACCTGCTGATCATGGACGAGCCGTCCGAAGGTCTGGCCCCCCTGATCATCAAGCAGATCGGCGAAGTCATCACCAAGCTGAAGGGTCAGCTGACCGTCTTCCTGGTGGAGCAGAACTTCAACATGGCCCTGTCCGTCGCTGACTATGTCTACATCATCAGCAAGGGCCAGGTCGTCCATCAGTGCACGCCCGAGGAGCTGCGCCACGACGAGGAGACCAAGAGCAAGTGGCTGGGCGTGTGATCCCATCCGCGCAACCGGCCTGATACAAGTTGATACAGACAGCGCGCGCCCCAAACGGGGGCGCGCTGTTTGAGACTGTCGAAAAAGGCTGCGCCTTTTCCGACAAAAGGACTGCGGCCTGCTGCAGCGCACAAATTGTCCGCCAATAGCGGACAATTTGCACGTTTGCAGACCGAGAAGTGTTTTCTCCGACGCACATGTCGCCGGAGAAAACGGATCCCATTTTATTTCGCCGCTGCGGCGGCGAAACTAGGCAGCATAAGTTCGGCAGCCGAAATCATAGATTTCGTGCCTCACTTATCTGCGAGGTTTTTTGTCGCACTGAGACAGCGCGTCCCCAAACGGGGGCGCGCTGTTTTTTTATCCCGGAAACCTGCCTTTTTTTGGCATGTGAAGGGGGAGGGGAAGACATTTTGTGCCGCTTTATCCGCTTTACTGAAGAAAAGAGAAACTTCCCGAAATAAAATGCTTCCTTATTCAGATAATGAATAAGGAAGCATGCAAAATAAATATTTCACAACAAAGATTTTTGGTGATACATTTTTTTAGTAAATCTTACTAAATATGTCCCAGGGAGGAGACACGCTCCGCGGCCAGCTCTGTGAAGACCGGAATGACGGGGTTGCGGTACGCGGTGCTCCACACGGCGGCGATGTAATTGGCGGCGCCCACGTCGGGCACAGGGATGCAGACATACCGGCTGTCAAAGAAGCAGGGGTTGTCCGACGTGACCAGGGCAACGCCGGCGCCGTTGCGGACCTTGGTGATCACATCCTCCACGCTGCTGGCGGTCCCGAAATGGACGTTTTCAATGCCGCACCGCTTGCAGACCTTCAGCACGTCGTTCTCGCGGCTCTTGCGCCATTTGGATTCCGCCAGCAAAAAGGTCTCGCCCGACAGATCGGAGGGCTGGATGTCCTTTTTCGTCGCCAGGGGATGGGTGCTGGACATGGCGATCATGTGGGAGACCGGGCAGCAGTTGATGTGACGGACCCCCCGGACGAAGCACAGGTCCAGGCTGTAGATGAAGATGACGTCAAAGTCCCCGTGGGTCAGCCCCTTGCCCAGCACGGAAAAGACGGCGGGCTCCGCAGTGACCTTCACATTGGGATACCGCTTCCTGAACTCCTCGATCAGCGGATAGACAAAAATGTCGGTGTTCAAATAGCTCAGGTACCCGATGGACAGACTTCCGCTGATGGATTCCTTCGTGTTCCTGACCGAGGCGAGCAGAGTCTCAAAGTCCCCCTGCATCCGCGTCAGCTCGGCGGCGATGGCGCTGCCGGCGGCGGTCAACCGGACGATATTCTGATTCCGGTAAAACAGCTCCACGCCCCACTCCTCTTCCAGCTGCGCGATCTGGCGGCTGGCGGTGGGCTGGGAGACATGGTTCTCCTCGGAAGCCTTTGTGAAATTCAGGTACTTCGCGACGCTGAGAAACAATTCGACCTGACGACTGTTCATGAGACATTCCCCGCTTATGATCTGATCTGCCGTTTCCGGCGCTGAGGCTGCATAAGGGGTGATCGATGCCATAGATCAAGCCACGACTATCATATCATAAAGTGCGAGTTGACTCAAGGGTTTTGCAGCGGGGGAACGAAAGAAATAAAACCGCCCCAAAGCCCCGCTTCGGCCCACTTGTTCAGCCCATTTAAATGGCTGCGGAATGGATCGGATCACGCAGCCATATGATGGAAATATGAAAGGAGAAAAGACTATGAGCAAACTTGCAAAACGGACCCTGGCGATCGTACTGGCTTTGAGCATGTGCCTGGCCCTGGCAGCCTGCGGAAGCAAGGACAAGGGCGGCTCCGAGGAGGGCGGGACGTCCTATTACATCGGGTTCAATACCTGGGGTGCCGGAACTGCCACCTTCGACTTTATGGCCGACGTGACCACCGACGCTCTGGATACCTACGGTGCGACCTATTCCCGCGCCAGTGACGACCATATGGCTGACAAGGAACTGCAGAATATTCAGAACTTCATTTCCGCCGAGGTGGACGGCATCATCATGCAGAGTACCGCCGAGCCCACCCTGCCCAAGGCGGCCGAGGAGTGCGCCAAGGCCAAGATCCCCTTCGTGCTGGCTGTCTTTACCGGCGCTGACGAGGACCGCGCCAAGGTCCGCGAGGAGAACGAGTATTACCTGGGCTCCGTCAACGCCGATATGTATGAAGAGGGCTACATCATGGGCAAGGCCGCCGCGGAGGACGGCCACAAGACCGCCGTTCTGCTGGGCGGCAACGTAGGCGACGCCCACTTCGAGATGCGTATTGCCGGCTTTACCAAGGCCTTCGTGGAAGAGGGCGGCGGCAAGATCCTGGAGGAGGCCCGCTGCACCAGTCCCGCTGAGGGCCAGGAGAAGGCCAACGCCATGCTCAGCGCCAACAAGACCGCCGACTGCCTGTACGCCATGGTGGGCGACTATGTGCCCGGCGCCGTCAACGCCATGGAGACTCTGGGCATCAGCATGCCCATCTACGTGACCAACGCCAACACCGATGCCATCGAGTACATCCGCAACGGCAAGATCGCCGCCGCCACCACCGGCAACGACCTGGTCTGCGCCGTGGCCGCCGCCCTGATGATCAACTACCTGGACGGCCATCAGATCCTGGACAACGAGGGCAAGGCCCCCGAGCTGAAGAGCGTGGGCTTCCGCATTGACGCCGACAACGTGGACGACTACGAGCGGCTCTTCCTGAACAACATCCCCTTCACCGACGAGGTGCTGAAGACTCTGGTGTATCGCTATAACGAGAACGTCACCTACGACACCTTTGCGGACTTCATGGCGAACCACCTGAATCTGGAGTCCCTGGTGGCGGACAACAAGTAAGCAGACGGAAGAACCAAATATCCCGGATCCAAAGCCCCGCTTGCCGCCCCAAGCGGCGGGCGGGGCTTCTCCGAAACGGATCAGAGCGGCGCTGCCGCTCTGTAAGGAGCGTGACGCAACTTGCAAACCAAGACTGTCAACAAGACCGAAAAACAGCAGAACACGGGCCTGAACCTGCTGATCCTGATCGCGGCGATGGTGGTCGTGGCGGTCATCGTCAACCTGTTCACCGGCGGGGAGTTCCTGACGGTCAAAAACGTGGAGATCATTGTCTCCAACTCCGTCTATCCCACCTTCATCGCCTGGGCCCTGTGCTTCCTGTTCGCCTGTGGTTATACGGACCTGTCCATGGGCGGCGTGCTGGTGCTGGGCTCCTTCGCCGCCTGCGCCTTCGGAAACGCCTTCGGCTATCCCGGCGTCGTCCTGGGCGGCCTGATTGCGGGCACCCTGCTGGTGTGCATCAATTTCGGCATCTTCACCGCCACCCGCATCCCCTCCTGGATCGCCAGCATCAGCCTGGCCCTGGTCTATGAGGCCCTGTCGGTGTTCCTGCGCTCGGCGAAGCTGACCAAGCCCTATGTGGACACCGAGCTGAGCCGGGATCTGCGGGCCCTGGGCCAGTTCCCCCTGAACGTCATCATCCTGATCGTGGGCTTTGTCATCGTCTACTTCGTCTACAACCGGACCACCATCGGCCTGAACGTCCGGGCCGTGGGCGGCAACGCTAACGTATCCAAGGCCCTGGGCATCAACATCGCCAGGACCATCCTGGCGGTGGGTCTGATCGCCGGTCTGCTCATGGGCGTGGCCTGCATCGTCCAGGAGAGCTACAACGGCAAGACCTTCGCCATGTCCGGCCTGACCAGCATCCAGATGATCTTCAAGCCCCTGGCCATCGCCCTGCTGGCCCAGATCCTTCAGAAGCGCATCAACATCATCGTGGCGGTGCCCTTCTGCTCCATCATCATCTACGGCGTGTTCAACATCATGACGTTCTTCGGCGTCCCCTCCGGCACCCTGCAGGATGTGTTCCTGGGCGCCTTCGTCGTTGTGTTCGGCATCATCGGCCAGGCCGGTACAAAGGAGGTCGTGAAATGAGCGAAGCGATTTTTGAGATCCACGGCCTGAACAAGAGCTTCGGCTCCACGCACGCCAACAAAAACATCGATTTCTCCCTGAAGCAGGGCGAGATCCGCGGCCTGATCGGGGAGAACGGGTCCGGCAAGTCCACCCTGATCTCCCAGATCGCGGGCATCTATCCCCCCGACTCCGGCGAGATGACCATCGGCGGCCAGCCCTACGCCCCCCACAGCCCCGCCGACGCCTACAAGCACAACATCGCCATGGTCCTGCAGGAGCTGGGCGTGGTGGGTGGCCTGCCCGTGGGCGTCAACGTCTTCCTGGGCCGCACCCATCAGTTTACGAAGCACGGTGTGCTCAACGTCAAGGCCATGAAGAAGGCCACAGCCGAGGTCTTTGAAAAATGGGACCTGCCCATGCCCCCCCTGAACGCCGACCCCGGCAACATGCTCATCGAGTCCCGCAAGATGGTGGAGCTGGCCCGGGCCCTGTCCGTGGACCCCAACATCCTCCTGCTGGACGAGATCACCCAGTCCCTGTCCCTGAACAACCGCCAGAAGCTGTACGAGCTTCTGCAGAAGCTGAAGGCCATGGGCCGCTCCGTGGTGCTGATCACCCACGACGTGGAGGAGATGCTGGAGATCACCGACACCATCACCGTCCTGCGCGACGGCGAGGTGGTGGGCAACGTGGTCTCCGCCGATACCAGCCCCGACGAGATCAAGCGCATGATGGTGGGCCGCGAGGTCAGCGGCGACTATTACCGCGCCGACCACGAGGCCGTGTACGACGACGAAGTGGTGCTCCGCGTCCAGGACCTGACCGTACCCGGTGAGCTGGAGGACATCAGCTTTGACCTCCACGCCGGTGAGATCCTGGGCTTCTGCGGACTCAGCGACTCCGGCATCCACTCCGTGGGCAAGGCGGTCTACGGCCTGTCCAAAGCCAGCGCCGGGAGCGTGCATCTGGTGGGGAAGGACCTGGACATCAAAACCCCCATGGACGCCCTGAAGAACAACATGGGCTACGTTCCCAAGGACCGCGACTCCGAGGCTCTGCTGATCAACGACGCCATCCGGGAGAATTTCACCCTGCCCTCCTACGGCGAGCTGACCGGCCCCCTGGGGTACATCTCCCCCGGCCGCATGAAGCTGCTGGCCCAGGAGATGGTGGAGAAGCTGTCGGTCAAGTGTACCGGCATCAACCAGCCCGTCAGCGCCCTGTCCGGCGGCAACAAGCAGAAGATCAACCTGGGCCGCTGGCTGGCCAAGGACGTGAAGGTGCTCATACTCGACTGTCCCACCCGCGGCGTGGACGTGGGCGTCAAGGCGTACATCTACGCCTTGATGAAGGAAGCCAAAAAGAACAAGATCGCCACCATCCTCATCTCCGACGAGCTGACCGAGGTCATCGGCATGGCCGACCGCCTGATCGTCATGAAGGACGGCAAAATGACCCGGTCCATCAGCCGCGACGGAGAGTTCACGGAGCAGGCCATCATTGAGGTGATGATATGAGAAAACGCACAAATAAGCTGGGGAACCTGATGTTCCAGGATGTGGTCCCCTTTATCGCTTTTATCGTCATTTTCCTGTTCTTCACCTTTGCCAGCTACAACGAGCGCACCGGCACCTTCCAGATGCTGACCGTGCGCAACCTGAGCACCCTTTTGGAGCAGACCATGCAGACCATCCTGGTGGCCTGCGGCACCCTGTTCGTGGTGTCCCAGGGCAGCACTGACCTGTCCGTGGGCGTCAACCTGGCCCTGTCCGGCGTCATCGGCACCTGGGCGGCCTACGCCACGGGAATTGACTGGCTGATGATCCCCGTGACCCTGATCGTGGGCCTGCTGGTGGGCGTGTTCAACGGCGTCATCGTCAGCAAGTGCAAGGTGTCCTCCTTCATGCTCACCCTGGCCATGCTCATCGGCGTGCGCGGTCTGGTCAACTTCATCCAGATCCGCACCGACGTGCAGAGCCTGCCCGCGGGCCTGTCCTTCCTGAGCAACTCCACCGTCATGGTCATCCTGTTCCTGGTCATCGTGGTCATCATGGCCTACGTGTTCGAGTTCACCAAGGTCGGCCGCTACAGCCGGGCCATCGGAGAGAACGAGACCACCGCCAAGTTTGTCGGCGTCCCGGTGGACAGGATGAAGATCATCGCCTTTGCCCTGTCCGGCCTGATGGCCGGCGTGGCTGCCGTGTTCAACATGGCCACCGTGGGCTCCACCAACCAGCAGATGGGCGTCTTCCTGGAGATCCGGGTCATCATGGCCATCTACCTGGGCGGCGTCATGGTCACCGGCGGCTCCTCCGCCAAGTTCTACAAGATCCTGCTGGGCTCCTTCTCCATCCAGATCATCGTCAAGGGCCTGGCCCTGATGGGCAAGTCGGACGCCCACTACTCCCAGTCCGTGCAGGGCATCCTGCTGCTGGTGATCCTGTTCCTCAGCGCCCTGGCGGGCCGCAGAAGGGGACGGGTCAGGGAGCAGCTCCCCGAGCACGACGAGGCCAAAGCGGCCAAGACAAAGTAAAGGTTTCACAGCTTCAAAGCGTGCCGGAGCGTCCCGTGGGGCGGTCCGGCACGCTATGTTTACAGAAAGTTCACACCTGGGGTCAGGGGCTGGAAAAGACGTCCAAAAACGACGGTAAAAGTAAGCAAAACCGGCAAAAAACGATTGACAAAAGGTTGCGGAATTATTATAATAATAGCGCAGCGAGTAGCGTAGCGGCATAAGTCCGGCTGAAGCGATCCGCTGCATTTCTTATTTTTAGTCAAATTTTTTTAAGGAGGAAAAATATCATGGCACCTCAAGTTGGTATTCCTGAGCAAGCATGGGATTTCCTGTCTGACATGGTTGACAATTGTGTCGGCCGCGCGATCGATCTGTCCGGCGCGAAGAAGGAAGTTCTGATCCTGGTCCACAAGGACGGCCTGTACGGCGGCGACAACCTGATCGACGAAGAAGCGATCGGCTGGGTCTCCACCGCTTTCACGTCCCGCAACTGCCGCTGCTCCATCCTGTGGGTCGACGATCCTCAGCTGAAGCATGGCTGGCGTTATCCCCCCGTCGTCAAGAAGGCGATCGAGGGCGCCGACATCATCATCAACACCCCCTGGCAGATGCCCGTCGAGGAGATCGCGGACTTCCGCGGCCACATCGAGTGCGCTCACCTGAACGACCCCGCCCGTATGACCGAGCAGGCCAAGAAGGACTTCCCCCGCCGCCCGGACAAGCAGCCCAAGGGCCTGGACTACGACGCCGGTACCTGGATGGTCCGTCTGTTCCCCGTCACTGCTGACCTGATGATGACCGACTGGGCCCGTACTCCCTACGAGCTGACCATCATGCTGCGTCACATCTCTTCCGAGCCCTTCATGAACCTGGATCATCCCACCAAGTTCCACATGACCGATCCCAACGGCACCGATCTGACCGGCTACACCGTCAACCCCGTCAAGCGCGAGGACGAGAACGGCGTGGGCGTCCCCGGTATGCCCTACGACTCCTGGCGTGAGAATTCCTCTCACTACCTGCCCGTTCCCGAGTGGGTCCATCCTCCCATCAACTGCACCCACGTCAACGGCGTCCTGTACTTCACCGAGATGCTGCCCTGGTGGAGCAAGTACATCGAGATCTCTCCCTACTGGGATGAGCCCATCAAGATCACCGTCGAGGAGTCCCGCATGGTCGGCATCGAGGGCGGCGTCGAGGCCAAGAAGCTGTACGCCTTCCTGAAGGAGATGGAGGAGAAGGTCGGCGACAAGATCTGGCTGTTCGACACCTTCCACTTCGGCATCCATCCCAACGCTCACGTCAACTACTATCAGTGCCCCAACGACATCTATCGCCGCACCATCGAGCACATGGACTGCTCCAACGTGCACTGGCACCTGGGCTCCGCCGGCGGCCGCCCGGGTTACAACTTCTATCCCCACATCACCGGCGATATCCGCAACTGCACTCTGACTCTGGAGCACGAGAACGGCGAGACCGAGTATGTCTACAAGGATGGCTGGCTGTGCTGCCAGGATGATCCTCGTCTGGCTGAGGTCATGAAGAAGTATCCCGGCCGTCCCGGCATCCCCGTCAACCCCAACACTCTGACCGAGCTGAAGAAGTAAGATTATCCTGAACAAAGCCACTTGACTTGGTTCAGATGCAAGGGTTTTGTGCTGAATCGTGCAAAACCCTTGCACCATCTTCAATCATATTTAAGACAAGGAGATTACTACAATGAGCAGATTGATTGCTTACGTCGGCAGCGGTTCCGGCGGCATCGAAGTTTTTGAGATCGGCGAGGGCGGCAAGGCCATCACCCCGCTGAACAACGGCGTCCAGGAGCCCGGCTACGCTGGCTTCCTGGCCTATGCCAAGGGCAAGCAGGTTCTGTACTCCGTGGACGAGCGCAAGGACGCCGGCCGCAATGAGAAGAACCCCACCACCGTTCTGGCTTTCAAGGTCGATCCCGCTACCGCCGGTCTGACCTTCATCAACAAGCAGCCCACCATCGGCTGCTCCTGCGCTTCCGTCTGCGTCGGCCCCGACGAGAACTATGTCTTCACCGCCAACCACGGCAAGTTCGACCACGTCATCAAGGCTGTCGAGACCGCCGATGGCAAGTGGACCAACCAGTTCGTCTATGACGACTCCACCGTGGTGCAGTACCCTGTCAACGCTGACGGCTCCCTGGAGCCCGCCTGCGACTGCTTCGTCCTGACCGGCTGCGGCATGGATCCCAACACCTCTCCCCAGGCCGGCGGCCACTCCCAGGCCAGCCCCCACGCCCACATCGTCGTGGTCGATCCCTCCGGCAAGTTCCTGATCGTCTGCGAGAAGGCTTCCGAGAAGATCTATGTGTTCCGTCTGGGCGGCGAGAAGCTGGTCCTGGCTTCCATCTTCCAGGCTCCTCTGCGCACCGGTCCCCGTCACTGCGCCTTCGACAAGAGCGGCCATATGTTCATGACCTGCGAGTTCTCCTCCGAGATCTGGGCCTTCAACTTCGACTCCGAGAACGGCATCCTGTCCTTTGTTGACAAGCAGTCCACCGTCGCTCCCGGCTTCTCCGGCCGCAACGAGCTGGCTACCGTCCAGATCACTCCCGACGGCAAGTACGTCTATGTCAACAACCGCGGCGAGGACACCATCGTGGGCTTCAGCATCGCTGCCGACGGCAAGCTGACCAAGGTGTTCTCCACCGGCGTCGGCAAGTGCCCCGCCGATCCCAAGGACGCTGTCCGCGACATGCAGCTGACTCCCGACGGCTCCGTCCTGCTGGTCCCCGTTCGTCCCGACAACGTGGTCCGCAGCTACGCTGTTGGCGCCGATGGCTCTCTGACTCCCATCACCGAGGTTCCCGCCAACAACCCCGTCTTCATCTGCCTGGCTGAGCTGTAAGACAAGCTCCCCTATGAAGCACGAAGCCCCCGGCCTTCCGGCCGGGGGCTTTTTTGCGAAAAAATCCTTGACTGTGCACCTGGTTTACCCTTTAGAATGAAGGGGAAAGGAGGTGGTCCCCATCACCATTCGGGAGATGGAGCAAAGATCCGGGCTTGACCGGACCAACATCCGCTTTTATGAGCGGGAGGGCCTGCTGGAGCCGGCGCGCCGGGCCAACGGCTACCGGGATTACAGCGAAGACGACCTGCGGCTCCTGCTGAAGATCAAGCTGCTGCGGCGGCTGGGGTTTTCCCTCGAGTCCATCCGCGCCCTGCGGAAGGGCGAGACGGCCATGGGGGAGGAGCTGGAGCGGCGTCTGGACGCCCTCCGCACCCAGCGGCAGGAGGAGAACGCCGCCGAACAGGTCTGCACTGCCATGAAGGCGGACGGGGCCGCCTTCCATACGCTGGACACTCAGCGGTACCTGCGCACCTACGACCGGGCGGCGCAGGCGGGGGAGGAGGCCTGCCCGCCCGTACCCGAAAGCGACCGGGTCCGGTCCGCCGGGGTCCCCTGGCGGCGCTTTTTTGCCCGCTGGCTGGACATGGGCATTCTGGAGCTGCTGCTCTGCGGGGGGCTCGCCCTGGGGTTTGGGGTGGATCTGGGAGAGCTTTCCCGGTGGGCGGAGTGGCTGCTGACCTTTCTGGTGTGGGCGCTGCTGATCCCCTTGGAGGCCCTCTGCGTCTCCCGCTGGGGCGCCACGCCGGGCAAGGCCCTGATGGGGATCTCGGTAGGGGATGAGAAAGAACGGCCGCTGTCCTTTGGCCGGGCCGCCGAGCGCACCTGGGAGGTCTTTGTCTACGGCGCGGGCTGCAACATTCCCATCTATACGCTCTACCGCGGCTGGAAGAGTTATCAGGAGATCAGATCCGGGCGGGGGCCGGAGTGGGATGACCGCATCACTGTTGCGGCCAAACCCTTCCGCCCCTGGCGGCTCGGAGCCGCCGCCGCGGCCGTCCTGGCGCTGGTGGGGGCGTTCCTCCTGCTCGGCATGACCGCTGAACTGCCGGACAACCGGGGCGGGGACCTGACCGTGATGCAGTTTGTGGAGAATTATAACCAGCTCAGCGCACGGCAGAACAAGGGCCTGAACGCGCAGACCCTGCTGCCCGACGGCACCCTGGTGCGGATGAACGGCCGGGGCGAGCTGGTGGCCGACGGGGATGTGCGGCTTGTGATCGAGCAGCAGGACGGCGCGGTGACCGCCCTTTCCTACAGCCGCACGGATGCGGTGCCGTCCGCTTACCGCCCGGATGGCGCGGGAAAGCAGGTCATGCGCATCGCCTTCCGGGCTTTCGCCTGGGCGGACGCGGGCCCCATCGCCGCCCTGCGCTCTCTGCCGGTGCTGGAGGAGCTGTCCGGCCACCGGGAGGGGACGCTGGACCGGGAAGTGCTGGGATACCGGCTGACGTACATTATCACGCCCCTGGGGCAGGCGGCGGGGGAGGGGGACACGGTGGAGTATCGGGTGCTGTTCCGCATGAGCCGGGTCCAGTGAAAAACGAAAAAATGAGCGCCCGGCCTGATGGCCGGGCGCTTTTCAGAGAAGCCCCTTGATGTTTTGCAGGGGGAACACCACGGCCACCGCCTGGCCCAGGATGTACCGGCAGTCCACCGCGCCCAGAGTGGCGTCGCGGCTGTCGGCGGACACGTTCCGGTTGTCGCCCATGACGAACACGCTGCCCTCCGGCACGGTCATCTCCGTGATGGTCTGCCACCCCTTCTGGACCATGGGCTCCAGAATGTAGTCCTCCTCCAGAACCACGCCGTCCACCGTCACCGTGCCCGCGGCGTAGTCGATCCGGATCGTCTGTCCCTCCGTGGCGATGACCCGCTTGACGATAGGCTTGTTGGCGGCGTCAAAGTCCTTGTGCAGTACCACCACATCTCCCGTCCGGGGCGTGTAGAACAGGGAGCGGATCAGAATGACGTCCCGGATACGCCCCTCCTCCTGTTCGCCATGCAGGGTGGGCTCCATGGAGCTGCCGTCCACCACCACGGGCCGGCCCACGAAGACCATCAGCAGGACCAGGACCGTCAGCCCGACGGCGAAGGTCTGCAGCCAGAAGTACAGCTCCCCGGCCAGAGTGCGGGGCGTTTCCTCTTTCTGTTTCTGCTTCATACGACGTTCTCCCTTTGAAAAAACGCCCGGCCTTTAGGTGCCTCCCCATAAGAAACCATGGCCCACTGACACGTCTTTTCGTTCCATCTCATCGCCGATTTTTCGCACCATATATTCCATTATGCCTTAAAAAATCGGCTCGATATGAAACGAAAATCCAGTGACATTGGCAAAGTCAAGGCCGGAGCGTGGGCTCCGGCCTTGATCCATGTTTTCTTATGGGGACACACCTTTTACCAGGCGTTTTTGTAGAATCAAGGTTCAGAATTACTTCGCGTATTCAATGGCCTTGGTCTCACGCAGCACGTGGACCTTGATCTGGCCGGGGTACTCCAGCTCTTCCTCGATCTTCTTGGCGATGTCCCGGGCCAGGATGACCATCTGATCCTCGCTGACCTCCTCGGGCTTGACCATGATGCGCACTTCGCGGCCCGCCTGAATGGCGAAGGACTTTTCCACGCCGGCGAAGGAGGAGGTGACCTCTTCCAGCTTTTCCAGGCGCTTGATATAGTTTTCCAGGTTCTCGCGCCGGGCGCCGGGGCGGGCGGCGGAGATGGCGTCGGCCGCCTGCACCAGGCAGGCGATGACGGTGCGGGGCTCCACGTCGTTGTGGTGGGCTTCGATGGCGTGGATGACCTCTTCACTCTCGTGGTACTTGCGGGCCAGCTCCACGCCGATCTGGACGTGGGAGCCCTCCACCTCGTGGTCAATGGACTTGCCCAGGTCGTGCAGCAGGCCGGCGCGCTTGGCCAGGGTCACGTCGGCGCCGATCTCGGCGGCCAGCAGCCCGGCCACATGGGCCACCTCGATGGAGTGATTCAGCACGTTCTGGCCGTAGCTGGTGCGGTAGCGCTGGCGGCCCAGCAGCTTGATCAGCTCGGGGTGCAGGCCGTGGACGTTGGTCTCGAACACGGCGCGCTCGCCCTCGGCCTTGATGGTGGCGTCCACCTCGCGCTTGGCCTTCTCCACCATCTCCTCGATGCGGGCGGGGTGGATGCGGCCGTCCAGGATCAGCTTCTCCAGAGCCAGACGGGCGATCTCCCGGCGCACCGGGTCGAAGCAGGACACGGTAATGGCCTCCGGCGTGTCGTCGATGATCAGGTCCACGCCGGTCATGGTCTCCAGCGTGCGGATGTTGCGGCCCTCGCGGCCGATGATGCGGCCCTTCATCTCGTCGTTGGGCAGGGGCACCACGGACACGGTGGCCTCGGCCACGTGGTCGGCGGCGCAGCGCTGGATGGCCAGGGAGATCAGTTCCCGGGCGATGTTGTCGCCCTCCTCCTTGTAGTGGGCCTCGATCTCCTTGATCTTCATGGCCGACTCGTGGGTGACTTCAGCCTCCAGCTGGCTGATCAGGTAGTTCTTGGCCTCCTCGGCGGTGTAGCCGGAGATGCGCTCCAGCACCTCCATCTCGGCCTTCTTCAGCTGGGCGACCTCTTCCTTCTGGGCTTCCAGGGCTTCCTGCTTGCGGTTAAAGGACTCTTCCTTCTTTTCCATGTTCTCCAGCTTGTGGTCCAGGTTCTCTTCCTTCTGCTGGAGGCGGCGCTCCTGCTTCTGCAGGTCGGCGCGGCGTTCCTTGACTTCCTTTTCGTATTCGTTGCGGGCCTTCAGGATCTCTTCCTTGGCCTCGACCAGCGCTTCCCGCTTCTTGCTCTCAGCGGCCTTGATGGACTCGTTGATGATGCGCTTGGCCTCTTCCTCCGCGCTGGAGATCTCTTTTTCCGCCACTCTCCTGCGGTATTGAATGCCAAGCGGGAAGCCGATGATAAGCACGCCTGCCAGCAGGCAGACAATGCAGAGTACGACTCCTAACCAAATGGGCATTGGTCGGAACACCCCCCTTTCTTGCAATTTTTTTCTTTCAGTTTTCTGGTTTTCTTATATTTCAAATGAAAGATAGTTAACCTTATCTATTTTAAATCCGCTGTGCATTTCTGTCAAGGAAATTTGTCCGAATTAACGCCCGGTATCGGGCAGGGAGTCGTCCTCGTCGATCCACTCCTTCTGCACGTCCACCACGCGATAGTCGGTCTTATTGTCCCGGATGACCACCCGTTTGATGCCCGCGTTGATGATCTGGCGGCGGCACATGGAGCAGGAGGTGGAGCCGGGCAGGAGCGCGCCGGTCTTGGGGTCCCGGCAGGCCATGTACAGGGTGGCCCCCAGCATCTCCCGGCGGGAGGCGGAGATGATGCAGTTGGCCTCCGCGTGGACGGAGCGGCAGAGCTCGTACCGCTCGCCGGAGGGGATCTTCAGCTCCTCCCGGGTGCAGTACTCCAGGTCGGCGCAGTTCTTCCGGCCCCGGGGGGCGCCGTTGTAGCCGGTGGAGATGATCTCGTCGTTCTGGACGATGATGGCGCCGTAGCACCGGCGCAGGCAGGTGGAGCGCTCGGAGACGGTCTCCGCGATGTCCAGATAGTAATTTTCTTTATCGATTCGGGCCATAAAAAGTCTCCTTATTGTCTGTTGTGTCTTGGTGGGGCAGATGCCTTTGTAGGGGCGGATTCCATATCCGCCCGCCGGGCAAGATTCAAGCTTACAACAATAAGTATAACTTCATGATGGGCTCCATGCAAGATAGAATTCACAAATTGTTTACGGCAAAGGCATTGACCCTTTCACGGGAAAGGAATATAGTATTGTCTGATAAAAGAACCAAGCGAAGGAGACGACACGGAGTCCATGAATTTTTTGCGTAGAATTATGGCTGGCCGGTACGGATCGGACCAGCTCAATCTATTTCTGCTGATCCTGTACCTGATCCTTCTCCTGTTGTCGGCGGTGACCGGCATCGGCATTTTCAGTACCTTGGGCATGGTGGCCATCATCGTGGCCCTGATCCGGATGCTGTCCCGTAATATTGAGCGCCGCCGCGCGGAGAACGCCAAATTCCTGAAGCTGATCCGTCCGGTGCAGCAGTGGGTCCGGATGCGCCGCACCATCCACCAGGACAAGGACCACTGTTACTTCAAGTGCCCCAACTGCAAACAGTACCTGCGGGTGCCCAAGGGGAAGGGGAAGATCACCGTGACCTGCCGCTCCTGCGGCACCACCTTCCAGGAAAAAAGCTAAGGCAACACCGCACAATTGCGCCTGCGGGCTTCAACGGATCTTTTGAGCCGGAAATGCGGTGCTTTTTCTTGAAATACACCAAGTATTCCTGCGAAAAAGCACCTTTTTCCGAACTCAAAATCTCTCGCCGAATCCTCTTGCCGAATTGTGTGGTGTTGCCCTGAAACAGACCGGAAAAAGGGAACGCCCGCCGCGTTCCCTTTTTTTCATCCCGTTCCGCGTTGGGAAAAGGACAGAAAAGCGTTGTACGCGGGGAGGCTTTATGGTAAAATAGAAGCAGAAAACAAGAGAAGGAGGAAGATCCTTGTGAGTCAAATGTTTCAATTGTCCTGCGAGTCCACCGTGGACCTGCCCTACAGCTATATCAGCGGACGCGGGATCCCGGTCCTGTTTTACACCTACAGCGTGGACGGGGAGGAGCATGTGGACGACATGGGGCGGGACCCCAACGCCCTTCCCGCCTTCTTTGCCATGCTGAAGGAGGGCAAGCTGCCCTCCACGTCCCAGATCAACACCTTCCGCTATGAGGAGTACCTGGAGGGGCTGCTGCAGCAGGGCGACGTGCTGCACATCGCCTTCGGCACCGGCATGACCCCCTCGTACCGCAACGCCTGCGAGGCGGCGGAGAGCCTGCGGGAGAAGTACCCCGACCGCAAGCTGGTCATCGTCGACTCCCTGTGCAGCTCGGTGGGCTACGGCATGCTGGTGGACTCGGCCGCCGACCTGCGGGACGCGGGTAAGAGCATCGAGGAGGTAGAGGAGTGGGTGCTGGCCAACCGCAACAAGGTCCACCACCAGTTCTTCTCCACCGACCTGACCCAGTTCAAGCGCAGCGGACGGGTCTCCGGCCCCGCCGCCGCCGTGGGCACCATCCTGGGCATCTGCCCCATCATGCGCCTGAACAGCGCGGGGCGCATCATCGCCTACGACAAGGTGCGCGGCAAGAAAAACGCCATCCAGCGGACGGTGGACACCGTGCTGCAGCACATCCAGAACGGCACGGACTATGACGGTAAGTTCTACATCGGCCACTCCAACTGCCCCGAGCTGGCCGAGGAGACCCGCCTGGCCCTGAAGGAGCACTTCGGCGCCACGGCGGACAGGATCCAGATCGAGAACATCGGCACCATCATCTCCGCCCACTGCGGCCCCGGCACCGTGGCCGTGTTCTTCTACGGCGACGAACGGACGGAATAAGGAAATACGGGAAAAAGGCGCTTCCCCGGCCGGGGAAGCGCCTTTTTGCGGGCGGGTGATACCCGCCCCTACATTCCCCACCCGGACGGGCCTTGTTTTATTTCTTCGGATACGGCTTCTCCACATTGGTACGCCCGATCAGATAATCGACGCTGACACCGTAGAAGTCTGCCAGCTTGTCCGCACACTCCAGGGGGAACGCGCGCTCCCCGCGCTCATACTTCGAGTACAGCGACTGGTCACACGCAAGATACTCTGCGATCTCCTTTTGCGTTTTATCTTTGTCTTCCCGTAGATCACGAATTCGTAATTGCATTTTCATCACCGAGACAAGCATAACGCAGGACATATTGTCCTATTGACTTTTTGGACTATTTGTCCTAAAATCTTGTTTGGGTGACGAAATATGGTCAATTATAAAGAACTGTACATTCAACTCTTTGCCGCTGCCGCCGATGCGGTGGAGGCCATCGAAAAAATGAATTTCGGGCGGGCAAGAGAGATCTTAATCCGCGCCCAGCAGAACGCGGAAGAAAAACATTTGGACGATCAGCCGGCCGGAAAGACCTGCGATTTTCTGGAAAAGATCTGAATGATGTATGGAGGGGAGGGGTTTATCCCCTCCGAAACGCGGCAAAAATCCGCAAGGCTACGCGGGGGCCCAAGGGCCTCCCCTTCTTTTTCACGGACGAAAAAGAAGCAAAAAGTCCCCGGGGGAGGGAGAGTCCCGATTCTCTCCCTCCCCCGGACCCCCACTCTCTTAAAACGGCCAAAGGGAGGGTTACCCTCCCTTTGGAAACCTACCTCCCTGGGTGCGGAACACGGCGTTTGCAGTTTTATCTGCACGCGTGCGGTCGGGACTGCTGCCACCTGAGGCGCTGTTTGCGGAGGACACCAACTGGGAACATGGATCATGTTACCGCCGTGACGGCGGTCAGGGAACGAGCCAATGCGGTTGAGCACAGCGCCGACAGTAACCACCCACACGGCAAACTCGCGCAGGTATGGAAACGCCTTGCCGGAGATCGGTGCGGGGGCGTAAGCATTGACGACGAGCGTCCCCGCAAGCGAGGAGGATATGCGCCCGACCCCGCACGGCCTTTTTCTTTGGAATCCAAAACCGTTTCTTTTTGAACCAGCAAAAAGAAATGGTGTTGGCCCCGCCTCCGTCGGAGACGGCGGCAAATCTGATTATGCTGTCAAAAAAACAAACAAAGAAAAAGAGAGCTGCCGCCGGCAGCTCTCTTTTTTCATTCAAAAACTCACCACATCCGGGTTCGCGGGTTCGGCGGGGGAGAGGGACAGGACATTCAGCACCGGGCCCTTGCCCTGGTAAGCGGGCCGTTCCTCCACGCTGACCCGGGCGGTCACATCCACCCAGTCGCGGTTGGCATAGGCCCCCAGGCCCTCGCCCTCGGCGATCAGGCCCAGGAACTGCACGTCGTTCTCGCAGCAGACCATGGCGAAGCGGCCGGGGCAGCTGACGCCGGGGAACTTCTTGGAATGGCACATGACCATCTTCATGTGCACCGTCTTCCCAACGTAGCGGTCGGGGTGGTCCATGACATCCACGTACCACACCCCGTAGTCGTCGTCGGGGACCTCGATCACGTCCTGGGTCAGGTCGAAGGGGCACTCATCCCCGGTCAGGTACTCCTCCGAGCGGCCGTCGATATAGTCCAGGTACATGTCCGCCCGGCGGTTGACCATGCGCAGGTTGCGCTTGCGCAGCTGCTCGGCCAGGGTGGGGGTGCAGCGGTTGAAGACCAGCATATCCGCGTTCACGATCTTCTCCATCATCAGCTGGCCCATGTTCTTCACATACACATCAAAGGTCTGGGCGTCCACCAGGGTCATGATCTGGTATAAAAGCCAGTTGTCCGGCAGGATCTCCTCGATCAGGGGCTGCAGGGGCCACATGCCGTTGTACTCGATCAGAACCTGCTCGGGGCGGTACTTCTTCTCACACTCGTCCAGGAAGGCCCGGGTCAGGTCGTCTTCGTCCTCCACGTCCAGGACGGTGATGTTCTTTTTCAGCAGACGGGACTCGTACTCCGCCTCGCCCTCCTCGCAGCGCAGCAGCAGGGTGCGCTCGCCCTCGGCAAAGCCGTCGGCCAGAATGTTGTTGATGAACCGGGTCTTGCCCGCGTCCAGGAACCCGGCGAACAGATAGACCGGGATCTCCTCTCTTTGCTTGCCCATGGCTTACACTCCAAACAGTTCGGCCAGCTTGTCTTCCTTCAGCTGCGCGCCGATGACGCACAGGCGGCCGGTGTAATCCGCCTTGCCCGCGCGGATCTCGTGCTCCTCGGGCACGTAGTCGAACTCCAGCCAGCCCTCGCCGCCGTTCACGATGCCCTTGGCCCGCAGAATGGCGCCGTATTCGCCGCTGTCCAGAGCCTCCAGAATGGCCTCCAGGTCGGCGCGGGTAAAGGTCTTGGGGGTCTCGCGGCCCCAGGAGGTGAACACCTCGTCGGCGTGGTGGTGATGGTGGTGGTCGTGGTCATGGCAGCCGCAGCCGCATTCGCCGCCGTGGTCGTGGTCATGGTCATGGTCGTGGTCATGGTCATGGTCATCGTCGTCATCGTCATCAGCATCGTCATGGTGGTGATGATGATCATGATCGTGGTCGTCGTCATCATCGTCGTCGTGGTGATGGTGGCAGCCGCAGCCGTCCTCATGGTCGTGATCGTGGTGGTCATGCTCATCCTCATCATCGTCATCATCGTGGTCGTGATGATGGTCATGGCAATCGCACTCGTCCTCGTCCTCGTGGTCGTGGCGGTGCTCCTCGAGCTCGGCCAGCATCGCGTCGGCCAGGGAGACCTTCTCCATGGCGGACAGGATGGTCTTGCCGTCCAGCTCGTCCCAGGGGGTGGTCAGGATGGCGGCGTCGGGGTTCTTCTCCCGCAGCAGGGCCACGGCGGCCTCCAGCTTCTCCTGGCTCAGCTTCTGGGTGCGGGACAGGATGATGGCCCCGGCGAACTCGATCTGGTTGTTGTAGAACTCGCCGAAGTTCTTCATGTACAGCTTGACCTTGGTGGCGTCGGCCACGGTGACGAAGCTGTTCAGCTTCATGGTCGGGTCGCCCGCCACGGTGTCCTGCACGGCGGTGATCACGTCGGACAGCTTGCCCACGCCGGAGGGCTCGATCAGAATGCGGTCGGGGTGGAACTGCGCCTCCACGTCCTTCAGGGCCTGGTGGAAGTCACCCACCAGAGAGCAGCAGATACAGCCGGAGGACATCTCGGAGATCTGCACCCCGGACTCCTTCAGAAAGCCGCCGTCAATGCTGATCTCACCGAACTCGTTTTCGATCAGCACCAGCTTCTCGCCGGGGAAGGCCTCGGCCAGCAGTTTTTTGATCAGGGTCGTTTTGCCGGCTCCCAAAAAGCCGGAGATAATGTCGATTTTGCTCATGGTACATCGTCCTTTTATAAGAGTAATCAAATTGTATCATAATATTTTACCACGTTCTGCGAAAAAAACAACCGTACCGGCGAAAAATCTGTCCGCAAAAATCCGTTGACAAAACTGTCTATTCATGATAGACTACATGTGTCTATAGAGAATAGACAGAAAGGGGGAGCTTCATGGCCGAACAGAAGCTGGGGGTCGTGGAGTCCCGGTTCGCGGAGATCGTCTGGGCGCACGCGCCCCTGACCACCGGCGAGCTGGTGAAGCTGTGTGAAGCCGAACTGCACTGGAAGCGCACCACCACCTATACCGTGCTGAAAAAGCTGAGCGAACGGGGCATTTTTCACCTGGAAAACGGCGTGGTGACCGCCCTGATCTCCCGCGCCGACTATTACGCTATGCAGAGCGAGAAATTCGTGGAGGAGACCTTTGACGGCAGCCTGCCCGCGTTCATCGCCGCCTTTACCAAGCGCAAACGCCTTTCCGCCCGGGAGGTGGACGAGATCCGCCGGCTGATCGATGCTTACGAAGGGGAGGGGTGACCGTGACCGCGCTCTTCCTGAAGCTGCTGGACCTGAGCCTGAAGGCCGGGTGGCTGATTCTGGCCGTGGCGGTCCTGCGCGCCCTGCTGCGCAGGGCACCGAAATGGACGCGCTGCGCCCTTTGGGCGCTGGTGGCCGTGCGGCTGGTGTGCCCGGTCTGCGTGGAAAGCCCGCTGAGCCTGATCCCCGGCGGGGAACCGGTGGTGCGGCGTGCCGCGGAGCTCCAAATTCAGATCGGCCCCGGCGCGGCCGTCCGGTCCGGGCCGGTGCTCCGGGCGGCGGACATCGCCGCCGCGGTCTGGCTGGCGGGCATGGCCGCGCTGCTGCTGTACGCGCTGGTCAGCACCCTGCGCCTGCGCCGCCGGGTGCGCGCCGCCCTGCCCCTGGGGGACGGGGTCTGGCTCTGCGACGCGGTGGACTCCCCCTTCATCCTGGGCGTTTTCCGCCCGCGGATTTATCTGCCGTCGGATATTACCGGGGACGAGACGGGACATGTGCTCGCCCATGAACAGGCCCACCTGAAACGGCGGGACCACTGGTGGAAGCCGCTGGGGTTCCTGCTGCTGGCGGTGTACTGGTTCCACCCGCTGGTCTGGCTGGCCTATGTCCTTTTCTGCCGGGACATGGAGCTGGCCTGCGACGAGAAGGTCGTCCGGGATCTGAACGCGGCCGGGAAAAAGGCCTACGCCGAAACGCTGCTCGCCTGCAGCGTGCGCCGCGCCGGGACCGCCGCCTGTCCGCTGGCCTTCGGCGAGGTGGGGGTCAAGGCCCGCGTCAAGGCGGTGCTGCGGGATCAAAAGCCCGCCTTCCGGGGCCTGCTGGCGGCCGGGGCCGCCTGCGCAGTCCTGGCCGTGTGCTTCCTAACCGACCCGGCGGCTGCCCAGCCGTCGGATGGGCTGGCCGATGGATCGGCTCCCGCCGGTTCCCCGGGTGACGGGGTCGTCCAGGGAGGATATTATATTTCGCTGACCGATCCCGTGACCGACCCACCGGCGGAGGAGGGCCGGGGTGTGGATCCCGGCTTTTCCCCGGCGCTGCCGGAGGAGATGAAAAACACGGACCCGGACATGGCCGCCCCGGTGCCGGAAGGGAACGGGGACGCGGACTTTGCCCTTTCCCCGGATTCGGACCGGGCGGACGCGGACGGGGTGATCGCCGTGCCGATCCGTCCCCCGGACAGCGGGGAGGAGGGCGTCCGGATCGTCGAACCGGAAGCGTGAGCCCATATATCGGAAAAGAGCAGGAGCGGCGCAAACGCGCCGCTCCTGCTCTTTTTCCGTTTTATGAAGCCCCGGATCAGGAGGCCTGTTCAGACGCCAGAATACTGGACGTCTTTT